>NZ_JEXX01000066.1:0-342 GCF_000582055.1 Acinetobacter sp. 766875 | reverse complement strand
GCAGCAACCGATGCAGTAAACAAAGGTCAGCTTGATGCGTTAAGCACATCAAGCAACAACAAGACTGATGCCTTGGGCAACAGTACAGCCAACAATCTGGGTGGTGGTGCAAGCTATGATAGCACTACAGGTGCAGTAAGCTCACCGACCTATACTGTGAATGGCAACAACGTCAATAACGTGGGCGATGCGATCACTGCACTGGACAAAGGCTGGACTTTACAAAGCAATGGTACCAATGCCGCTGCAGTAAAAGCTGGTGATACGGTAGACATTGGTACGGTTGCAGGTGAAACTAACCTGAAAGTGACCAAGACCGGCAATACGATTCAGTATGGCTTA
>NZ_JEXX01000065.1:0-342 GCF_000582055.1 Acinetobacter sp. 766875 | reverse complement strand
TTATGAAAATAATAACCTTAAGATAGACCAGATCATTTTCAATGAAGGTATTCAAGCCTCATCTGTAAGTGTTAAGCGTGATGACAATGATCTGATTATTAAATACTCAGAGCAAGACCAGATTACTGTCCGTGGCTATTTTGATAGTAATGGAGAGGCAGCGGGTCGAATCGACCAGATTGTCTTTATAGATGGCACGATCTGGGATGTTGCTACGATCAAGGCAAAGGTTCTGGCAGCGACGGCCGGTAACGATATTCTGCAGGGATATGGCAGTGCAGACCATCTTGAAGGGTTGGCGGGGAATGATACATTGTATGGCTATGCTGGCAACGATGTATT
>NZ_JEXX01000064.1:0-351 GCF_000582055.1 Acinetobacter sp. 766875 | reverse complement strand
GGTCTATAATGCACATCCATCGGCGGTGATGCAGATAGAAACTTGTTGAAAAACAGTTACTTGAGATTAGATTGGTTACTTTAAGTGATGAATTTAATGTTAAGTTGGTTTGAGAAATAAGTTTTAAAAATATCGAAATTACCTGTTGACTTTTAAGAGATTAAGAGTAATATAGCCGACCTAGCTTGCTGGTGACGAACCAGGAAGAAGATCATTAAGAGAATTGAAGAACAACTTGTGTGGATTTTTACTGATTGATTAATCGAAATAATTTTCATTGATTGATTGGTTTAAATTACTCGAAGTTTATTTGAGCGAAATTTAAGTCAGTAATTGATGAGCCAGAATTGG
>NZ_JEXX01000063.1:0-392 GCF_000582055.1 Acinetobacter sp. 766875 | reverse complement strand
GCATCAAGCTGGCCTTTGTTTACTGCATCGGTGGCATTGGTGCCTGCTGCTACGTTACTGATGGTGTTACCTGCAGCATCAATACCAGTCTTGGTCACACTTGGTCCACCAGTGATGGTTAAACCATTCGTATCCAGCTTGCTGTCCCCTGCCGTTACACTGTCAATATTCAGGTCACGATTTAAGCCATACTGAATCGTATTGCCGGTCTTGGTCACTTTCAGGTTGGTTTCACCTGCAACCGTACCAATGTCTACCGTATCACCAGCTTTTACTGCAGTTGCATTGGTACCATTACTTTGTAGTGTCCAGCCTTTGTCTAATGCAGTGATCGCATCGCCCACGTTATTGACGTTGTTGCCATTCACAGTATAGGTCGGTGAGCTTACTGC
>NZ_JEXX01000062.1:0-646 GCF_000582055.1 Acinetobacter sp. 766875 | reverse complement strand
GGATTCTTTGGATTCTTTGGATTCTTTGGATTCTTTGGATTCTTTGGATTCTTTGGATTCTTTGGATTCTTTGGATTCTTTGGATTCTTTGGATTCTTTGGATTCTTTGGATTCTTTGGATTCTTTGGATTCTTTGGATTCTTTGGATTCTTTGGATTCTTTGGATTCTTTGGATTCTTTGGATTAAAAAGCTTATAGAGGAGTAAAAACCATATAAAAGACTCCCTAACTCCAAAATGATTATATAGCTAAAGATAAAAACCAATAAAAAATAGCAAAAATGCCTAAAAAAAAGCCATATATATCACTTTTTTCGCAAAATAGTAGAAAAAAACGGCACTCAAGAGAAAAAGGCTGAAATACCCCTTGCAAAGGGATTTGGATGGTCTATAATGCACATCCATCGGCGGTGATGCAGATAGAAACTTGTTGAAAAACAGTTACTTGAGATTAGATTGGTTACTTTAAGTGATGAATTTAATGTTAAGTTGGTTTGAGAAATAAGTTTTAAAAATATCGAAATTACCTGTTGACTTTTAAGAGATTAAGAGTAATATAGCCGACCTAGCTTGCTGGTGACGAACCAGGAAGAAGATCATTAAGAGAATTGAAGAACAACTTGTGTGGATTTTTACTGATTGATTAA
>NZ_JEXX01000061.1:0-829 GCF_000582055.1 Acinetobacter sp. 766875 | reverse complement strand
AGTTGCAGGCCCGGATGGTAAGTGGACAGTACCAAACCCAGGTGATCTTAAAGATGGAGACAAAGTTACAGTTGTTGCAACTGACCCAGCGGGCAACCCGTCAGCACCATCAACTGGTACAGTAGATGCGGTTGCACCAGCAGTAACTGTAACAACCACATTAACCAATGACAGCACACCTGCATTAAGCGGTACAGTAAATGATCCAACTGCGAAAGTGGTGGTGACTGTAGATGGTGTGAACTACCCAGCAACCAATAATGGTGATGGCACCTGGACCCTTGCAGACAATACACTTCCAGTGTTGACTGACGGTCCGCATACCGTGACTGTGACAGCCACCGACCCAGCAGGTAATGTAGGTACAACTAATGCTGTGGTGACTGTAGATACCACTGCGCCAAATGCACCAGTAATTGATCCAATCAATGCGACTAATCCTGTAACAGGTACAGCAGAAGCTGGTTCAACAGTTACTGTGAGCTTCCCGGATGGCACAACAGCGACTGTAGTTGCAGGCCCGGATGGTAAATGGACAGTACCAAACCCAGGTGATCTTAAAGATGGAGACAAAGTTACAGTTGTTGCAACTGACCCAGCGGGCAACCCGTCAGCACCATCAACTGGTACAGTAGATGCGGTTGCACCAGCAGTAACTGTAACAACCACATTAACCAATGACAGCACACCTGCATTAAGCGGTACAGTAAATGATCCAACTGCGAAAGTGGTGGTGACTGTAGATGGTGTGAACTACCCGGCAACCAATAATGGTGATGGCACCTGGACCCTTGCAGACAATACACTTCCAGTGTTGACTGACGGTCCG
>NZ_JEXX01000060.1:0-900 GCF_000582055.1 Acinetobacter sp. 766875 | reverse complement strand
TAGTAATGGAGAGGCAGCGGGTCGAATCGACCAGATTGTCTTTATAGATGGCACGATCTGGGATGTTGCCACGATCAAGGCAAAGGTTCTGGCAGCGACGGCCGGTAACGATATTCTGCAGGGATATGGCAGTGCAGACCATCTTGAAGGGTTGGCGGGGAATGATACATTGTATGGCTATGCTGGCAACGATGTATTAACAGGTGGTTCCGGGAATGACTATCTGGATGGTGGTTTTGGCAATGACAGTTATGTATTCAATCTGGGCGATGGTCAGGATACGATCCAGAGTTATGAAAATAATAACCTTAAGATAGACCAGATCATTTTCAATGAAGGTATTCAAGCCTCATCTGTAAGTGTTAAGCGTGATGGCAATGATCTGATTATTAAATACTCAGAGCAAGACCAGATTACTGTCCGTGGCTATTTTGATAGTAATGGAGAGGCAGCGGGTCGAATCGATCAGATTGTCTTTATAGATGGCACGATCTGGGATGTTGCCACGATCAAGGCAAAGGTACTGGCAGCAACGGCCGGTGACGATATTCTGCAGGGATATAACAGTGCAGACCATCTTGAAGGGTTGGTAGGGAATGATACATTGTATGGTTATGCCGGTAACGATGTATTAATAGGTGGTTCCGGTAATGACTATCTGGATGGTGGCGCTGGCAATGACAGTTATGTATTCAATCTGGGCGATGGTCAGGATACGATCCAGAGTTATGAAAATAATAACCTTAAGATAGACCAGATCATTTTCAATGAAGGTATTCAAGCCTCATCTGTAAGTGTTAAGCGTGATGACAATGATCTGATTATTAAATACTCAGAGCAAGACCAGATTACTGTCCGTGGCTATTTTGATAGTAATGGAGAGGCAGCGGGTCGAATCGA
>NZ_JEXX01000059.1:0-928 GCF_000582055.1 Acinetobacter sp. 766875 | reverse complement strand
CTTTTCGTTTTAAAACTTGGCATATTTTGCCATGTTTTGTTAGGTATTTGGTGGAGATGGCGTCAATTGAACAAATATAATAATATACTGATTTATATTAATTAATTTTTATAAAAAAATCCCAGTGTACATAATAGTGTACAAATTATATGTTGCTGGCCTATTTCCTTCGGGTTTGGTTGCTATATACGGAGTACAACTCATGTATTAAACACCTTACTGGCAATCCAGTAACACTACCCTACTCCACCACTTACACGGCATCACTTCGACATCTCGTCAACGCAATTTTGCGTTCGGCTTTGTTTTCAAAGGTTTATCCAGAATTGGACGCACCTAAAACCCGATAAAACCCTATCAACTCTTAGCATTAGCTCTTAATAAAACGTAGTCTTTTATCCAGGTAGCTACTACGAATTTCTCGTAGTAAGGCACTGTATTTGAAACGTGGAATTGTTTTTTAACTTTTGCCAGTGATGAAGCTTAATAGACATGTTTCCCTTGATGTACCTTGATGAAATGAGATTCCTTAAAATAGCGATAAACCTTGTTGTGTATAGCTTCAAGGTCATTTTAATAGTCTTTCTACTGGTGTCCTATCAAGGATAGCTGAATAAACGTTGTAAAGAATAATTTAAGGCCGTTTTGTTTTACGTAGTTTTACGAAATCAATTTCATTAAATTCCTGTATGCCTTGCTATGACTGGCATAGATGGCATTTTTCATAAATACGCCGTAAAGCAAAAATTAATTAGATGAAATAAGCCATTCACGTTGATGGAATAGAAAACTATCCATGTTTTTAGGCATGTTTTTTAATTGATTACTGGGGAATATTGCATGCCCCTAGAACGACAAATCCGCTTTACTTGTTGGACGTAGTTGGACAAAACAAGGTTCTATTTGAATCGCTATACTCCCTATATAG
>NZ_JEXX01000058.1:0-1035 GCF_000582055.1 Acinetobacter sp. 766875 | reverse complement strand
CCATTGCTTTGTAAAGTCCAGCCTTTGTCCAGTGCAGTGATCGCATCGCCCACGTTATTGACGTTGTTGCCATTCACAGTATAGGTCGGTGAGCTTACTGCACCTGTTGTGCTGTCATAGCTTGCACCACCACCCAGATTGTTGGCTGTGCTGTTGCCCAAGGCATCAGTCTTGTTGTTGCTTGATGTGCTTAACGCATCAAGCTGACCTTTGTTTACTGCATCGGTTGCTGCTGTGCCCGCACCGACATTCGTAACTTTCTCACCATTGGCATCCAGTCCGTTCGCTGTCAGCTTCCCTGCAAACACAGGTGCATCTGCAAGTTGAATATCAACGGTATTACCACTGATGACCGTCTTCACATTCGAGTTCGAGCCAGATGCTGTCAGCCCACCTGTAATATTCAGGGTTTCACCCAATTTACGATCAACACTGCCGCTGTTACCTGCAAAGGTAATCGGTTTAACCACTTCATTATTCAGGTTAGTTAAGGCATCACCGACATTGTTGGCATTAACTGTTGTACCATCAGTTTTAGTGGTGACATAAGTTGGTGAGCTTACTGCACCTGTAGTGCTGTCATAGCTTGCACCACCACCCAGATTGTTGGCTGTGCTGTTGCCCAAGGCATCAGTCTTGTTGTTGCTTGAGGTACTTAACGCATCAAGCTGGCCTTTGTTTACTGCATCGGTGGCATTGGTGCCTGCTGCTACGTTACTGATGGTGTTACCTGCAGCATCAATACCAGTCTTGGTCACACTTGGTCCACCAGTGATGGTTAAACCATTCGTATCCAGCTTGCTGTCCCCTGCCGTTACACTGTCAATATTCAGGTCACGATTTAAGCCATACTGAATCGTATTGCCGGTCTTGGTCACTTTCAGGTTGGTTTCACCTGCAACCGTACCAATGTCTACCGTATCACCAGCTTTTACTGCAGTTGCATTGGTACCATTACTTTGTAAAGTCCAGCCTTTGTCTAATGCAGTGATCGCATCGCCCACGTTATTGACGTTGTTGCCATTCACAGTATAG
>NZ_JEXX01000057.1:0-1079 GCF_000582055.1 Acinetobacter sp. 766875 | reverse complement strand
CCTGGCATTACCATTTCAACGCCTTCTTTCAACTGGATCGCACCAGTTACGTCAGTTGTACGGAAGTAGAACTGTGGACGGTAACCATTTAAGAATGGAGTGTGACGACCACCTTCTTCTTTAGAAAGTACGTATACTTCTGCGTCGAATTTAGTGTGCGGCTTGATTGTACCTGGTTTAGCAAGTACTTGACCACGTTGTACGTCTTCACGCTTAGTACCACGAAGTAATACACCACAGTTCTCGCCTGCACGGCCTTCGTCAAGAAGTTTACGGAACATTTCTACGCCAGTTACAGTTGTTTTAACTGTATCTTTAATACCAACGATCTCTACTTCTTCACCAACTTTAACGATACCAGATTCTACACGGCCTGTTACTACTGTACCACGACCAGAAATTGAGAATACGTCTTCGATTGGCATTAAGAATGCTTTGTCGATAGCACGTTCTGGTTCTGGGATGTAAGAGTCAAGAGCTGCTACAAGAGCAAGAACTGATTCTTCACCGTAAGGACCTGCTTCACCGTTAAGAGCAGCAAGAGCTGAACCACGGATTACTGGAGTGTCATCACCTGGGAAGTCGTAAGTAGAAAGAAGTTCACGAACTTCCATTTCTACTAATTCAAGTAATTCTTCGTCGTCAACAAGGTCGCATTTGTTTAAGAATACGATGATGTAAGGTACACCAACCTGACGAGAAAGAAGGATGTGTTCACGAGTTTGTGGCATTGGACCGTCAGTCGCAGCACATACAAGGATCGCGCCGTCCATCTGAGCAGCACCAGTGATCATGTTTTTAACGTAATCGGCGTGGCCCGGGCAGTCAACGTGTGCGTAGTGACGAATTGGAGAATCGTATTCTACGTGTGAAGTATTAATTGTAATACCACGTGCTTTTTCTTCAGGTGCTGAGTCGATTTGCGAGTAATCTTTCGCTTCACCGCCGTAAGTTTTTGCACAAATAGTTGCAATCGCAGCAGTTAAAGTTGTTTTACCATGGTCAACGTGACCGATTGTACCCACGTTTACGTGTGGTTTATTACGTTCAAACTTGGCTTTAGCCATGATGATCTTCCT
>NZ_JEXX01000056.1:0-1265 GCF_000582055.1 Acinetobacter sp. 766875 | reverse complement strand
TTCTCATAGCTAATTTGAATATCAATCTGCTTTTGTCTTCTACAAAGCGTACTGTAATCTGGTGCTGCCCAATTTAATCCGCAAAGGTTAATCAGACTTTGAACAAAACCTGTGACCATACGTAAAGAGAGTCTGAATAAAGATTTGATCATTAAACAGCATTGAATAGCGGTGTCAGAGTAAGTTTGATTTCGACCATGCTTGCCTTGTGATTGTGCATACCACTGGGTCTTTGGATCGAACCAAATGGCAATATTCCCACGATTAATGAGAGCTCGGTTATATGCGGGCCAATTGGTTGTGCGGTAGATTTTTTGTGTAGGCTTCTTCATTTGAAAATTATATTGCTGAAGAAGCCCTTAAGAACAGCTTTGTGCAACAAAGCCGTTTGTTAGTGAAAAGATTTCTAAAGCTTATATTTTAAAATTTTTTAAAATATATTAAATTCCTCATCAATAGATTTTGTAAATTTAAGTGATAAAAATACTTTATAAATTGGAACTTGGTTTGATGTTGGCTTTAATAAATTTACTTCAATTAATTGAAATAATGGGTGATGCCCAATATCCATTAAAACTGTTTTTTGCGAGTTGTCATAGTAAACTTGGAAACAATGAAATTGTTAATCTTTATCAATGTTATATATTTAATTTTAGGGACAAATATTTATGATTAAACTTAAAAATATTGAGATATTAAAATATAAGTCATTTACAACTCCTCAATCAATAAACATTGAGGAAGATATAACTGTTTTAGTAGGAATGAATGAATCGGGAAAAACTTCTGTTTTAGAATGTTTAGCTAAAACTAATTATTTTGAAGATGATGAAAAGTTTAAATTTAACGAAACGTTAGACTATCCTCGAAAAGAACTAAAAAGTATCAGTAAGTCGGATAGCAAACCTAAAGCAATTATTTGCACTTATCATATTTCAGATGAACTAATTGGCTTAATCGAAAATAGGTTAGGTAAAGGAACTTGGCAAGGAAGTAATGAAATCACCCTAAAGAGGTGGTCCCACATGTTTGAACAACTAAAAGCTTATTTATAAGTGATACTCTGCTCTAGTTAAGCTACCTTATTTTGTTGTGGTAGCTGGTCATAGTAAAACTCATCTGGAGTCATTTTGTCCAGACTCGAATGAGGTCGTTTCAAATTATAAAATTCAAAATATGCGTTTAATTGCTTCTTCGCATCCAAAACATTGCTGTAGGCTTTGAGATACACCTCTTCATATTTAACGCTCCGCCATAATCGTTCA
>NZ_JEXX01000055.1:0-1416 GCF_000582055.1 Acinetobacter sp. 766875 | reverse complement strand
TGTTTTATATATAAAACAGTTGCTAGTTATTTTTCGTAATTTATAAGAATAAGAACGAGAATTTTATTTATATAAAATTTGTATTAATTAAATTTTTTTCTTTAAGGACTTTAGTATTTATTTTTTTTATTTTAAAGTGGTTAATGTAAAAATGATCACATTACTTAATGTTTTTAAGTTGTAGGTCAAAAACTCGAAAACATTAAGTAAAAAGAATTATACAAAAAATCATTTAAATCAATAATATAAAAGGAATATAGATATGCCTGAGATACAAATTATTGCCAAGGACAGTCACAAAACCTTGGTAACAACAGAGGGAACTTCTGCAAAACTTTCAGAAGCGTCAGTTGTATTGGTAAAAGTAGCTGCCAGTGATGTACTGGTAGTCAATAGAGAGGGTACTAATGCAGTAATTCGCCTAAAAAATGGCGAAACTATTGTTATTGAAGGCTTCTTTAGTGGTACTGCTGAACCAGCTGATAACAGTCTTGTATTTCAAGATCAGAATGGTCAACTCATTTGGGCAAAATTTAAAGATGCTGAAAATGATGCAGATGCTGACAGCGATGCAGATGCAGATGCCGACAGTGATGTGGAGCCACAAGCACTTTTAGGTGAAGACTTACCAGCAGCACTACCAGCAGAAGCACCACAGGCATTAGTGTCTGATGTTATTTATCAACCAATTTCTTCAATTCAGCCATTACTTTATCATGATGCAGGTGTGAACCCATGGTTATGGGCAGCAGTACCTCTAGTTGCAGGCGGTATCATTGCTGCTGCATCAAATAGTGGTAGTAGTAATGACTCTTCTCCTGCAGATACTACACCTCCAAATACAAATGGGGTTACTTTCTCTGTTGATCCTATAACTTCAGATAATGTTATTAATTCAACTGAAGCTGCTGGTAACGTTACTGTTACAGGTAGCTTAAAAAATATTCCAGCAGATGCTGCAAATACTGTCGTTACTGTAGTTGTGAATGGTGTAACTTATACTGCAACTGTAGATAAAGTAGCAGGAACATGGAGCGTAGTTGTACCAGGCAGTGGATTAATTGCAGATAGCGATAAAACCATTGATGCAAAAGTTACGTTTACTGATGCAGCGGGTAATAGTAGCAATATAACTGAATCAAAAACTTATACAGTAGATACCACTGCACCAAATGCACCAGTAATTGATCCAATCAATGCAACTAATCCTGTAACAGGTACAGCAGAAGCTGGTTCAACAGTTAAGGTCACTTTCCCGGATGGTACGACAGCGACTGTAGTTGCAGGCCCGGATGGTAAGTGGACAGTACCAAACCCAGGCGATCTTAAAGATGGAGACAAAGTTACAGTTGTTGCAACTGACCCAGCGGGCAACCCGTCAGCACCATCAACTGGCACAGTAGATGCGGTTGCACC
>NZ_JEXX01000054.1:0-1657 GCF_000582055.1 Acinetobacter sp. 766875 | reverse complement strand
TGCATTAAGCGGTACAGTAAATGATCCAACTGCGAAAGTGGTGGTGACTGTAGATGGTGTGAACTACCCGGCAACCAATAATGGTGATGGCACCTGGACCCTTGCAGACAATACACTTCCAGTGTTGACTGACGGTCCGCATACCGTGACTGTGACAGCCACCGACCCAGCAGGTAATGTAGGTACAACTAATGCTGTGGTGACTGTAGATGCCACTGCGCCAAATGCACCAGTAATTGATCCAATCAATGCGACTAATCCTGTAACAGGTACAGCAGAAGCTGGTTCAACAGTTAAGGTCACTTTCCCGGATGGTACGACAGCGACTGTAGTTGCAGGCCCGGATGGTAAGTGGACAGTACCAAACCCAGGTGATCTTAAAGATGGAGACAAAGTTACAGTTGTTGCAACTGACCCAGCGGGCAACCCATCAGCACCATCAACTGGCACAGTAGATGCGGTTGCACCAGCAGTAACTGTAACAACCACATTAACCAATGACAGCACACCTGCATTAAGCGGTACAGTGAATGATCCGACAGCGAAAGTTGTGGTGACTGTAGATGGAGTGAACTACCCAGCAACCAATAATGGTGATGGTACCTGGACCCTTGCAGACAATACACTTCCAGTGTTGACAGACGGTCCGCATACCGTGACTGTGACAGCGACTGACCCGGCAGGTAATGTGGGTACAACTGATGCTATGGTGACTGTTGATACCACTGCGCCAAATGCACCGGTACTTGATCCAATCAATGCAACTAATCCTGTAACAGGTACAGCAGAAGCTGGCTCAACAGTTAAGGTCACTTTCCCAGATGGTACAACAGCGACTGTAGTTGCAGGCCCGGATGGTAAGTGGACAGTACCAAACCCAGGTGATCTTAAAGATGGAGACAAAGTTACAGTTGTTGCAACTGACCCAGCGGGCAACCCGTCAGCACCATCAACTGGTACAGTAGATGCGGTTGCACCGGCAGTAACTGTAACAACGACATTAACCAATGACAGCACACCTGCATTAACCGGTACAGTGAACGATCCGACAGCGAAAGTTGTGGTGACTGTAGATGGAGTGAACTACCCGGCAACCAATAATGGCAATGGCACCTGGACCCTTGCAGACAATACACTTCCAGTGTTGACAGACGGTCCGCATACCGTGACTGTGACAGCAACCGACCCGGCAGGTAATGTGGGTACAACTGATGCTATGGTAACTGTCGATACGACAGCACCAGGTGCACCGGTACTTGATCCAATCAATGCAACTAATCCTGTAACAGGTACAGCAGAACCTGGTTCAACAGTTACCGTGAGCTTCCCGGATGGCACAACAGCGACTGTAGTTGCAGGCCCGGATGGTAAGTGGACAGTACCAAACCCAGGTGATCTTAAAGATGGACAAACAGTAACAGCGACAGCGACTGACCCAGCGGGTAACCCGTCATTACCTGGCACAGGTGTAGTAGATGCAGTTGCCCCAACAGTTGCAGTAACAACGACATTAACCAATGACAGTACACCTGCATTAACCGGTACAGTGAACGATCCGACAGCGAAAGTTGTGGTGACTGTAGATGGTGTGGATTATCCAGCGGTGAACAATGGTGATGGCACCTGGACCCTTGCAGACAATACACTTCCAGTGTTG
>NZ_JEXX01000053.1:0-1841 GCF_000582055.1 Acinetobacter sp. 766875 | reverse complement strand
TCACAGTCACGGTATGCGGACCGTCTGTCAACACTGGAAGTGTATTGTCTGCAAGGGTCCAGGTGCCATTGCCATTATTGGTTGCCGGGTAGTTCACTCCATCTACAGTCACCACCACTTTCGCTGTCGGATCGTTCACTGTACCGGTTAATGCAGGTGTGCTGTCATTGGTTAATGTCGTTGTTACAGTTACTGCCGGTGCAACCGCATCTACTGTACCAGTTGATGGTGCTGACGGGTTACCCGCTGGGTCAGTCGCTGTCGCTGTTACTGTTTGACCATCAGTCAGGTCACCTGGGTTTGGTACTGTCCACTTACCATCCGGGCCTGCAACTACAGTTGCTGGTGTGCCATCCGGGAAGCTCACGGTAACTGTTGAACCAGGTTCTGCTGTACCTGTTACAGGATTAGTTGCATTGATTGGATCAAGTACCGGTGCACTTGGCGCAGTGGTATCTACAGTTACCACAGCATTGCCTGTACCCACATTACCTGCCGGGTCGGTGGCTGTCACAGTCACGGTATGCGGACCGTCTGTCAACACTGGAAGTGTATTGTCTGCAAGGGTCCAGGTGCCATCACCATTGTTCACCGCTGGATAATCCACTCCATCTACAGTCACCACAACTTTCGCTGTCGGATCGTTCACTGTACCGGTTAATGCAGGTGTACTGTCATTGGTTAATGCTGTTGTTACTGCAACTGTTGGGGCAACTGCATCTACTACACCTGTGCCAGGTAATGACGGGTTGCCCGCTGGGTCAGTCGCTGTCGCTGTTACTGTTTGACCATCAGTCAGGTCACCTGGGTTTGGTACTGTCCACTTACCATCCGGGCCTGCAACTACAGTTGCTGTTGTGCCATCCGGGAAGCTCACGGTAACTGTTGAACCAGGTTCTGCTGTACCTGTTACAGGATTAGTTGCATTGATTGGATCAAGTACCGGTGCACCTGGTGCTGTCGTATCGACAGTTACCACAGCATTGCCTGTACCCACATTACCTGCCGGGTCGGTTGCTGTCACAGTCACGGTATGCGGACCGTCTGTCAACACTGGAAGTGTATTGTCTGCAAGGGTCCAGGTGCCATTGCCATTATTGGTTGCCGGGTAGTTCACTCCATCTACAGTCACCACCACTTTCGCTGTCGGATCGTTCACTGTACCGGTTAATGCAGGTGTGCTGTCATTGGTTAATGTCGTTGTTACAGTTACTGCCGGTGCAACCGCATCTACTGTACCAGTTGATGGTGCTGACGGGTTACCCGCTGGGTCAGTCGCTGTCGCTGTTACTGTTTGACCATCAGTCAGGTCACCTGGGTTTGGTACTGTCCACTTACCATCCGGGCCTGCAACTACAGTTGCTGGTGTGCCATCCGGGAAGCTCACGGTAACTGTTGAACCAGGTTCTGCTGTACCTGTTACAGGATTAGTTGCATTGATTGGATCAAGTACCGGTGCACTTGGCGCAGTGGTATCTACAGTTACCACAGCATTGCCTGTACCCACATTACCTGCCGGGTCGGTGGCTGTCACAGTCACGGTATGCGGACCGTCTGTCAACACTGGAAGTGTATTGTCTGCAAGGGTCCAGGTGCCATCACCATTGTTCACCGCTGGATAATCCACTCCATCTACAGTCACCACAACTTTCGCTGTCGGATCGTTCACTGTACCGGTTAATGCAGGTGTACTGTCATTGGTTAATGCTGTTGTTACTGCAACTGTTGGGGCAACTGCATCTACTACACCTGTGCCAGGTAATGACGGGTTGCCCGCTGGGTCAGTCGCTGTCGCTGTTACTGTTTGACCATCAGTCAGGTCACCTGGGTTTGGTACTGTC
>NZ_JEXX01000052.1:0-2047 GCF_000582055.1 Acinetobacter sp. 766875 | reverse complement strand
TGTGCACATTCTGGACTCGCTGGCGCTTGACCTTGCCACTCACTTGGTAAATAAGCGTGAATTGCTAAAGCATGGATTTGTCCCGGATTCATTAAATCAGAAGCCAAGGCATAAACTTTTTGATGACGTTGAACCAAACGCAAGCCGTTAAACTCTTCACTCACCACAATCACTTTAAAATGTGATTCTTTACCTGGAAAATATCCACCGTGGCCAGCAGACTCATTAATGACTTCTAAATGGCTGGGTGCAAGGGTTTGTAACCGTTCAATCAACTGTTGTTCAAGGCTCATAGCTTTTCCTTTTACGATTATTCGTATATTTAGACCTAGTATACCCTGTCTACACACAAACAAAAGTTGCTCTTGTACGCTTTGACTTCAAACAAAATGTCTATTTATTCGGCAACTTATCAATAAAAACGGCTCTAAATACTCATTTCTGTTTTTATTTTATGCAATCAGCATAATTATTTGCATAAAGTTGTTGACCCTTGTTTTGCTTAATGTATTATAAGCGGCACGCGGGAATAGCTCAGTTGGTAGAGCATAACCTTGCCAAGGTTGGGGTCGCGAGTTCGAGTCTCGTTTCCCGCTCCAAATTGGTTTTTTTTGAGAAAGTTTTAGTAAAAACTGCTCATATATGCGGGAATAGCTCAGTTGGTAGAGCATAACCTTGCCAAGGTTGGGGTCGCGAGTTCGAGTCTCGTTTCCCGCTCCAAATTTAAAAGGCCCTAGTCAAAAGACTGGGGTTTTTTTCTTTTTATCGATCCTTATTTTTTACTTTATCAATTCACAGCATAACTTACTGAGAAGAACCTGGTTCAAGTCCAACGAAAGACTTTCTAGCTTCTACCCGATTCACCTTTTTAAATTGCCAGTTATATCCATTTAATTTAGTTATATCTACAAGGTGTCGGCTTCATTGGATGCATAGATATACACGGCAATAATTGGAAACAGTCCATATTAAAGCGTTCTATATGGTGGCTCTGCTGTAAACATATGGAAAAGATAAAATTGCAATCATAAACATAGCTTTGAAAATGATATTGTTCTGTGTTTTGAGTATCCTTGGTTGCATCAAAAAACTTTATATGTTCAGAAAAGACATGGAAATTAAGCTTCTTTAAATGGCTACTCATTCCTTGACCAGTACATTTAATATAGGCTTCTTTCAAGGTCCATATTTGAAAAAACCGCTGATATACGCTGAATGGGTCAATCGGTTCATTTTTCTGAATCCACTCCATTTCACTCGCCGCTAAAACGCTATCAACCCGCTTCCATTGGAACTCTCGATTCACTCGTTCAACATCAACACCGATTTCCCCTTCTTCAGTCACAGCAAGGACAATAACGTCCGATGAATGACTAAGATTAAAATAAATCGTCTTACTACCTTGTACAAAAGGTTTGCCGTTCGGTTGTAATTGAATATTGACTTGATGGGCTGAAATACCCAGCTTATCTGCTAGAACAGACTTCGTTAAGACACGAGAAATTAAGAAAAGACGTGCTGCCTGAGGAAGATATTGATCATATCTCAACTTTTCTGCGGCATTGAGAAAGCTGAGATAATGACTCAATATGAGATGGTTATCTGGTACCCGTGAAACTGGGCAAATATAAACCTGCACTTGGGGTATATCAGACATCACTAAGTTGCGCTGTAGTACTGATATACTTTGTTAGAACTGGTGTGAGGTAATCATAAACCGCTTCTACATGGGTAATGTGTGGATTATGACCCGCACCAGCGATGATATGTACAGGAATATCAGGACTTATTGGGGTAACAATTGGATTTTTCTCTCCAATAATAATCTCGACTTTAGATCGAAGCTCATTGAGCAGAGTAGTTTGAGCGGCTCGTTGCTGTGGCAAATTAACGAAATGCATATACTCGCTAATATGCTTAGATACTGACACACGGCATAATGAATCCATCGCATAGCCCACTGACGGATTTTTTTGTCCATCTGGATGCAGATCTTTAGCAATGATATCTTTCGGCACAAAACGGAAAATTAAATTAGAGATGGCCT
>NZ_JEXX01000051.1:0-2224 GCF_000582055.1 Acinetobacter sp. 766875 | reverse complement strand
GCGGGTTGACAGACCAGTCATCTAGGAACTGGCACGCCCGAAGGCGTCCCTCCTCCGTCCTACCGCTACGAAGGGGGACGAACGAGTTCAACACCAAAAAATTACTTTTTTGATGTTCTAGATGATGGCGACCTGTCAAAGTCGACTGGCAATGTAGGCCAGCAGGCAAAGGATAATCGTAGAGATTTTGGGTGTCAATGTGATATTGGCTAGAAAATGGATAAATAATTTTTTGTTTTTCATTAGATTAGATTCATTAATCTATTGAATAGAATATATTATATTTGCTTAACGCACATTAACTTATAAATATGAATACTATCTCAGCTACTCTTTTACGTGAACACCCAATTGAGGGTTGCATTAAAGATGCAAATGGCAATTTAAAACCATTTCCTATTCTTGCAATTGATAATATTCCATTAAATATATGGATGCATCAAAATGCGCGCGTTATTGACGAAATGAATGATTTAGTTCCAGCGCAAGGTTGGTTATATGATCATGATAGTGAGTTAGCATTAAGTAACGCATGGAAACTTCTTAAACCAGAAGCTTATGAAAATTTAGCTATTTCAACAGTGGTTCCAATCTTAATTTGCCCTGATGATTTAGATCTAACATGTAGCGTAATTATGGTTGAACAAATTGTTTCAGCAGATCAAGTCGTATGGGCTCGTTTTGGTTACGCATTTAACCATATTCACGATGTTGTGACATCCGTAGTCTGGAAAACCTCGACTTCTGTTCCTCAATTAAGTTTTTCGTTGAGCGAATTTGAAAAAGCATATAATGATTTAAAAGAATTAGACAAAAAATGGAGTGAAGGTTTTATCTAGTTTTTTAAATATGACCACACATTGAAAGATGCTGCTCTTACCTTCTCTAAATATCATCTAATAAATTTAGGTTAAATAAATGTCTAATAGTTATAAATTTCAATTAAAAATGGAGCTAGATCTAAAATTAATCACGCCTGAAGAGATTCAGAACTGGGCCGTGCATGCACTAGAGAATGATCCAATAAATGAGCTAGCTTTAGACATCTGTTTTTTATCAAACACTGAGCAAATATTACAATATTTCAGACTCACAGAAAAAAGTGAATTTAGTGAAACTTCGGTAGATGAAATAACAAGGAAAGTTTTAGAAAATTTTATTTTTAAGTATATAAATATTGTGAATCATAAAGACCAGATATATTCTTTTTTTCAAAATATTGTTTCCATACATCCTTACTTAGAAAAAGAAGAATTACGGTTTTTAATTTACTCATATGAGACTCAACTAGATATGGCATTAGAAGGCTTTTCAGAATTAGAGCCTGAAACACTATGGGAAAATTTTAAATTAGAGTTAAAAGAACACCTTTCATCTCCAACTAATTCCAATAACTAAAATATGAACAGTAATAGATCCCCAATTAGCTAATTTTATATTGATTAGATTCTTAATAATTATTTTCTGATTTAATTGATAGTTATATACTGTGATACACCGATAAAATGAATCATAAAATCCATTTTATCGGCTTTCCTACAGAGGCTTTTTAAGATTCCATTTTATTTTCTAATATAGTTTGGAAACTCTTTTAAAACCGTGCTACATAATTGGCCTTTCATATCTTCACGTTTGCGTGCTTCAAATTGGTCCATACCTAATCTCATAACTTCTTTACCATACTTTTCACCTAGTTCATGTTTGGTACATTTGTCAGATTCATGAACTAATTCTTGTGAAGTATAGTGATAATTACAATCAAGTTGAGCACGGCTTAAAAAACCATGTAGTTGTACTGTTCTCTCGCAAGTTGTTCGCTGTATATAAGTTTTAGGCTCTTGAGCAGCATAAACTGATGACCCTACCAATAAAGTGAAAGCTGTTACTAAAAAATTACGCATTATTTCCCCGATAAAATTATTAAAAGTATAAGTGGCAATGTTGCGGGCGTATTAAATAATAATTGTTTATAAGTGTCTATGGCTTTGTTGCATAAAGCCTTTGACGGCAGAGTTTTCCTAAGTTGCTAAAATTTAGGTTACAACTTGGGTATGAGGTCTGCCTAATTCTGTAAATTTATTTAATACGGCTACGCGTGCATGGATCTCATTCACTTGGCTGTCAAAATTCCTAGCACTGAGTTTATCGCCTAATAACTTGATGCAATGCATCTTAGTTTCAACCAAACTTCGCCGATGATAGCCTGACCATTTTTTCCATAGTG
>NZ_JEXX01000050.1:0-2279 GCF_000582055.1 Acinetobacter sp. 766875 | reverse complement strand
TAGTCCAATACGACGCACAGGTTATCAGTCATTTAAGCGCAATATTGCTATCGGTTTAGGCAATGCACCGTACTCAAAAGAAATTGTAGATCAGCTACACAAAGGCAAAAATTTACATGACGAAATCGTCAATGTGCATATTGATTGGGCAATTGAACAGCAACTTAATCAACTTCAGCTATCAAATTAAAAAAATGATGTTTTTTG
Source organism: Acinetobacter sp. 766875 (assembly GCF_000582055.1). NCBI lineage: Bacteria > Pseudomonadati > Pseudomonadota > Gammaproteobacteria > Moraxellales > Moraxellaceae > Acinetobacter > Acinetobacter sp. 766875. Next base: position 2,072 of record NZ_JEXX01000050.1, on the reverse strand, counting down.
CCCTATAGCTTTAATACGAATTCTGTATGATTATGTACAGTGAATTAATGCCATCATCATGGATATGACAATGACTCTACGTAATGATTGGACTCGTGAAGAAATCCAAGCTCTATATGAACAACCTTTTTTGGATTTAGTTTTTAAGGCTCAGCAAGTACACCGTGAGCACTTCACTGCCAATACAATTCAGGTCAGCACCCTTTTATCGATTAAAACGGGTAAATGTCCTGAAGATTGCAAATATTGCTCTCAATCTGCACATTACGATTCAAAATTAGAAGCAGAAAAACGTATTGCTGTTGAAAAAGTAATTAGCGAAGCAAAAGCTGCAAAAGATTCAGGTTCATCTCGTTTTTGTATGGGTGCTGCTTGGCGTAACCCACATGAACGCGATATGCCATATGTTTTAGAAATGGTACGTGAAGTTAAAGCATTAGGTATGGAAACCTGTATGACATTAGGTATGCTTAACCAATCACAAGCAGAACGCCTAAAAGATGCTGGTTTAGATTATTACAACCATAACCTAGATACCTCTCGTGAGTACTATTCTCACATTATTAGCACACGTACTTTTGATGACCGTTTGAATACTTTGGATTATGTACGCCAAGCAGGTATGAAAGTATGTAGTGGTGGTATTGTTGGTTTGGGTGAAAGCCGTGAAGATCGAATCGGTTTATTACACGAGTTAGCAACCTTACCTATTCACCCAGAATCTGTGCCAATTAACATGCTTGTACCAATTGAAGGTACACCTCTAGCTGATGTTGAAAAACTAGATGTTATTGAATGGATCCGCACCATTGCGGTAGCACGTATTGTTATGCCGCATAGTTATATTCGTTTATCTGCTGGTCGTGAATCTTTAAGTGATTCAGATCAAGCTTTAGCATTTATGGCAGGGGCGAACTCACTGTTTTCGGGTGATAAATTGCTTACCACTCCAAATGCAGGTGAAGGTAAAGACCAAGCATTATTTAACAAACTTGGTTTAACTGCTGAAAAGCCAAAGCCAACTGTTTCTGATTTATCAGTAGATGCAATGAGTGCTTAACAGCACCAAGAATAAAAAAGCCCTGATCATTCAGGGCTTTTTTCATTCATACAGAAGTTACTAATATTCCATAAGTAGCATTCAGGAAAGTTCCAACTCGAATAATATCCCTACCTGCTGCATGTGTAACCGATAATTCTTGGCTCAATACATCAAACTGAAAAGATTCAAAAACATCTTGATGGTTTAAAAGCCATAGAATGGTATCTGAAATATTTTCATCTGCAATATAAGTCAAAGCTTTGTAGTCTTTGCTCATGAATAACTCAAATAAAAAAACCAAGTAAATTTTATCTGAGATATTCAAAGCTTAAAAGAAATTTCCTTAGGCCGCTTTAGGGTTTACTAATGAGTGACCTGACAATAAGCTATTTAACGCTTTAGGTGAAAACTCTAAAGAAAGTACATGGCTCTTTAAATTAATCGAGTGTCTACTAATCAATGGCAAAAGCCCTTCTTCAGTTTCTAAAACATACTCATCAACAATATTTAAAATACCTTCCAAATTCGTTGTGCTAGATGCTAAGTCATGACTAAAGACATCATAAATTGTTTGTAAGTTAAACGTCGTGTTCTGTTCTGTAGGATGTTTAAGTAAATAGTCCTTTAAGAATAAGACTAATTTATGAGCAAAGAAAAAATAATTCGGTTTATAACTGTATTTCATGCTGTTCATGGAAACAAACTCCAGAAGATCTTTTATTGAATCACAACGGCTTTGTTGCACAAAGCTGTTCTTAAGGGCTTCTTCAGCAATATAATTTTCAAATGAAGAAGCCTACACAAAAAATCTACCGCACAACCAATTGGCCCGCATATAACCGAGCTCTCATTAATCGTGGGAATATTGCCATTTGGTTCGATCCAAAGACCCAGTGGTATGCACAATCACAAGGCAAGCATGGTCGAAATCAAACTTACTCTGACACCGCTATTCAATGCTGTTTAATGATCAAATCTTTATTCAGACTCTCTTTACGTATGGTCACAGGTTTTGTTCAAAGTCTGATTA
>NZ_JEXX01000049.1:0-2370 GCF_000582055.1 Acinetobacter sp. 766875 | reverse complement strand
GCATCAAGCTGGCCTTTGTTTACTGCATCGGTGGCATTGGTGCCTGCTGCTACGTTACTGATGGTGTTACCTGCAGCATCAATACCAGTCTTGGTCACACTTGGTCCACCAGTGATGGTTAAACCATTCGTATCCAGCTTGCTGTCCCCTGCCGTTACACTGTCAATATTCAGGTCACGATTTAAGCCATACTGAATCGTATTGCCGGTCTTGGTTACGTTCAGGTTGGTTTCACCTGCAACCGTACCAATGTCTACCGTATCACCAGCTTTTACTGCAGCTGCATTGGTACCATTGCTTTGTAAAGTCCAGCCTTTGTCTAATGCCGTGATCGCATCGCCCACGTTATTGACGTTGTTGCCATTCACAGTATAGGTCGGTGAGCTTACTGCACCTGTAGTGCTGTCATAGCTTGACCCACCACCCAGATTGTTGGCTGTGCTGTTACCTAAGGCATCGGTCTTGTTGTTGCTTGAGGTGCTTAACGCATCAAGCTGGCCTTTATTCACCGCATCGGTAGCATTGGTGCCTGCTGCTACATTACTGATTGTGTTCCCAGCAGCATCAATACCAGTCTTGGTTACACTTGGGCCTCCTGCAATGCTTAAACCATTGCCATCCAGCTTGCTGTCCCCTGCCGTTACACTGTCAATATTCAGGTCACGATTTAAGCCATACTGAATCGTATTGCCGGTCTTGGTCACTTTCAGGTTGGTTTCACCTGCAACCGTACCAATGTCTACCGTATCACCAGCTTTTACTGCAGTTGCATTGGTACCATTACTTTGTAGTGTCCAGCCTTTGTCTAATGCAGTGATCGCATCGCCCACGTTATTGACGTTGTTGCCATTCACAGTATAGGTCGGTGAGCTTACTGCACCTGTTGTGCTATCATAGCTTGCACCACCACCCAGATTGTTGGCTGTGCTGTTGCCCAAGGCATCAGTCTTGTTGTTGCTTGATGTGCTTAACGCATCAAGCTGACCTTTGTTTACTGCATCGGTTGCTGCTGTGCCCGCACCGACATTCGTAACTTTCTCACCATTGGCATCCAGTCCGTTCGCTGTCAGCTTCCCTGCAAACACAGGTGCATCGGCAAGTTGAATATCAACGGTATTACCACTGATGACCGTCTTCACATTCGAGTTCGAGCCAGATGCTGTCAGCCCACCTGTAATATTCAGGGTTTCACCCAATTTACGGTCAACACTGCCGCTGTTACCTGCAAAGGTAATCGGTTTAACCACTTCATTGTTCAGGTTGGTTAAGGCATCACCGACATTGTTGGCATTAACTGTTGTACCATCAGTTTTAGTGGTGACATAAGTTGGTGAGCTTACTGCACCTGTAGTGCTGTCATAGCTTGACCCACCACCCAGATTGTTGGCTGTGCTGTTACCTAAGGCATCGGTCTTGTTGTTGCTTGAGGTACTTAATGCATCAAGCTGGCCTTTGTTTACTGCATCGGTGGCATTGGTGCCTGCTGCTACGTTACTGATGGTGTTACCTGCAGCATCAATACCAGTCTTGGTCACACTTGGTCCACCAGTGATGGTTAAACCATTCGTATCCAGCTTGCTGTCCCCTGCCGTTACACTGTCAATATTCAGGTCACGATTTAAGCCATACTGAATCGTATTGCCGGTCTTGGTCACTTTCAGGTTGGTTTCACCTGCAACCGTACCAATGTCTACCGTATCACCAGCTTTTACTGCAGTTGCATTGGTACCATTACTTTGTAGTGTCCAGCCTTTGTCTAATGCAGTGATCGCATCGCCCACGTTATTGACGTTGTTGCCATTCACAGTATAGGTCGGTGAGCTTACTGCACCTGTTGTGCTATCATAGCTTGCACCACCACCCAGATTGTTGGCTGTGCTGTTGCCCAAGGCATCAGTCTTGTTGTTGCTTGATGTGCTTAACGCATCAAGCTGACCTTTGTTTACTGCATCGGTTGCTGCTGTGCCCGCACCGACATTCGTAACTTTCTCACCATTGGCATCCAGTCCGTTCGCTGTCAGCTTCCCTGCAAACACAGGTGCATCGGCAAGTTGAATATCAACGGTATTACCACTGATGACCGTCTTCACATTCGAGTTCGAGCCAGATGCTGTCAGCCCACCTGTAATATTCAGGGTTTCACCCAATTTACGGTCAACACTGCCGCTGTTACCTGCAAAGGTAATCGGTTTAACCACTTCATTGTTCAGGTTGGTTAAGGCATCACCGACATTGTTGGCATTAACTGTTGTACCATCAGTTTTAGTGGTGACATAAGTTGGTGAGCTTACTGCACCTGTAGTGCTGTCATAGCTTGCACCACCACCCAGATTGTTGGCTGTGCTGTTGCCCAAGGCATCAGTCTTGTTG
>NZ_JEXX01000048.1:0-2929 GCF_000582055.1 Acinetobacter sp. 766875 | reverse complement strand
GGAAGCTGAAATCAGTTGATTTTTCCAGTCGATAATTTGGTTTTGATGAACATCAAATTCAGCACTCAATTCAGCAAGTGTTTTTTCTGCTTTAATCGCAGCAAGTGCTACCTTAGCTTTAAAATCATTTGAATGATTTCTTCTTGGTCTACGTGCCATAAAATACTCCATATATTGATGTTTATAACATCATTTGGGGAGCAAAATATCACTTATAAGTGTTGTTCAAATTTCCTGATCCACCTCTAAAATATAAGCTTGGCAAAACAAATATTGAGCTCTTAAACTATCGGATATTGATATGATCATCATGACCTATATATTTACTCAATATAATCATCAAATAGTGCAATCAAGTTAACCTAATATAAAAGCTTATTTTCAATAAAAAACACATCATAATACCCCCTTGCCTTTTAACCACAAAAATATTGAAGTTATTATTTAGAAGCAATTAATAGAAAAATAAACAAATCTTTTTTAAACAAGCTACTAATAAAAATATCTCCATCGAAAATAAAGTATAAAAATTCAAAAACCATTTAATAAAGTATCAATAGAGTTAAAATACATATAGCTTACTTTTAATTTTAAAGAGGAATACAAGAAATAATTTCTTGTATTCCTGTTATAAGATTGGGAGAACCAAGTTGATAATTTCACCCATTTCTTTGGATCTATTAATTTAAGTTTCGACTTTACTTATTTGAGCTTAGCCATTTGGTCGAGTCACAATCGGGAAAATTGAATCTGGACGTTTAAACATTGCAAAGAATTTTCCAATTTTCAGTGGATTACCTTTGACTTTACTGTCTTTAGAAAGCAGGACTTTTACCCCTTCTATTTGACCTGTAATCATTTTTAGATATAAGGGCTTGGTTAAGGTTAATGTAGGGCAATCCAATGCCAAATCTTTACTTTCATCATAACGCTTAAACTGCATGACTGAGTTTTCAACCCATAATGAAAAATGCTCTTTGGTATCCGACAAAACCAGATTGATACACTGGTTTTCATTTTTTAAATTTTCCACATCTAAATTTGTCGCCATAGCTTCAAGAAATCTTTCAGTTGGTGTATGAATCAATAAATCACTCGGATCAGAAGTATTTTGTAGGGGTACATTATTTTGTAGCTCTTGAGCGCCCACCAAAAAGAAATTACGCCAAGTTGAAGCCTCAGCAGCATAGCCCAATTGACGATAAGTATTCGCCAATAAGTCTTTTGCTTGTTGGTTTTGAGGGTTATTCAACACAATATGTTTTAAAATCTCGGCAGCCCATCTATAGTCAGCTTGAGCGTAGGCATCCCGCGCATTTTTCAATGCATTGTTCTCCCCACCTGCTAACTCAATATATTTTTTTGCAACAGCTTTAGGGGGTAATGGATCTAAATTGGAAGGATGGGCATCGAACCATCCCATATAATATTGGTATACTGCTTTTACATTATGTTTTAGGGTTCCATAATAGCCATGAGCATATAGTTTTTGATCAAGTGCCGCTGGAAGCTTAATTTTTTCGGCAATTTCAGCGCCATTAAAACCAGAGTTCATATATCTCACCGTCTGATCATGCGTGAACTTATAAACATCTCGCTGGGTTTTAATAAAATCTTGAATATTGTCATTGCCCCAGACAGGCCAATGATGCTGTGCAATCAATACATCGGATGCTTTGGCATGCTGCATTGCTTGGTCTAGATAGCCCACCCATTTTAAGGCATCACGGACTTTAGCACCCCGAAGGGTATAAAGATTATGCATGGTATGAGATAGAATTTCTGCGCCGTTATAAAGTTTCAATGATGGGATAGAGAACGTTAATTCTGCTGGTGCTTCTGAACCCGGCACGTTATAAAACACAAAATCCAAGCCATCAACCGTCATTTTCTGTTCTGGTTGAGTGATCAGTTGTGTAGGCTCAAGGATGCCCATTTTTCCCACAGCAACAGCCTTACCTAAACCTGTATCCACCAATCCTTCCGCATTTTTAGGTAGAAAAGTTCCATACATATAAGTCGCACGACGTATCATGGCTGAACCTGCCATCACATTTTCACTGGTCGCTTCTTCCATAAAGCCTTTTGGCGCAATAATTGGAGTTTTTCTAGCGTTAATTTCTTCGCTAGAAAGAACGCCTAATGCACCACCAAAATGATCGATATGGCTATGGGTAAAGATAATGGCTGAAATTTTTTGCTCACCTAAATGCTGTCTAGCAAATTTAAGTGCTGCTTCAGCCGTTTCTTTAGAGGTTAATGTATCCACAATAATCCAGCCAGTATCACCCTGAATGATGGTCATATTTGCCAAATCAAAACCACGAATTTGCCAAACTCGATCTGTTACTTTAAATAGCCCAACATTGTTGTTTAATTTTGCTTGTCGCCATAGAGTGGGATTAACGGTATTTGGTGCTTGATCTTGTAAAAAACTAAATGCATCAAAATCCCAGATAACATTGCCTTTCTCACTTTTAATTTGACCTGTTGGCTTGGCAATAAAGCCCTTTTGAGCCTGATTAAACTCAGTCATATCCTCTAAGTTATACTTCGCCTTATATGTATTATTTGATTCAATGACCGCTTTTTCTACTACAGTATTTGCTGCAAAAACAGAAAATGGCAGAATAAGCATCAATGAAACTGTTAAAAACTTAATTTTCATCTTCTTTCCTTTTTTTAAATAAGAGGTGGTCCCACATGTTTGAACAACTAAAAGCTTATTTATAAGTGATACTCTGCTCTAGTTAAGCTACCTTATTTTGTTGTGGTAGCTGGTCATAGTAAAACTCATCTGGAGTCATTTTGTCCAGACTCGAATGAGGTCGTTTCAAATTATAAAATTCAAAATATGCGTTTAATTGCTTCTTCGCATCCAAAACATTGCTGTAGGCTTTGAGATACACCTCTTCATATTTAACGCTCC
>NZ_JEXX01000047.1:0-2966 GCF_000582055.1 Acinetobacter sp. 766875 | reverse complement strand
CTACAACGGTAAGAATTTCGCGGCCCATAAGTCACCTACCGATTTCTTATATAATTTAAATAAATTTAATCTTGATAGATCAAGTTTGCTTTATCGATATTGTTGCTGTCGATATCAAGCACATGCTTTCCTTCAACTTCAACCTTAATCTCTTCATTTTCAAGGTCTACAGCAAGGAGTTTTGCTTGAAATTTACGGCGATTTTCTACTGCTGCAATTAAACGCAAAGCAACTTGTTGTCCAATATAGCTTTGCAACTGTTCAAGTTGAAAAAATGGGCGATCCCAACCTGGTGAAGAAACTTCTAAAGAATATTCACCTGAAATCGGATCATGAACATCCAACATCGCGCCGACTTGTTGTGTAACACGTACACAATCTTGTACGCCAATACCACGACCTTGTTCTACTTCACCATCTTCATTAATCACTGGTTCAGCGTTTTCATCAACCGGTCTATCGATATAAATACGCAATAATGAACGTTTACCTTGTGGAAGGAATTCGATTCCCCACAGGTCAACACCACATGCCTGCACTGCTGGAGCAATCATGTCATACAATGCTTGGGATTTATTTGATAATTTCATTTACTCTCGTCATTCTCGTGCGATTCAATCGGTTGTTTTAACCGACACAGACCTACTATAGTGAAGCATGACTATTTGACCAATTGATGTCGACACTACACGATAGCGATACGATAACCAATAAAAAAGGGCGTTAATCGCCCCTATGTAGCACAGAAAACAATAGTCCACTGTGCAAAAAGGCCCACCTGTCTGTGAGCCTCTTTTAAGAAACTTGGTAGCGGGAGCTGGATTTGAACCAACGACCTTCGGGTTATGAGCCCGACGAGCTACCAGACTGCTCCATCCCGCATCAACGTGCAAAAATTATATACAAATATCGAAAAAAGTCAATGTAAACTTTACAATATTCGTTTGATTAAGTTGCACCTTAATCAAATTGGTAGCGGGAGCTGGATTTGAACCAACGACCTTCGGGTTATGAGCCCGACGAGCTACCAGACTGCTCCATCCCGCATCAACGTGCAAAAATTATATACAAATATCGAAAAAAGTCAATGTAAACTTTACAATATTCGTTTGATTAAGTTGCACCTTAATCAAATTGGTAGCGGGAGCTGGATTTGAACCAACGACCTTCGGGTTATGAGCCCGACGAGCTACCAGACTGCTCCATCCCGCATCAATAAACTGCTTGCACTCAACTTTCTGGTTCAAAGTTGGTGCGGAAGGGGGGACTTGAACCCCCACGCCCGAAGGCACTACCACCTCAAGGTAGCGTGTCTACCAATTCCACCACCACCGCAGCTTGTGGGACGCATTCTAGTCCTTCCAACTGCAAAAGGAAAGCCTTATTTCGAATTATTGACCCGTTTTTGGTGCATTTGGTGAAGTTTCAGGCGATGTTGTTTGAGCTGGTGCTGTTGTTTGTACAGTTTTCAAACTATATGCCTCTGTAGTCTGTTTTTTTGCAAAAACAGCAAGAGTCAAACTCGTTACAAAAAACAATGCAGTTAAAACAGCAGTCAGGCGAGTAAGGAAGTTACCCGAACCAGATGCACCAAATACAGTTGCTGCACCGCCACCACCAAAAGAAGCACCAGCATCTGCGCCTTTACCATGTTGCACTAAAATCAATGCAATCATCAGTACAGCTAAAATAATATGTACAACAAGTACAAAAGAGTGCATACCCTATCCTCGTTATTTGCTTTGCGCGAAGGCTTGTACAATTTGATAAAAAGATGCTGCATTTAATGAAGCACCACCCACCAACGCACCATTAATATCTGGACATGCAGCTAATTCAACAGCATTTTCAGCTTTTACACTACCACCATATAAAATAGCAATACTTGAACCCGCTGAAGTAAGCTGGCATAAGCCTTCACGAATTTTAGCGTGCATTGCTTGCGCATCTTGTGGTGAAGCTGTTTTACCAGTACCAATTGCCCAAATCGGCTCATAAGCAATTACGACTTGGTTTTGCCACTGTTCAGCAGTCACTACAGGTGCAATATCACAAATTTGTTGTAAAACAACTTGCTCTGCATGGCCTTGCTCACGCTGTTCAAGACTTTCGCCCACACAATAAATGACAGTCAAGCCCGCATTTAATGCATTTTGGAGTTTCGCCTTCAAAATTTCAACGTTATCGCCAAAAATATCACGGCGTTCAGAGTGTCCGACCAATACGAAATTAATTTGGCTATCTTTTAATAATTCTGCACTAACTTCGCCAGTATAAGCACCTGTACCTGCAATACGCGATACATCTTGCGCAACTGTATATACCGTTCTTGCAGCATCCTGAAATTGCGCCTGTACTGTTGTAAGTGCAATAGAAACAGGGGCAACGCCCACATGGCAGCTTTCATCTGCAATTTGGTTTTGTTGCAATAATTGTTTAAATTCTTCTATAAGTTGGTTGGCGTTAGCACGCATTGGATTCATTTTCCAGTTGCCAACTACCCAAGGCGTAATCGTCGAACCCGACATACTGCTCACCTTTCATCAAAAATGCAGCACATTCTACACGCATTTATACAAATTTCAGATACTTTTCTTTAAAGGGATTACTTATATCTTTTCTTCTCTTTGAAATTAAGAAAAACTTTATAGCCATTCGAAGTTAAACATTCTAAAAATTAATCTTTAAAAACTTCGACTAGTTCAAGCTTTAATAGCTCGAGTAAGACTAGAGCAACACTTTATAAGGTAGTAATTTTACATAACAAAAGTATAATTTTTCATATACCAATTATAAACACATTAGCATAGGCAGGCAGATGTCAGTATTACATACATCTCCAAAATTTACGGGGTTTTTTCGGCGTTTAGTCGAAGAAAAGCATGTGTCGGCAGCGACCATGCAAAATGCATTAGATGCAGCAAAGAGAGCCAAGCAGGATACAGTCGCATATTTAATTGAAGAGG
>NZ_JEXX01000046.1:0-3018 GCF_000582055.1 Acinetobacter sp. 766875 | reverse complement strand
TAGGCAAGCGCATGCGGTGATTCCACCTAGAAAAAATGCGAAACCATGGAAAGATACAAAGATCAGCTCGCTAGAGCGAAATGAATTACTTCGAACAGTTAAACGTTTAGGCAGCACACTATGGAAAAAATGGTCAGGCTATCATCGGCGAAGTTTGGTTGAAACTAAGATGCATTGCATCAAGTTATTAGGCGATAAACTCAGTGCTAGGAATTTTGACAGCCAAGTGAATGAGATCCATGCACGCGTAGCCGTATTAAATAAATTTACAGAATTAGGCAGACCTCATACCCAAGTTGTAACCTAAATTTTAGCAACTTAGGAAAACTCTGCCGTCAAAGGCTTTATGCAACAAAGCCATACATCAAACAATACATATGCCCAAAAAGCATTTCCTAAGTTTAATAGTGTCGTTACTTTAGGTGATTACTTTACCAATAGTAATTTTTTTGATGCCTTACCTTATCGCGGAATTAACGTAGCAAGTGATGATCGCATGCTGCCTAACAGCATGCTTGGATATGCGCCACAAATTCGGGGTTATGCAAAGACTAATGCGAAAGTTGAAGTACGCCAACAGGGAAATTTAATTTATCAAACTACCGTTACTCCTGGAAGTTTTGAAATTAATGATCTTTATCCGACAGGTTTTGGTGGTGAACTACAAGTTTCTATATACGAGACGAATGGAGAGATTCAAAAGTTCTCTATTCCCTATGCTTCTGTAGTAGAGATGCTACGCCCAAAGATGAGTCGTTATTCTTTTACTCTAGGACAATTTAGAGATGCTAATATCGATTTAAATCCATGGCTAGTACAAGGTAAATATCAACGAGGCATTAATAACTATTTAACAAGTTATACTGGGTTTCAGGCAACCGAACACTACCAGTCTTTTCTAATAGGTAGCGCATTTGCAACTCCAATTGGTGCAATTGCAGTTGATGCAACTCAATCGAAAGCTAATTTTGATCAAAAACCAACACTAAAAGGTCAAAGTTACCGTTTAAGTTATAATCGACTATTTACGCCAACGAATACAAATTTAACTTTAGCAACCTACCGATACTCAACCGAAAATTATTTGAAATTAAGAGATTCAATTTTAATTCAAGATTTACAACAACGAAATATTGATAGTTTTTCTGTAGGAAAACAAAAAAGTGAATTTCAGATCACATTAAATCAAAGTCTTCCAAATCAATGGGGCAATTTTTATTTAGTGGGTTCATGGATTAATTACTGGAATCAGCCTAATCGCAATCAACAATTTCAATTTGGTTATAGTAATCAATTTAAAGATTTGACTTACAGCATTTCTGCAATTACTCATGAGCTTGATCTCGAAGATCAACAGACTAGTCACGAAACGCAGTATTTATTGTCTTTGTCTTTTCCACTCAAATTTAAGAAAAACACAATTAATTTTAATAGCTCTATTTCTGAAGATAGCAAAACTGTAGGGATGAGTGGTTATATCGGAAACCGCTTTGATTATGGCACGTCCGTTTCATACCTAGATCAAGGACAAAGCAGTGTAAATATTAACGGTACCTACCGTAGTAATTACACAACTATAGGTGCGTCATTTAGCCAATCCGATGCATATCAGCAGGAAATGATCAATTTAAATGGAAGTGTGGTTGCTCATTCTCAAGGGCTTTTATTTGGACCAGATCAAGTGCAAACCATGGTATTGGTCTATGCCCCCGAAGCCACAGGTGCCCGAGTCGGCAATATATCTGGACTAAACATTAATAAACATGGTTATGCTGTAATCCCTTATGTTACGCCCTATCGCTTAAATGACATTAGCCTTGACCCTCAAGGGATGCCATCAAATGTTGAACTTTCAGAAACAAGTCACCGTATTGCACCTTATGCAGGATCAATAACCAGAGTCAATTTCTCTACAAAAACGGGCTATGCACTTTTTATTAGTACTCAAACTCCTAATGGTAATCACCTACCATTTGCTGCACAAGTGTTTAACCAGAATAACGAAGTAGTTGGAATGGTAGCCCAAGGTAGTCGTATTTATTTACGTACGCCCCTGTCTCATGATCATCTTTATGTAAAGTGGGGAGAAAGTAATACAGAAGAATGTCAACTTGAATATGACATTCAATCAAAAATCTCACAGGAAAAACAATCAATTATTATGACAGAGGCAATCTGCAAATGAAAAAAATACTTATTCAGAGTGGTTTATTAATCACTAATTTCTTTATTTACAACCAAGCAAATGCAAACTGTACTTTAAGTAAAGGTTTTACTACAGTTGATATTCCGATAACGATTGGCACCATTGTGGTTCGTCCAAATGATCCAGTAGGCACAGTTTTACAAAAGAATACTTTTACCATTTCACCCAATAATTCTACTGCAACGTGTAACCGCCCTGGTGACCAAATTATAGCGGCTCTACCTCTAAATTATCCAATTAGTCCAATAGGCAATAATGTTTACGCCACAAATATACCGGGTATAGGCATTCGAATTTACCGTGAAGCAACGGACTCTTCAAACTCTTCTGGTTATTACCCATATAAGCTTACATTGACGCCTCATACAGCATATACACTTTCGCCAGGCTATATTGTTTTGGAAGTGATTAAAACTGCTGCCACTACTGGTTCTGGTGCATTAGTGGCTGGCCGTTATAGTACTTACTATGTAACAGGTCAACAAAATCGCCCCTTCTTAACAACTACAGTATTAGGTAGTTCACCTATTCTCATTGCATCATCATCTTGTGAAATTCAAAATGGTGTAGATACGGTTGTTGAACTTCCGACAGAGGTGGATCAGGAAATTTGAACAACACTTATAAGTGATATTTTGCTCCCCAAATGATGTTATAAACATCAATATATGGAGTATTTTATGGCACGTAGACCAAGAAGAAATCATTCAAATGATTTTAAAGCTAAGGTAGCACTTGCTGCGATTAAAGCAGAAAAAACACTTGCTGAATTGAGTGCTGAATTTGATGTTCATCAAAACCAAATTATCGAC
>NZ_JEXX01000045.1:0-3142 GCF_000582055.1 Acinetobacter sp. 766875 | reverse complement strand
TGCGAGGAAGCTGAAATCAGTTGATTTTTCCAGTCGATAATTTGGTTTTGATGAACATCAAATTCAGCACTCAATTCAGCAAGTGTTTTTTCTGCTTTAATCGCAGCAAGTGCTACCTTAGCTTTAAAATCATTTGAATGATTTCTTCTTGGTCTACGTGCCATAAAATACTCCATATATTGATGTTTATAACATCATTTGGGGAGCAAAATATCACTTATAAGTGTTGTTCAAATTTCCTGATCCACCTCTAAATACTTAAGGGTACATTCACAGTCCAATCTTTTTCAGTAGTGTGGTTGTTATTAATTTGGCTAGAAAATGAAACACCAATTCCCCAGTTATTGGTCTCAAGTGGTTTTATAAGCGTTTTCCCTTGAACAGTTGTATAAGTGATATTACCTGCCTCATCAGAAAAATGACGCCCCAAACCTACACCAAACTCAAAATTGCCACCAATATTGCAAGAAGGAATAACCCAATATTCCTTATCTTTAGGGTTATTCTGCATCCATGAGTCAAGTTGACAAGAATGGGCTGGGACTAAAGACGCATCATCAACGACCATTGGTCGTCCAGCATAGCTACAAATAAATGCCAAGCAAGTGCTAAAAAAAACGATAGATTTTTTAAAATTAAGAAATAGCATTGATGACTCCAAAACAACAAGGAGCATATGTAAGTATTTACTTGTTTTTTAAAACAACTGATAAATAAGAAATAAAGCAAAAGGGAAGGACTCTCTTAAATCCACAAGAGAGCCAGTGGGCTTTAGTGGATACTTAAATCTGAGTCGATGATTTATTCTTATCAATCGAGCAAGTACTCACAATGAAGCCCCTAAAAATTCGTTGCGCGGATTCTAAGGCGGTTTTTATAAGCTGGCAAGTTAAAGTTTCATGACATATATTTTTTGAACAACTATTAAAAGACTTACAAACTCAAACGTTACTCATCAAATTTATACATAAAGTAAAATTTAATAAAAAGTATCTTTTTTATAATTATTTAAAAGAATTTTGAGGGTTAAAAATGAAAAAAAATATTAAAATTTTATTATTAACAGGATTAATTGCAACTTTACCATTAACTGTTGTTGCTAAAAATGTTGAAACCAAAGTAAGCTTTTTAAAAGGTTCTGATCAAACAACTTTAACAGGAAAATTTCAGGGCTATGATGATGTAAGGTATCGAGTTTTTGCAAAAAGTGGTCAGGTTTTAAAATTTAACATTAATAGTTATAGTAACTTAGCTTATATTAATGTTTTTGCTCCAGGTCAAAAGCCAGGCAAAGATAAGGCATTATTGGTAGGCTCGACTACAGGCTCTTCAGGAGAAGTAATACTACCCGTTGATGGTGACTATATTATTCAAGTTTATCAAATGAGAAATAGTGCACGAAAAAATAGAACCGTATCTTTTAATTTAGATCTTCAAATAGTAAATAATAAAAATATAAAATACTAATTAAGGCAATCTATATAAAAGCTCTAATAATTAGAGCTTTTATAGAAGATTAAAAAATATTAATTTAAATAAATTGACTCATGAATTCCGCACTTTTCAACAAAAGCTAAATCATGAGAGACTAATAACACAGCACCTTCATAGCTAGAAATAGCATTTGCAAATAGCTCTCTTGATTCAATATCTAGATGATTTTCTGGTTCATCGAGTAATAAAAGTTCAGGCATAGTCTCTGCATGACTTAAACCTAACAATGCGACTTTTAACTTCTCACCACCACTCAGTTGAGCTAAAGGATAAGTCCCTTTTTCACCACGAAGCCTAAGCTGACCTAGTAGATTTCTCCACTCTAACTCAGAAATATCAGGATTAATATTTCTTAAATTCTCAACAGCAGAGAGATGGTCTAACAAAAAGCTGAAGTTCTGATCTAGATAGAAGCAATTTACAAATAGGCTAATTTCATCTGTAGGCGCTACAGCAGATTGAACAATCTGTTTAAGCAAGGTTGATTTACCGACACCATTACGACCAACTAAGTGAGTTTTTTGAGAAGCTTTGAGGGCAAAATTGATGGGTTGCTGTGTTCCATAGTGAAGTTTTAAGTCATGAACTCTAAGAATTTCTCCTGAACGTTTTTGAAAAGAGGGGAACATAAATTGTTGAGGTTTTACCGTTTCCAGAAGTAATTTTTTATTTTTCAAATCCTGCTGGCTTTGCTCAATTTGACGGTGATGTTGAGACTGGATTGCTCCTAAACTTTGTCCAGCCTGTTCTTTTTTAAAGTCGAGTAAAATTTTAGCTTGTGAGTTTGAATCACGAAGTTTGTTCCCAGCACGCTCACGTTTTTGTGCTTTCATTAAAACATCATGTTGCTTCTGCTTCATGTGCTTAACTTCACGTTGATGTTGATGTACAGACTGTTCTAAAGCCTCAACTCGTGTTTGATATTGCTCATAAAAAATTTCATAGTTTCCTGTAGTGTGCTGTAAGCCATGTTCATTTAAGTGATAAATATGGTCCACTTCATTTAACAAAGTTAGATCATGGCTAATGATAAGAGCACCCGCCGGATGTTTCTTGAGGTGATGAATTAACCACTGTCTAGCATCTTGGTCGAGATGGTTACTTGGTTCATCAAGCAATAGATAGTGGTCGGTTTTTAAAAATAATGCTGCTAACGCTAACTTGGTTTTTTGTCCTTCACTTAACTGTTTCATCGGAAAGTTTAAATCGGTTGGTAAGTGAGCCGATCGCAATAAGGCTTCCCAAACAGAAGGGAGATCCCAATTACCTTCTAATAAATCATAATCATCGAATTCAGCTTCGCCTTGTTCTACTCTTTGTAAAGCTTTATAAAGATGGTCAATCTCTAAAGCTTCAGAGGTGGATCAGGAAATTTGAACAACACTTATAAGTGATATTTTGCTCCCCAAATGATGTTATAAACATCAATATATGGAGTATTTTATGGCACGTAGACCAAGAAGAAATCATTCAAATGATTTTAAAGCTAAGGTAGCACTTGCTGCGATTAAAGCAGAAAAAACACTTGCTGAATTGAGTGCTGAATTTGATGTTCATCAAAACCAAATTATCGACTGGAAAAATCAACTGATTTCAGCTTCCTCGCAAGCTTTCGATCAATCAAAAGCTCCAACAGAACCACCCATCG
>NZ_JEXX01000044.1:0-3597 GCF_000582055.1 Acinetobacter sp. 766875 | reverse complement strand
CGTTCACCATTTAACTCCTGCTGTACAGCTTGAATACGCGTACCACGCATACCAATACACGCACCTACAGGGTCAATACGGTGATCATTTGTTTTAACTGCAATTTTAGCACGGACACCTGGTTGGCGTGCCGCTGCTTTAATTTCGATAATCTCTTCAGAAATTTCAGGAATTTCTTTTTTCATTAAAGCGATTAACATTTCAGGCTTAGCGCGTGATAACAATAACTGAGCGCCGCGGCCTTCACGGTTAACATTATATAAGATAGCGTTTACACGTTGCTTTGGACGAAGAATTTCTTTAGGAATCATTTCTTCGCGAGCAAGATAAGCTTCTGCGTTGTCGCCTAAATCAATGATGAAACCATCTTTGGTTTGTTTTTTCACTTCACCGTAGATTAACTCGCCCACTTTAGATTCGTATGCATCAGCAACTAAAGCACGCTCAGCTTCACGGATTTTTTGTACGATAACCTGTTTTGCAATTTGCGCAGCAATACGGCCAAACTCGATAGATTCAACTTCAAGTTCACGCACATCACCAATTGACCATTTCGATGGATCAACATCAGAGATCGCATCTTGGCAAGCTGGCATTTCATGATCTTCATCCGCCACTACAGTCCATTGACGGAATGTACGGTAATCACCAGTTTTACGATCAATCTCTACACGAAGCTGAGCTTCTTCAGCATGCGTACCTTCGTAAAATCTTTTCTTCGTTGCAGCAACTAGAGCTTGTTCTAAAGCCTCGAAGATCGCTTCACGACTAACACCTTTTTCATTACTAACCGTTTCTACAACGGTAAGAATTTCGCGGCCCATAAGTCACCTACCGATTTCTTATATAATTTAAATAAATTTAATCTTGATAGATCAAGTTTGCTTTATCGATATTGTTGCTGTCGATATCAAGCACATGCTTTCCTTCAACTTCAACCTTAATCTCTTCATTTTCAAGGTCTACAGCAAGGAGTTTTGCTTGAAATTTACGGCGATTTTCTACTGCTGCAATTAAACGCAAAGCAACTTGTTGTCCAATATAGCTTTGCAACTGTTCAAGTTGAAAAAATGGGCGATCCCAACCTGGTGAAGAAACTTCTAAAGAATATTCACCTGAAATCGGATCATGAACATCCAACATCGCGCCGACTTGTTGTGTAACACGTACACAATCTTGTACGCCAATACCACGACCTTGTTCTACTTCACCATCTTCATTAATCACTGGTTCAGCGTTTTCATCAACCGGTCTATCGATATAAATACGCAATAATGAACGTTTACCTTGTGGAAGGAATTCGATTCCCCACAGGTCAACACCACATGCCTGCACTGCTGGAGCAATCATGTCATACAATGCTTGGGATTTATTTGATAATTTCATTTACTCTCGTCATTCTCGTGCGATTCAATCGGTTGTTTTAACCGACACAGACCTACTATAGTGAAGCATGACTATTTGACCAATTGATGTCGACACTACACGATAGCGATACGATAACCAATAAAAAAGGGCGTTAATCGCCCCTATGTAGCACAGAAAACAATAGTCCACTGTGCAAAAAGGCCCACCTGTCTGTGAGCCTCTTTTAAGAAACTTGGTAGCGGGAGCTGGATTTGAACCAACGACCTTCGGGTTATGAGCCCGACGAGCTACCAGACTGCTCCATCCCGCATCAACGTGCAAAAATTATATACAAATATCGAAAAAAGTCAATGTAAACTTTACAATATTCGTTTGATTAAGTTGCACCTTAATCAAATTGGTAGCGGGAGCTGGATTTGAACCAACGACCTTCGGGTTATGAGCCCGACGAGCTACCAGACTGCTCCATCCCGCATCAATAAACTGCTTGCACTCAACTTTCTGGTTCAAAGTTGGTGCGGAAGGGGGGACTTGAACCCCCACGCCCGAAGGCACTACCACCTCAAGGTAGCGTGTCTACCAATTCCACCACCACCGCAGCTTGTGGGACGCATTCTAGTCCTTCCAACTGCAAAAGGAAAGCCTTATTTCGAATTATTGACCCGTTTTTGGTGCATTTGGTGAAGTTTCAGGCGATGTTGTTTGAGCTGGTGCTGTTGTTTGTACAGTTTTCAAACTATATGCCTCTGTAGTCTGTTTTTTTGCAAAAACAGCAAGAGTCAAACTCGTTACAAAAAACAATGCAGTTAAAACAGCAGTCAGGCGAGTAAGGAAGTTACCCGAACCAGATGCACCAAATACAGTTGCTGCACCGCCACCACCAAAAGAAGCACCAGCATCTGCGCCTTTACCATGTTGCACTAAAATCAATGCAATCATCAGTACAGCTAAAATAATATGTACAACAAGTACAAAAGAGTGCATACCCTATCCTCGTTATTTGCTTTGCGCGAAGGCTTGTACAATTTGATAAAAAGATGCTGCATTTAATGAAGCACCACCCACCAACGCACCATTAATATCTGGACATGCAGCTAATTCAACAGCATTTTCAGCTTTTACACTACCACCATATAAAATAGCAATACTTGAACCCGCTGAAGTAAGCTGGCATAAGCCTTCACGAATTTTAGCGTGCATTGCTTGCGCATCTTGTGGTGAAGCTGTTTTACCAGTACCAATTGCCCAAATCGGCTCATAAGCAATTACGACTTGGTTTTGCCACTGTTCAGCAGTCACTACAGGTGCAATATCACAAATTTGTTGTAAAACAACTTGCTCTGCATGGCCTTGCTCACGCTGTTCAAGACTTTCGCCCACACAATAAATGACAGTCAAGCCCGCATTTAATGCATTTTGGAGTTTCGCCTTCAAAATTTCAACGTTATCGCCAAAAATATCACGGCGTTCAGAGTGTCCGACCAATACGAAATTAATTTGGCTATCTTTTAATAATTCTGCACTAACTTCGCCAGTATAAGCACCTGTACCTGCAATACGCGATACATCTTGCGCAACTGTATATACCGTTCTTGCAGCATCCTGAAATTGCGCCTGTACTGTTGTAAGTGCAATAGAAACAGGGGCAACGCCCACATGGCAGCTTTCATCTGCAATTTGGTTTTGTTGCAATAATTGTTTAAATTCTTCTATAAGTTGGTTGGCGTTAGCACGCATTGGATTCATTTTCCAGTTGCCAACTACCCAAGGCGTAATCGTCGAACCCGACATACTGCTCACCTTTCATCAAAAATGCAGCACATTCTACACGCATTTATACAAATTTCAGATACTTTTCTTTAAAGGGATTACTTATATCTTTTCTTCTCTTTGAAATTAAGAAAAACTTTATAGCCATTCGAAGTTAAACATTCTAAAAATTAATCTTTAAAAACTTCGACTAGTTCAAGCTTTAATAGCTCGAGTAAGACTAGAGCAACACTTTATAAGGTAGTAATTTTACATAACAAAAGTATAATTTTTCATATACCAATTATAAACACATTAGCATAGGCAGGCAGATGTCAGTATTACATACATCTCCAAAATTTACGGGGTTTTTTCGGCGTTTAGTCGAAGAAAAGCATGTGTCGGCAGCGACCATGCAAAATGCATTAGATGCAGCAAAGAGAGCCAAGCAGGATACAGTCGCATATTTAATTGAAGAGG
>NZ_JEXX01000043.1:0-3731 GCF_000582055.1 Acinetobacter sp. 766875 | reverse complement strand
AAAAAAAAATCAGAGTAAGTTCTACAGTGGTAAAAAGAAGAAACATACGCTAAAAGCACAAGTGATCTATCATCCGAACAGCAAACAAATCATAGGGCTAGATATATCGAATGGCAGTCAGCATGACATTAAATTGGCAAGAAGAACGGTTAAAAAATTCAAACATTGTAAATATGTTATGACCGATTTAGGGTACTACGGATTAGAGCAAGATGGCTTTAAATTATTGATGCCAATAAAGAAAAAGAAGAATTTACCCTTATTTGATGTTGAGAAAAAGTACAATAAAATGATTGGAAAAATACGAGTTGTGATCGAACATATTAATAGTCAATTGAAAACATTTAGAATATTAAGTGAACGCTATCGAAATAGACGGAAAAGATTCGGTTTACGCATTAACTTAATCGCTGCACTGGTAAATCGGATGAACTTGCAATAACGACTTTCGCAAGAGGTCTATTATAGTCCGAATTTAGCCGATAAAGTCGCCTTAAATACTTCTGTAAATAGTATTGAGGAAATTGCCCATCAATTAGCTGATGTTATCTTAAATCGATAAGCGCCTTCTAAAAATTAAAATTTTGACTGAGATTTACAAATAACCTAATTCTCAGTCAACTTTTGAACACCCTACAATTTAGACACTTTACAATCAATAATTTAATTATAACTAAAACAATTTTTTTTGTGATGAGTAATACTGAATTCACAAATATTGATGTATATTGAAACAATAAAACCAAATAATTTATATAAAATCAAAAACTTAAAAAATTCTTCTTTAGCCATTTCCGCCCTTTAATATTTCTTTTGATATAAGAAATCGATTCTTCATATTTGTATCCAAGCCAAATTAATGTTATATATTTAACAAATAAGTTGAGTATACAACATGAAAATATCTTTACTCATATCCTCTTTGCCTACACAGAACACATCTACACGTATGAGAGTATGGCGTTCTCTTAAAGCAAGTGGAGCCGCAATCCTTAGAGATGGTGTGTATTTACTTCCCATTTCTCATAGCGAGAAATTTGATCCTATTGCAAGTGACGTTATTTCAGAGCAAGGCTCTGCGTATGTATTCCATGCGGAGCAGCCTTTAAACCTTGAATTAGCTCCTTTCTTCAGTCGAAAAGAAGAATACGATGTCCTCTATAAACAACTCTCTGAGTTAAGAGATCGTCAATCTAAAGATGAAAAGAAAGAGCTGCTCAAGCAAATCCGTAAATTAAGAAAAAGTATCGATGCACTCGTAGAAATTGACTATTACCCCGATGAGACTCAAGCACAGGTACTAAATGAACTTTCTGCTTTAGAGCTTTCAATAGCTCGACTTGGTGAAGTGAATGAGCCTCAAGCAATACAAGCACATATTCAACTTCTAGATAAAAATAGTTATCAAAACAAAATATGGGCAACTCGTAAGAGACCTTGGATTGATCGTCTAGCCTCTGCATGGCTAATCAAGACTTTTATTGATTCAACTCCTACATTTATTTGGTTAGAAACACCAAGTGAATGTCCAGAAGAAGCTTTAGGATTCGATTTTGATGGTGCAGCTTTCAGTCATATCAATCACTGGGTTACCTTCGAAGTTCTTTTACATAGTTTTAATTTAGAAACACCTGCTTTGAAAAAAATTGCAGAGATTGTCCACTATCTTGATATTGGCGGGATTGAGCCACCCGAAGCTTCAGGCATAGAAACCGTCTTTGCAGGAATACATGAAAACATTACAGATGATGACCAATTATTAGTCGCATCAAATGCAATCTTTAATGGCCTATTGTCTAGCTTTAATAAAAATAGCTCTGTACTGAATGATTAAACGCATCAAATACTTTTTAAATTTCAAAAATTTAGGTGAAATAGCAATGAATACAAATGAAGATTCCACTGCTTTAGCTGAAAGCATTCCCCCACATGAACTTCATGGTGTTTCATTTCGTGAAGCTTTTTGGGTATGGCTTAAAGTAGCTGCGCTTAGCTTTGGTGGACCTGCGGGGCAAATCGCAGTAATGCATAAAATTTTAGTTGAAGAGAAACAATGGATTAGTGAAACGCGTTTTTTACATGCCTTAAATTACTGTACACTTGTTCCTGGTCCTGAAGCACATAAGTTGGCTGTATACATAGGTTGGTTATTACACCGAACACGTGGCGGACTCGTTGCGGGTACTCTCTTTATTTTACCGGGTCTACTTGCATTAGGAATACTAAGCTGGATTTATGCAAGTTATGGTCAGATTAGTATTGTTCAAGCATTATTCTTTGGATTAAAAGCAGCCGTACTTGCAGTAGTTCTTGAAGCTGTCATGCGTGTAGGTCGTCGAGCCTTAAAAAACAAGGTGATGGTCATTGTCGCTATCTTGTCATTTATCGGCATCTTTATCTTTGCTTTGCCTTTTCCATTTATTATTTTAGTTGCTGCGCTTATCGGTTACATCGGAAATAAAAGTGGAAGTAAAGCATTTAACGCCTCCTCATCTCATTCTGACGCTAATAGCTCTAATGCTTCATTAGCAGCTATTGATGCTGCTTTTGCTAAGCAGATCCCAGAGCATGTACAACCTTCCCATACAAGAGCTCTAAAAATTACTCTCATTGGTTTGGTCTTATGGCTCGGCCCACTTATAGCTTTTATTACTTTAATGGGCAAAGATAATGTTTATACGCATATCGCTCTATTCTTCAGCAAAATGTCCGTACTTACGTTTGGTGGTGCTTATGCAATTTTATCTTATGTTGCACAGCAAGCCGTCGAAAACTTCCATTGGCTTAAACCTAGTGAAATGCTGATCGGACTTGGTATGGCTGAAACCACCCCTGGCCCCCTGATTAGTGTAGTTCAGTTTGTAGGCTTTATGGCAGCGTATCGAGACCCAGGATCATTGAATCCTGCCTTGGCTGGTACTCTTGGAGGTATATTAGCGAAATGGGTAACATTTGTACCCTCTTTTCTATTCATTTTTATTGGTGCTCCATATATTGAAGCATTAAGAAATAATAAGGCTTTAAATGCCATACTTTCGACAATTACAGCAGCTGTTGTTGGAGTGATCCTTAATCTATCAGTGTGGTTTGCATTACATACATTATTTGCTGAAGTTAATGTAATTCATAAATATGGAATGGTTTTACAAGTTCCAGTTTTATCCAGCATTAACCCATGGTCACTAATGTTATCAATCATAGCTATGCTTGCTTTATTCCGTTTCAAACTTGGAATGATGACTACTTTAGCTGGTTGCTGCGCTATAGGAATTATTCTTCACTTTTTCGGGATAAGCGGCTAATCACTTATAACTATATAAAAATGTTTTAGTTGGACTTATTTGTCCAACTAAAACAGAGGTGGTCCCACATGTTTGAACAACTAAAAGCTTATTTATAAGTGATACTCTGCTCTAGTTAAGCTACCTTATTTTGTTGTGGTAGCTGGTCATAGTAAAACTCATCTGGAGTCATTTTGTCCAGACTCGAATGAGGTCGTTTCAAATTATAAAATTCAAAATATGCGTTTAATTGCTTCTTCGCATCCAAAACATTGCTGTAGGCTTTGAGATACACCTCTTCATATTTAACGCTCCGCCATAATCGTTCAACCATCACATTATCAACCCATCGACCTTTACCATCCATACTGATTTGAATGCCATTTGATTTCAATACATCAATAAATGCATCACTGGTAAACTGACTGCCTTGGTCTGTATTAAATATTT
>NZ_JEXX01000042.1:0-7257 GCF_000582055.1 Acinetobacter sp. 766875 | reverse complement strand
TTATTAATTTATAAAACTTATTAATTATTGAGTAAATTAAATTAATAATTTCATATTATTTAGTAAAGACAATTAAATAATATATTTTTTAAAATAATTTAGTAGATATTCATAATTTAATCTTAAGAAAATAGTGAGAAAGCTGTATCTTAAACATCACATCGCTATCCTCCCTACATTAAAAACTAGTCTTTACTAATTTATTAATTTAAGTTTTTGAGAGCTATTTATAGATTGAGCCTAAGGCTTTTTAAAGAGACTGGTTCTGAAATGACTTATCAGTAAGAATGAATGAAAAACAAACATAAACACATAAAAATTTAATGAATGGTCATATTTTTTTATGAATAAATTCGGGTCTAATTATAGCAAAGGCGTTAAAATATAAAACTTTAATTACTGCGACCAACCTACGAGTCCAATAAAGATGAAGAAAAAGATATTGTTTACAGGAAGTATATTGCTGACTTCTCTATCTGCCTCAGCTACACCATTAAAGTTACCTGATGACTGGACGCAAAATACTCAGCCATTCCAAATTACTGAAAATATATACTATGTAGGTACTCACGGTCTTGGAACCTATTTATTGACCTCTGATCATCAAGCTTTATTGATAGATACAGGTCTTCCGGAAAATACAGAGCAAATAGAGCAGAATATTAAAAAATTGGGTTTTAAGTTATCAGATGTAAAAATTATGGTTACAAGCCATGCTCATTGGGACCATGTAGGTGCACTTGCCCGCATTAAACAAGACACTGGCGCCAAATTAATTGCTATGCAGCAGGATGTTAAGGCTTTAGAAATAGGAAAACCAATAGGTGAAAACACCTTCCAAAGTATTCCTTTTACTCCAGTTAAAGTTGATAAAGTCATTCACGATGGAGAAGTCGTTAAACTAGGGAAATTAAAACTAAAAGCTACTCTTACCCCAGGCCATACTCCGGGTTGTACAACTTGGTCAACTGAAGTTAAATCTAATGGTAAGAACCTAAATGTTGTTTTCCCTTGCAGTCTCTCTGTTGCTGGCAATGTTTTACAAAATAATCATCAATATCCAAATATTGTAGAAGATTATCGTCAGAGTTTTAAGCGTTTAAAAAATATGAAAGCAGACATTGTGCTTACTAGCCATCCAGAAGTTGCAGATGTTATGGGAAATAAAGCGCGCAAAGATGCAGGTCAAGTTAATGCATTTATTCAACCAGAAAAACTTTCTGCTATTGTAAAAGATGCAGAAATGGCATTTGAAAAATCATTAGTTAGTAGTAAGCCGTAAATGTAAAATAGTACTATTTATATTTAATATAAATTTAAAAGCCCTGATTGTGCAGGGCTTTTTTAGAAACTTTAATATCATCACTCTTCAACATTTTCTTTTTGGATATATATCCAATCAAAAAATATATTTTTGGTTAAACTTGATATTGATCCGCTTTCAAATTGGGTTGATCTACAAGTAATTCAATAAAAGATGGGATTGAATTAGTATTAAGTAAATACGGATTAAACTCATCAACATGATGATGAAAAAAGAAATCTTTTATTTTCGTATTTATAGGCGCAAATTTCATACTCCAATGTTTAAATAACCGCTGTTCGGACGGTTCCAAAAAGATGATTTCGCAGTTTTGATGTCTCGAATCTTTCAAAATTGATTTATAAAATAGCGTCTCAACTTGTTCTTTCTCCCCTTCTAAGTATTGTAAGAAGTATCCATTACCATAATAAAGCACACCAGTAATGTCATTTTGAGAGTTGAATTTAACTGCTTCTGTGAGGATATCAATTAAATCTTGTTTTATTTGACTATGTTCACTATTGGTTTTACTTGCATACATAAAGCCTATTAAACTCATAGCGATAACTCGAAGATAAATGTCAACGTGCATTCTGACACTTAGATATAAGCCTTACAATGCAACCTACTTAAAACCTTGTATTTCAAGAGTAAAGATTATTATCATTTTGAAAGTGACAAACTTTAACAAGCAGAAATGTTTTGTAAATGAATGCCAACCTAACCAATTAACCAGAAAATCTTATTTCAAGTACACTTAAAACCTGTTTTTTAATTTGTGGCGGTCTAATGGAGAACCATGAAATTATTCTTCAAGACGAACACCATAAACAGCTTAAGATTGTCAAAGTTCAAGATGTTCGTTTTGATACTCATACACTGAACCATAGCTACCAATGGTTATGGGTATTTGATCATAGCTCAGAGTTTTTTCCATTTGAGCTGTGGGATCAACTCGACAGTGCAACCGTCCATCAAAAAATAAAGCTGAATAATCAGGTCTTTAAGATTATTAAGATTTTGACAAAGAAAACCAAATTAAGATATTCGTGATCAAAACTTTCTTTAACTAATTTTAATTAATAGAGAAGCTCCCGAAAGTGAGCTTTTCAAAACTTTGTCTAGTGTAAAATTATTAATTTAGCGTACGTAACCATGGTGTAACCATTAAGCCAGTGAGAGCTCCTTCTGGACTTAAAAAACCATTAACTGATTGTCCCTACAGCACACAGCTGCTTAATCAGACGATAAAGAAAATTTTATTTATAGGAATTTTCATCAAAAATATTCCGTAATAATAATTTTAAAGCAGTTAATGATTCTTAGTTCAATTAAGAAAAAACCCACTTAATAATGAGTGGGTTTAATCAAAACTTAATGAATATTAACTTTAATTAACTCATTGGCGTAGAGATTTTTAATCTCTTATTTCATTCGAGTTAGTCTTAAGTTAAAGTCAGATGGAAGTAAGATTCGATATTCGATCTCTGCCCCAGGTTTGACTTCTGTTTCTTGAGAAGTTGCAATATTAGGACACATCCCTGCACCAGTTTCTAATCTAAAAATATAATATTTAGGCTCAAGATAAATTGTAGCTATTTCATTTGAGCGAATTGAAAATACCTTTTCATTATTAACATAAATATCATGAGTACAGCCAGAACCCAAAAAACCTTTATCTCTTAAGAACGTAACTTTTGCTTGTTCAGGAGTGTGTTTCTTTAAATAGTTCTGATTATACACTCTCTCATTAGGTATTGGTTTCGCTGTATTTGAAACAACAGGACTTGTTGAACACCCAATTAAACTCAAAACTAATCCTAAAAAAATAATCTTTTTCATGAAATTATCCACTTTAATAATGTGTAAAATTTAACATTTCAGATCTTGTTCATTAATTTTACGGATTTTGCGCAAGTGTATTCGCTCAGTTGAACCGAACTTTAGCTTTTTATACCATTTAGGAAAGTTAAAACTGCCATTTCAACACGTTCATCTATTTGACTATCAGTAACTATTTCACCAGATATAATTTTAAATTGTAGATCTGAGATGAGCATATCGCAAAATAAAGCACCCATGACTTTCGGTTTTGAAACTTTTATCTCCCCAACCTCAGCCCTTTTCATTAAAAGTTCTGCTGCTAAGTTATATGCACTAACTGGACCTAATTGTACAAATGTTTTTGCAAACTCTGGATAACGAGTCACTTCTGAAAGTACCAGTTTCTGTAAAGCAATTACGCGAGAAGATAAAAGTACTGATAAAAATATTCTTCCAAAAGAAGTAAGAGCTTGCTCAATTGAGCCACCATCTACTGGCAAGACTTTTAGTGGATCAAGTACTTGCTGGCACACATCCGCAATCACACTCCTAAAAAGCCCCTCCTTATCTCCAAACTGAGCATATAGATCTCTTTTAGACCCCCCGATCTTGGAAATAATTAAATTAATAGAAACTCTTGAGTAACCATACTCTAGAAAAAGATCACCTACTGTTTGAATTATAAGGCGATTTTTATTATCAATTTGATTGGTTTTGGTACTTTCACTTATCACAATTCTTTCCTACAAAATAAAAGGCGTGCCATGGTTATTGACATTACCATGTACAAAAGTATGATGGTAACGATCGTTACCATCAACTCTATATAGGAATAATCTTCTTATGGCATCCTTAATTCATAATACTTTATCAAGTAATTACACATTAGTTATTGGGCGAATAGTTTTATCTTCATTCTTTTTAATCGCTGGTATTTTTGGTGTGTTTAACTTTGATACTGTTGTTAATGAAATGATTGGAGCAAATTTACCACTTCCTGAATTATTTGCTTTTGCAACTATAGCCATTCAACTTATAGGATCAATTCTACTTATTTCAAATTTTGCAGGGCTTACATGGTTAGGTGCAGGA
This sequence comes from Acinetobacter sp. 766875, assembly GCF_000582055.1. Lineage (NCBI taxonomy): Bacteria > Pseudomonadati > Pseudomonadota > Gammaproteobacteria > Moraxellales > Moraxellaceae > Acinetobacter > Acinetobacter sp. 766875. The sequence goes on along the minus strand of NZ_JEXX01000042.1, from coordinate 3,038 downwards.
ATACTAGCCATTTTCACTTTACTTTGTATTCCTATTGGACATCCTTTTTGGAAATTAGCTGAACCACAAAGAACTCAGGATTTCCAAATTGTATTAGAACATATTGCTTTAAGTGGTGGGCTTCTATTAGCAGCAATAGCCACCAAGAAATAAGTTGAGATAATCAAAAACTCAAAATCTTTTGTGTTACATAAATAGTGAGTTCTGTCTTCACAGGGCTCTTTAATAGAGACTCCGAATAATCCTCTTCCTCAAAAAATTCTGTGCCATTATGACTATTACCATTTACTAGAGATTGTAAATTAATATAAAAATTTTGCTCTACTATCTTTATCGGATTAGGCAGGAGTTATTTTTACATTTCAGTTTTTAAAGTAGGCATTGGCGGTAAAAAATCTGATTTTATCAGTTGATCTGTATCATAGAGTTCTAAACTCACAGGACCTGCGGCATATGGAGCCAATTCGTAAAGCTGAAAATCAAATGTAATCCCGCCTGATTGATTAATATAGAAATTTTCACTTACTTTAAAGTCTTCTTTACTAATATAAGGCTGCATATCTTTTTCTTGACACCAATATCCGTATTGTTTCCACAATTCTTCTTTAAGCGCATTCATCTTTCCATTGATAACAATATCTTTTAATTCAATGCGTTTTTTACTTTTTAAGTCAAAAATATAATCTTCAAAAGTTGCTATACCATGAGCCCCGCCAGAATATTCTGAACTTACTTTCGAAATTTGCACATATTGGCCAAACTGTCCATTAAAGCGATAAACCACATTCTGTGACCAGTTATTAAACCCTTCAGCTTGGGTTTGATTTAGTTGCTTTTGCTTTTCTGAAGGAGGTGTAAGAGCATCTGCATAATCTTTACGGATTTCCTTATCGATTACTTGATCAATCCATTCAATATTACTTTTAAGTGCAATCGCTTCTTTAGAGGTACATACAATTCCATCAACATCTGGATTTGGAGCACAAATTTTGGGTTGTTGAAACTTCACAAGAAAATTACGTACTAGCATAGCAGGAATTATATTTTCTTCTTTTGGGGGCTGTTCAGTTGCTTTTATAGTAGAGGTTTTTTCCATTTTTTCTGTTGGTCTTTCCTCTGCTTTTTTTATACATCCACTCAATACAAGTGGTACTACCATTAAGCCAAGAATAGTTTTATTCATCAATTATACACTTACATAATTTATTTATCTTTTAAATTAAATTTTAAAGAATTTAAAAATTCATAGATATATTAATTGAAATTAAAATGACTATATATGTTGATATTTTTTGAAAATAAATTTTGAAAAAATAATATTTATTTAATACAATGGTGAAGTAAGATATTGATAAGAAAACAAAATATGATGTGGATTAAATTTATATTGTATCCTTTGGGGATGTTTGTACTGTGGCAAACTATTTTCCTAATTGAACAAGTTTCCTTAGAAAGCTTAAATGCACCAAAATTACTTATGACTATAATTACACTCATTATAAATTGGGGAATGCAAATTTTGATTGGATATAAAATTCCTCAATTAGCCCCAAAACATAAATTTATAGCGAGTACTACATATATTCTCTTTCTTACATTCATGATCACCATCTATTCTATAACTATACTATTAGAAGGTTTTAAGGTTGCTCCCCAAAAAATATGGATGGGCTGCCTATTTTTTCATGTAATTGGCATGTTCATGTATTTTGCAAATAATAGAGATGACTTTTGTTGGGACAACTTACTAAAGTAGTTCAGAGGTGGTCCCACATGTTTGAACAACTAAAAGCTTATTTATAAGTGATACTCTGCTCTAGTTAAGCTACCTTATTTTGTTGTGGTAGCTGGTCATAGTAAAACTCATCTGGAGTCATTTTGTCCAGACTCGAATGAGGTCGTTTCAAATTATAAAATTCAAAATATGCGTTTAATTGCTTCTTCGCATCCAAAACATTGCTGTAGGCTTTGAGATACACCTCTTCATATTTAACGCTCCGCCATAATCGTTCAACCATCACATTATCAACCCATCGACCTTTACCATCCATGCTGATTTGGATGTCATTTGATTTCAATACATCAATAAATGCATCACTGGTAAACTGACTGCCTTGGTCTGTATTAAATATTTCAGGTCGACCATATTTTTCAATAGCTTCATTTAATGTTTCTATGCAAAATGTAACCTCCATACTAATCGATACTCTATGCGCAAGTACCTTGCGGCTATGCCAATCAATCACAGCACATAAATAAACAAAGCCTTTTGCCATAGGGATATACGTTATATCCGTAGACCACACTTGATTACTGCGCTGAATAGCCAATCCTTTGAGCAGATATGGATATTTGCGGTGAGCTTGATTAGCCTGGCTTAAATTTGGTTTGCAATATAACGCATTAATGCCCATTTTCTTCATTAAAGTACGTGTATGACGTCGTCCTATATGATGTCCTTGACGATTCAACAAATCACGCATCATACGGCTACCTGCAAAAGGGTATTGCATATGTAACTCATCCATACACCGCATCAGCTTCAGATCTGATGCACTCACAGGTTTTGGGCGATAGTAATAACAACCACGGGAGACTTTCAGCAGCTGAGCTTGCTTAGATACTGAAATCTGAAGTGAGTCATCGATTAACTTTTGTGGTTGAAGCGGCCCAGTTTCTTCAACACACCTTCTAAAAAATCAATTTCTAATGCCTGCTCACCGATTTTTGCATGTAGTTTTTTTAGATCGATGGGTGGTTCTGTTGGAGCTTTTGATTGATCGAAAGCTTGCGAGGAAGCTGAAATCAGTTGATTTTTCCAGTCGATAATTTGGTTTTGATGAACATCAAATTCAGCACTCAATTCAGCAAGTGTTTTTTCTGCTTTAATCGCAGCAAGTGCTACCTTAGCTTTAAAATCATTTGAATGATTTCTTCTTGGTCTACGTGCCATAAAATACTCCATATATTGATGTTTATAACATCATTTGGGGAGCAAAATATCACTTATAAGTGTTGTTCAAATTTCCTGATCCACC
>NZ_JEXX01000041.1:0-10475 GCF_000582055.1 Acinetobacter sp. 766875 | reverse complement strand
TTTAATAAAATAATATATTTTACTAAAAATAGTTATGTAATTAGAGCCTTAACTCTAATTTGTGGTAATTTATATAAATTAAAATATAAAAGCTTTAAGTTAATAAGAACAATATTGAATACATTTTAAACAGTAAGTAGAGTTGTTTAGCATAATTAAATAAACTCTCATTGTATGAGGCAAGTTATAACTTTGCTGAAATCTAGGTAATTTAATTTTAAATAAGTAGCATTTAGATATAAGAAAATTATTTTATAGTTGTAGAGAAGAAAGCTGCCTAAATTTGGTTATTCAATTAACAATTAAGTTTCATATCTGTAATTTAATTCAAATTTTGAATTTTTAGTTAAATCGCAGTTTTGGCGTTAATGCACAATGAAGCTTAAAAAAAGTAAAGAAATAATTTATAAAAATGCCATGCTTTCTAGGATGTAGTGCAATAGCTAAAATGGAGCGTGAAAGATAAGACATAATATTTTTATCAGACTTTAGCCAAAAATTTCATTGTTGGCTAAGCAAAGCACAGTACCAGTGTATAAGAATAAGGAGGATTAAAGGCCTAGGTGCAAGTTACATAACAGTTCGTATAATATATATTATGTTAAATAGCATATCTAAAACCTACCAGATATATGACTCTGGCTACTCTACATTACTGCTACGCCGTTTATTCTTTACTACAGTAAATTTTTAGCTTGGTATCTGTTGCTCAAGCAACTTACCAAGCCGTGCCACTCTTAAAGACTTAACCTGGCTAACCCTATTTCTAATCTTAGCCAAAATAGTTCTGGCAGCTTTCTACAAAATGTAATTACACTTTTATATTTACCCTAGTGAGCCGAGCTACCTTACTAAATTCTAAATTTACGAGCCGTATTATGGCTACTGACTGCTATACAGATTTCTTTTTCTAAATCGCCTTTTAATCTCAAAATTTTTAGCCTGCCCACGCTAAAGATTAAAATATTAATTTTTTGTACTACATTGAAATTTAATAATAAATTTTCAAAAACTTCTTTACACGCTTGGAAAAACTGATATAGTACGTGTGTACAGCTATTGCTTAAATTCAACCTAATAGTTCATATGAACTTAAGCGCTGAATATATGATGTCATAGCAACATTTAATCATCTAAAGTAAAAATAAGCTGATCAGGAATCTCTCTATCAGCTTATTTTTTAGACCACAACTAGTTAGCTTTTAGATATTCCTCCTCCTAAAGCTTTATATATTTCGATTTGGTTATTGAATTTCATCTGTTCAAGCGCAAGTAAGCCTTGTTGTGCTGCATAGGCAGAACGCTGCGCATCTAAAACCGTAAAATAGCTATCAACGCCTGCTCTATAACGTGCCATGGAGAGTTTATAGGTTGCCTCAGTCGCAGAGACTAAGCGACGTTGTGCATCTAACCTTTCTCCAATATGTGCATGCGTAGCCAAAGCATCATTGACTTCACGGAATGCCGATTGAATAGCTTTTTCATATTTAGCCAATGCAATTTTCTGGTCAGTTTCTGCAATTTTAATATTAGCTTTTCGTGTTCCCCAATCAAAAATTGGTAGATCAATAGTAGGTCCAATCGACCATGCAAAATTGCCAGTTTTAAATAAATCTTTCAGTTCAGACGATGCATAACCCGTCGAGCCCGTCAGGCTTATGGTCGGGAACATGCGTGCCTTGGCAGCACCAATATTCGCTCCGGCAGCACGTAACTCATATTCGGCAGCTTTAAGATCTGGACGATGATTTAATAAATCACTTGGTAAACCGGCTGCAAAGGTTTTCTCAAAGGTAATATTTTGAATTGTATGATCAGGAAGTAAATTTTGCGGAACAGGATGACCTGCCAGCAAATCCAGTAAATTTTTTGCTTGTTGAATCTGGGTTTTATACGTTGCAACATCATTTCGTGCAGTTTCAACCGAAATTTGTGCCTGTTTTAACGGAACCTCACTATCAATACCAACTTCAAAACGCTTTTTATTAAGATGATAAGAATCGAGTTGTGTTTTTAGAGTCTGCTCGGCAAGATTTAAATTAGCTTGAGCAAAAGCATAGTTTAACCAAGCTTGCGTGACATTGCTGATTAAACTAATTTGAACTGCTTCTTTAACACTTTGTGTTGCTAGATAATTATTTAATGCCGCATCTTTTAAATTTTGCACACGTCCCCAAAAGTCTAGTTCATATGCGGTCATTCCTAAACCAACCTGAAATGTAGAAACAGGGTTATTAGGATTAATAGACGGATCAACTTGTCTTGCTGCACTTCCCATTACACCAATGGTGGGTAACTGGCTATTTTTTGTGATTTGGTATTCTTGCTGTACACGTTCAATATTGAGGGTGGCAGTACGTAAATCACGGTTGTTATTTAAAGTTATTTCAATAACCTGTGCTAATTTCGGATCAGAAATAAATTCTTTATAACTTCTTTCTGCAATCGTTTTTCCAGAATGATTTTGACTAAAATTTTGAGGAATATGAGATGTAATTGCAGGCTGTGGCGCTTGCATATTGACACATGCAATGAGTGCAATTGAGAGTGTAGAAAGAATGAGTCCACGAGATACGATTGCCGATTTAGACATAGTATTCTCCAAATAAAGTAAATTTTGAGCATATAAAGCATCAGAGGAAATTGAGTATTTCCCCTGATGCATTGAACTTAAGATGAGATTTTTTTCTTAGAGGAAAATAGCTTTTCTACTGCACCCAGAATGAAGATAAAAAACACGGGAACAAAGAAAATAGCCAGAATGGTTGCTGAAATCATGCCACCAAAAACCCCTGTGCCTAAAGCATGTTGAGTTTCTGAACTTGCACCTGAGGCAATCACCAAAGGAATTACACCACACGTAAATGCAAGTGATGTCATCAGAATTGGCCGTAAGCGAAGTTTGGCTGCGGCAACAGTGGCTTCAATCAAACTCATACCTTCTTCTTTCAGCATTTTCGCAAATTCAACAATCAAAATCGCATTCTTTGCCGATAGACCAATAATGGTAATTAGCCCAATTTTGAAGAACACATCATTCATTAACCCTCTAGACATAATGGCAATGATTGCTCCAAAAATACCGAGTGGCACAACCAGCATCACAGAAAGTGGAATTGCCCAGCTTTCATAGAGTGCAGCCAAGACAAGGAAGACCACGAGCATTGATAAACCAAGTAAAAAGGCCATTTGTGATTCAGACTGCTTTTCCTGTAAGGAAATACCTGTCCACTCGTAGCCAATACCTTTCGGTAATTTCGCAATCAGCTGTTCCATTTCACGCATTGCTTCACCCGATGACGTATCGAAGTTAGGAATACCAGCAATACTCAAAGATGGTCGTCCGTTATAACGATTATATTGTTGGGGTGCCTTATTCCATTGTGGCGTTACAACTTCTGATAACGAGACTAATTGACCGCTTGAACCCATGACTTTCAGATTCAAGATATCTTTCAATTGCATACGTGATTTAGCCTCAACTTGTACAATGACTTGTTGCATACGTCCTTGATTAGGGAAGTCATTGATATACATTGAACCCATTGATGTAGAGATGATGTCTGAAACATCAGAAAACTTAACACCAAGTGCACTAAGCTTTTCACGGTCAATTTTTAAAGAAATATTGTCACCTTGTGGCAACCCTTCATTCCAAACCATATAGAACTTTTTATTCTTGGCTGCCATTGCCATAAGTTCATCTTGAGCAGCCAATAAAGCAGGCATACCTAAGTTAGCACGGTCTTGTAAACGTAAACTGAAACCAGAAAAAGTACCTAACTCATCAATAGCGGGTGGTAATACGGCCATGGTCTCACCTTCCGTACTATTTGCCATCGAGGTATTCACGGCGTTTGTCATTTCAGATGCCGTACCAGTTCGTTCTTTAAAGTCTTTAAGGGTAGTAAAAGCCACCGCTACGTTTTGTCCTGCACCACTAAAGCCCCAACCTAAAATAGTGGTATTACTTTTTACATCGGGGTTATCTTTCAAATTATGTTCAAATTGATTGACTACATTTCGGGTACGTTCCGTAGTTGCATCTGAAGGTAATTGAAATGAAGTCATGAACCAGCCCTGATCTTCCTCTGGCATAAATGCAGTTGGCCAATATTTCATTCCGGCAAAGGTAATACCGGTAATCACTAAAAAGATCACCATCATTGGAACTGTATGTTTGATGATTTTAAGCAACATCAATTCATACTTTTTAGTGACTTTATCGAAGCTGCGGTCAAACCATGCAAAGAAGCCTTTCTTCTGATGATGCCCATCAATTGGTTTTAAAATCGTAGCGCAAAGTGCCGGTGTTAAAATGAGTGCCAATAGCGCTGAGAATAAAATAGACACCGACATGGTCAAGGTAAACTGTTTATAGATTACCCCTACAGAACCACTGGCAAATGCCATTGGTAAAAATACTGCAGCCAATACCAGCGTAATACCAATAATTGGGCTGGTAATCTCTTTCATTGCTTTAGAGGTTGCATCTTTAGGATTTAATCCCTCAGTCGCCATAATCCTTTCTACGTTTTCAACCACGACAATCGCATCGTCGACAATAATCCCGATGGCAAGCACCATACCGAACATGGTGAGTACGTTAATTGAAAAACCAGCAAGTAGCATTACGGTAAAAGTACCGAGTAAGGCAATAGGCGCCACAATCGCTGGAATAAGCGTATAGCGGACATTGTGCAAAAATAGGTACATTACAATGAAAACCAGAACCATGGCTTCAAGTAATGTATGAATTACCTTTTCAATTGAAATTTTAACAAACGGCGCGGTGTCGTAAGGAATACTAAACTCCATGCCTTCTGGTAAATTTAACTTTAACTCTTCAATTTTTGCTCGAACACCTTCGGCAGTTTTCACGGCATTCGCACCGGGGCTTAACTGAATTGCTGCAGCAGTCGCAGGTTTACCATTTTCCAAAATGGCAAAGTTGTAGGCTTGGGAACCGATTTCAACATTTGCAACATCAGATAACTTGATAACGCTACCGTTAGTTTTACTTTTTAAACTGATATTTTTAAATTGCTCGACACTAGACAATTGCCCTTGTGCAGACAGTGGAATAGTAATGAGCTGGCCTTTTTCAGCGGGTAAATCACCAAGTCGACCGGGTGCAATTTCGACGTTGTTTTCTCGAATTGCATTATTCACATCACTAATTGATAAACCGTAAGAAACTAACTTATTTGGGTCGACCCAAATACGCATAGCTTTCTCGGCACCAAAAGATTGAACCTTCCCTACACCTTCGACACGTTTTAGCTCTTCTACAACATTACGAACAAGGTAATCACTTAAATCAACTTCGGAATATTGATTATTTGGAGAGTTAATCCCGACCAGCATTAAAAATCCGGACGATGAAGCTTCTACCTGTAAACCTTGCTGACGCACAATTTGCGGTAAACGAGCCTCTACAGCTTTAATTTTATTTTGAACGTCGACCTGAGCCATCTCGACATCCGTGCCCGGTTTAAACGTAGCAGTAATCTCTGCTGTACCGGAGGTATCTGTTGTCGCACTATAGTAGAGTAGATTTTTTACACCCGATAATTCGCGCTCAATTAAGGTGACGACACTATCGTTAATAGTTTTAGCTGTAGCACCCGGATAAACCGCACTAATATTTACTTGTGGCGGAGCTACACTTGGAAAGCGCGCGATTGGTAATTTAGGAATACTTAGCAATCCAAATATAATAATAAAGATCGCGATAACCCATGCAAAAACAGGACGACGAATAAAAAATTGTGACATCATGATTGAGCTCCTTCAGTTGTAGAAGCTTTCTTTTCTATACTTGGAGCGTTATTTACAACGGCTGGGGCTTTCCATACAGCCATTGCCAATTTTTGATTTGGCTTAATGCGTTCAATGCCTTCAACAACAACTTTATCGCCAATTTTCAAGCCTTTGTTGGCAATGTAATATTGCTCATATTGTTGTCCAATTTCGATAGGACGAATTTCCGCTGTGCCTTTGGCATTGATAACATATACCTGCGGCTCACCATTAATATTACGTTGGATCGCTTGTGCCGGAACCAATAACGCTTGAGGAATAGAAGCACGGTCAATATTGACACGCACATACATGCCAGGAAGTAATTTTCGTTCAGTATTATTTACCTCTATACGGAACGTAACATCGCCCGTTTCAGGATCAACATTAATATCTTCAAATAATATCTTTGCTGTTACGTTATAAGGCTGTCCATGACTGTTAGTAATACGAACGGTCTTGTCACTATTTGCTGATAGTTCACCGCTTTGCAAAGCTGCTTGCAAACGCTCATATTCACTAATTGATTGTTTTACATCAACATAGACTTTATCAATTTGCTGGATGGTTGCCATGGTATTGGTATCACCTTGACCAACCAATGCACCTTCAGTAACAAAAGATTGTCCAATCCGGCCGGAAATAGGCGCTCGAACTGTTGCATATTGCAGATTCAAGTTTTGTCGAGTCAATACTGCTTTCATTTGAGCGACATCAGCTAAAGCTTGACGATATTGAGCTTGGGCATTACTTACTTCTTGCTTACTAATGGCATTACTTGGTAAGAGCTGCTCATAACGTTCTAGCTGAACTTTGAGCCTCGCAACCTCTGCTTCAGCCTTATTTAGGGAAGCCCGATTACTATTTACATCTGCCTCAAAAGTTTCTGAATTAATTTTATATAAAGCTTGCCCTGCTCTAACTTCACTACCCTGTTTAAATAAAACCTTTTCAATGATGCCTCCCACTTGTGGACGGATCTCAGCCGTACGGAACGCATGTACCCGTGCAGGAAGATTTTCACTAAAGTTTACCGATTGCGGTTGAATACTTAATACACTGACTTTAGCCGGCGGTGGCTCAGGTTGAGTTGCTTCTTTTGAATCACACCCCTGTAATATAAGCCCAATAGATAAAAATAAAGGAAGTAAAAGATGCTTTTGCATACTGTCCAAACTTAGTGAGTTTTCGATGCTGACATTATTTTTGATGAGTGTGTAGGGATAATCGCTAAAGTGTGGAGGAAGTGTGGAGAAACACGGATAATTTAGCGTATGATGGATTGAAGCGCTTTAATAGATAGATTTTCTATGTTCGATCATTCTTTTTCTTTTGATTGCCAAGATAAAGTTATTCTTGTGGTAGAAGACGACTACGATATTGGCGACATTATTGAAAATTATTTAAAACGTGAAGGAATGAGTGTGATTCGTGCCATGAATGGAAAACAGGCCATTGAATTGCACGCTAGCCAACCTATCGATTTAATTTTACTTGATATTAAATTACCCGAGTTAAATGGCTGGGAAGTGTTAAATAAAATACGCCAAAAAGCTCAAACCCCAGTAATTATGCTAACGGCGCTCGATCAAGATATTGATAAGGTGATGGCACTACGCATAGGTGCAGATGACTTTGTGGTTAAGCCATTTAACCCGAATGAAGTGATCGCTAGAGTTCAGGCAGTATTAAGAAGAACTCAATTTGCAAATAAAGCTTCTAATAAAAACAAGATCTATAAAAATATTGAAATTGATACTGAAACTCATAGTGTTTATATACACTCTGAGAATAAGAAAATCTTGCTTAATTTAACGCTGACCGAATATAAAATTATTTCATTCATGATTGATCAGCCCCACAAAGTTTTTACCCGTGGTGAACTCATGAATCATTGCATGAATGATAGTGATGCACTAGAACGAACTGTAGATAGCCATGTGAGTAAGCTTAGAAAGAAATTGGAGGAACAAGGAATACTTCAAATGTTGATTAATGTGCGTGGCGTAGGATATAGACTGGATAATCCACTAGCTGTAAAAAATGACGACTAAATAATATTAAAAATATAGCTAGGGAATATTCTATGAAAAGTAAGTTAGGAATTAGCAAGCAGCTCTTTATTGCATTAAGTATTGTTAATTTAAGCGTTACGCTTTTTTCAGTTGTGCTGGGTTATGTCATTTATAACTATGCGATTGAAAAAGGCTGGATTACTTTAAGCTCACTTCAAGAAGATTGGACCACTTTTCATTTTGTAGACTGGATCTGGTTGGCTACTGTTATCTTCTGTGGCTGTATGATCTCACTCGTGATCGGGATGCACCTCGCAAAACGTTTTATTGTGCCGATTAACTTCTTAGCCGAAGCAGCCAACAAAATTAGTCAAGGTGATCTCTCTGCTAGAGCTTACGACAACAGAATTCACTCCGCAGAAATGTCCGAGCTTTTATATAATTTTAATGATATGGCTCAAAAGCTAGAAGTTTCTGTTCAAAATGCACAAGTCTGGAATGCTGCCATAGCGCATGAGTTAAGAACGCCTATCACAATTTTACAAGGCCGCCTACAAGGCATAATCGACGGCGTTTTTAAACCCGATGAAATACTATTTAAAAGCCTTTTAAATCAAGTTGAAGGTTTATCTCACTTAGTCGAAGACCTACGAACTTTAAGTTTGGTCGAAAACCAGCAACTCAGATTAAATTATGAATTGTTTGACTTTAAGTCGGTACTTGAAAAGGTTCTCAATGCATTTGAAGATCGCTTGCAACAAGCGAACCTAGTACCAGAACTAGATCTGACAACCACTCCAGTTTTTAGTGACCGCCGTCGTATTGAGCAAGTTTTAATTGCTTTAATTGATAATGCTATTCGCTATTCAAATGCAGGTAAACTTAAAATTTCTTCAGAAGTGGTTGCAGACAACTGGATATTAAAAATTGAAGATGAAGGCCCCGGAATTGCAACCGAGTTCCAAGATGACCTATTTAAACCATTTTTTAGATTAGAAGAATCAAGAAATAAGGAGTTTGGTGGCACAGGTTTGGGATTAGCTGTTGTACATGCGATTATTGTGGCACTTAAAGGTTCTATTCAATATAGCAATCAAGGCTCAAGAAGTATTTTCACCATAAAAACTCCTATGGATGATTAAAACGCTGAAAATCTTCCACGGCTTATTTTAATTTTTAACCGCTTAACTTATACAAATTTTTTATGCTAAAACTACGATTACTAATTTAATTAAAAATAAATCTATATGAATAGACTTGAATGTAATCGCATGTTTATTTCGATCATTGAGCAAGGTAGTTTTGTTAAAGCTGCCGAAAATTTAAATACAAGCGTCGCACAAGCATCCAAGCTTATTTCAAAACTAGAGAATGAATTAAGAGGTGGTCCCACATGTTTGAACAACTAAAAGCTTATTTATAAGTGATACTCTGCTCTAGTTAAGCTACCTTATTTTGTTGTGGTAGCTGGTCATAGTAAAACTCATCTGGAGTCATTTTGTCCAGACTCGAATGAGGTCGTTTCAAATTATAAAATTCAAAATATGCGTTTAATTGCTTCTTCGCATCCAAAACATTGCTGTAGGCTTTGAGATACACCTCTTCATATTTAACGCTCCGCCATAATCGTTCAACCATCACATTATCAACCCATCGACCTTTACCATCCATGCTGATTTGGATGTCATTTGATTTCAATACATCAATAAATGCATCACTGGTAAACTGACTGCCTTGGTCTGTATTAAATATTTCAGGTCGACCATATTTTTCAATAGCTTCATTTAATGTTTCTATGCAAAATGTAACCTCCATACTAATCGATACTCTATGCGCAAGTACCTTGCGGCTATGCCAATCAATCACAGCACATAAATAAACAAAGCCTTTTGCCATAGGGATATACGTTATATCCGTAGACCACACTTGATTACTGCGCTGAATAGCCAATCCTTTGAGCAGATATGGATATTTGCGGTGAGCTTGATTAGCCTGGCTTAAATTTGGTTTGCAATATAACGCATTAATGCCCATTTTCTTCATTAAAGTACGTGTATGACGTCGTCCTATATGATGTCCTTGACGATTCAACAAATCACGCATCATACGGCTACCTGCAAAAGGGTATTGCATATGTAACTCATCCATACACCGCATCAGCTTCAGATCTGATGCACTCACAGGTTTTGGGCGATAGTAATAACAACCACGGGAGACTTTCAGCAGCTGAGCTTGCTTAGATACTGAAATCTGAAGTGAGTCATCGATTAACTTTTGTGGTTGAAGCGGCCCAGTTTCTTCAACACACCTTCTAAAAAATCAATTTCTAATGCCTGCTCACCGATTTTTGCATGTAGTTTTTTTAGATCGATGGGTGGTTCTGTTGGAGCTTTTGATTGATCGAAAGCTTGCGAGGAAGCTGAAATCAGTTGATTTTTCCAGTCGATAATTTGGTTTTGATGAACATCAAATTCAGCACTCAATTCAGCAAGTGTTTTTTCTGCTTTAATCGCAGCAAGTGCTACCTTAGCTTTAAAATCATTTGAATGATTTCTTCTTGGTCTACGTGCCATAAAATACTCCATATATTGATGTTTATAACATCATTTGGGGAGCAAAATATCACTTATAAGTGTTGTTCAAATTTCCTGATCCACC
>NZ_JEXX01000040.1:0-10753 GCF_000582055.1 Acinetobacter sp. 766875 | reverse complement strand
TTAACTATATGATTTCTAATATTATTTATAATTTTAACTATAACATTAAAAATCAACAATATAAAATTATCATCTGGTAAATAAAACTTTAAAACCACCTATTATTTTTTATTTTTATAATAATAAAAAAGTCATTTGTAATCTTTATATAAAAAAGTAAAAAAAGAGAGATAAATTAGAAAAACTTAATAGATTTTTTATTTTTTTCATGATATTTATTAGCGCTGAATAAGAGCAATGACTAAATGATTGTTGTTGAAACAAAATGATATTCAGGGATGCTTCTTATTCAAATAAGTTGCGAATATGTTTTACATGGTATGTATTTTGCTTAGGAAAAGCAGGCGTATTCAGCAAACTTCTACTTCGTCACTTCATAAGGATATTTTCGATGTTGACTAAAACTGTTAAATCTTTCGGTTTAGCTATGGGCTTATTGGCCTGCTCTCTCCCTCTTTACGCAAAAAACAACGTTGTTGTCGTTGCTACTGGCGGTACAATCGCTGGTGCTGGTGCAAGCTCAGCAAATAGTGCAACTTACACAGCAGCAAAAGTTCCAGTTGATGCTTTAATCAATGCAGTGCCACAAATCAAAGATTTGGCAAATGTGAGTGGTATTCAAGCATTACAGGTTGCTTCTGAAAGTATTACTGACAAGGAATTATTACAAATTGCTCGTCAAGTAAACGACCTTGTTAAAAAGCCATCTGTTAATGGTGTGGTAATTACTCACGGTACAGATACTTTAGAAGAAACAGCGTTTTTCTTAAATCTTGTTGTTCACACTGACAAGCCGATTGTTGTTGTTGGTTCTATGCGTCCTTCAACTGCACTTTCAGCAGATGGACCACTTAACCTTTATAGTGCAGTTGCTTTAGCAGCTTCTGATGAAGCAAAAAATAAAGGCGTAATGGTTCTCATGAACGACTCTATTTTTGCTGCACGTGATGTAACTAAAGGCATTAACATTCATACAAATGCTTTTGTTAGCCAATGGGGTGCTTTAGGTACATTAGTTGAAGGTAAACCATACTGGTTCAGACAGTCTGTTAAACGTTTTACAAATGCTTCAGAATTTAATATTGAAAATATTAAAGGTGATGCACTTCCACTTGTACAAATCGTTTACGGTTCAGACTCTATGCTTCCTGACGCTTATGAAGCATATGCAAAAGCTGGCGCTAAAGCGATTATCCATGCAGGTACAGGTAACGGTTCTGTTGCGAACTATATTGTTCCAACTTTACAAAAACTTCATGATAAAGACGGTATTCAAATTATCCGTTCATCACGTGTACCACAAGGTTTCGTATTACGTAATGCTGAACAACCTGACGATAAATATGGTTGGGTAGCTGCTCATGACTTAAACCCACAAAAAGCACGTCTTCTTGCAGCTTTAGCTCTTACTAAGACGAATGATGCTAAAGAAATTCAACGCATGTTCTGGCAGTACTAAATTTTTCAACCAGCCCAAATCATTTTGGGCTGGTTCTTTTCTCCTGCTTCAAAAGACGCAACATCTTTGATCAATCCTCTACTTTCGTGTTCTCAACATTCTGTTTAAATACTAAAATCCATAACAGTTGCCAAAATATTAAGCATTTCGTTTGAACTTTGCGTGTTAAACTATGCTTCGGTCGCATTAAGGATTGGTTTATGCAGTTTGTTCATCTCGGTATTTACACAGAATTTTCGATTACAGAGTCGATTGTTCGCATACCCGACTTGGTCAAGGCTGCTGTAAAGGATGAAATGCCTGCGCTGGCACTTACCGACTTATCTAACCTTCATGCTGCTGTAAAGTTTTATAACTCTTGCCTCAAGAAAGGTATTAAGCCTATTTTGGGTAGCACAATCCGTCTTAACGATGCCCAGCATCGTGCAACTTTGCTTGCAATGAGCGATATCGGATGGAAAGGACTGACTGAAATTGTTTCGCGTGGCTTTATTGAAGGTCAGCAACTCAGTATTCCTTGTGTACAAAAAGAATGGGTTCTAGAGCAGCATCAAGATATTATTGTTTTACTTGGCCAACATAGTGATGTTGGGCAAATGCTTTGCTCATCTAATCCGCAAAAAGCAGAACCCTTACTTGAAGAATGGATCGAAAAGTTTGGCAATCGAGTTTATCTTGCTTTAACACGTACTGATCGTGCGGGTGAAGAAGATTTTATTCAAGAAGCTGCCAAGTTAGCAGCTAAATATAATATTGGGGTAGTTGCCCACAACGATGTGCACTTTGTTGAAAAAGAAGATTTCGAAGCACATGAAGCACGTGTATGTATTGCAGATGGTTATGTTTTAGCAGATGACCGACGTCCACGTTTGTATAGTCCTGAACAGCATTTCAAAACTTCAGATGAAATGATTGAGCTGTTTTCAGATATCCCGAGTGCTATTGAAAACACCTATTATATTGCTAAACGCTGTAATGTCAGCTTAAAACTCGGCACTTACTTCTTACCTGAGTACCCAATTCCTGATGGTTTTACCATCGACACCTATTTTGAGCACTTATCAAAAGAAGGTTTGGAAGAGCGTTTAAACTATCTTTACCCAGTTGAAAAACGTGGTGAAGACTGGCCTGAAATTCGTAAGCCATATGATGAGCGAATTGATTATGAAGTTGGAATCATTCTTAAAATGGGATTCCCCGGCTACTTCCTCATCGTCATGGACTTCATTCAATGGGCAAAAAATAACGGTGTCCCTGTAGGGCCAGGCCGTGGTTCTGGTGCTGGCTCATTGGTTGCCTATAGCTTAAAAATTACCGACCTTGACCCTCTTCGTTATGACTTGCTCTTTGAACGTTTCTTAAACCCAGAACGTGTATCGATGCCCGACTTTGACGTCGATTTCTGTATCGCAGGACGTGACCGTGTTATTGACTACGTATCACGTACTTATGGGCGTGAAGCAGTTTCTCAGATTGCAACTTTCGGTACCATGGCTGCAAAAGGTGCGATTCGTGACGTTGCCCGTGTCTTAGGTAAGTCTTATGGTCTAGCTGACCGTATTTCAAAAATGGTTCCAACTAAACCACTCGGTGTAGATTTAGCAACCGCTATTGAGATGGAACCTCAGCTTAAAGATATCGTTACCAACCCTTCAAATCCAGATAATGATGATGCCAGTGAAATTTGGGAAATGGCATTAAAATTAGAAGGTATTACTCGAAATACAGGTAAACATGCCGGTGGTGTTGTTATTGCGCCAGGTAAAATTACTGACTTCTCTGCAGTACTTTGCGATGCAGACGGTACGAACCGTGTAGCTCAATACGATAAAGATGACGTAGAAGCTGCAGGTCTCGTAAAATTCGACTTCTTGGGCTTACGTAACTTAACGGTTATTGAAGATGCAATTCAAAATATTAATAAAAACCGCGATAGCAATGATCCTTTAAACATTTCACACGTCCCTCTTGACGACCCTAAAGCTTACTCTGTCTTTGCCGATGCAAATACAACCGCGGTATTCCAGTTTGAATCCGTCGGTATGAAGCGAATGCTTAAAGAAGCACGTCCAAGTAAATTCGAAGAAATTATTGCGTTCGTGTCTTTGTATCGTCCGGGCCCGATGGACCTGATTCCTGACTTTATTCACCGTATGCATGGTGGAGATTTTGAATATCTTCATCCATTGCTGGAAGGCGTATTAGAGCCAACTTACGGGATTATGGTTTACCAAGAACAGGTAATGCAAACTGCACAGATTTGTGCGGGTTATACACTCGGTGGCGCTGACTTACTTCGCCGTGCAATGGGTAAAAAGAAACCTGAAGAAATGGTGAAACAACGCCAAATCTTCCTTGAAGGTGCTGGACAAAAAGGCATTGACGAAAGCACAGCCAACCATATCTTTGACTATATGGAAAAGTTCGCAGGCTATGGTTTCAACAAATCTCACGCAGCTGCTTATGCCCTTGTTGCATACCATACAGCATGGTTAAAAGCTCATTATCCTGCCGAATTTATGGCAGCGGTAATGTCATCGGAAATGCAGAACACTGACAGTGTCGTATTTTTGATTGATGACTGTCGAAATAACGGACTTGAGGTCTTACCGCCGTCAGTTAACATGTCGACTTATCATTTCCATGCCAGTGATGATAAAACCATCGTTTATGGTTTAGGTGCAATTAAAGGTGTTGGTGAACAGGCAATGCAGTCTGTTATTGACTCACGTCGTCAACAAGGGCCTTATACTGACCTATTCGACTTCTGCCACCGTATTGATTTGAAAAAAATCAATAAACGAACTTTAGAGGCACTTATCCGTGCTGGTGCGCTTGATTGTTTAGGTATTGAACGTTCGAGCTTAATGGCTCAATTGCCTGAAGCCGTACAAGCCGCTGAACAGGCACGTAGTAACCGTGAAAGCGGTATTATGGATTTATTTGGTGAAGTTGAAGAAGTTCAACGTAAACCAGCTAAACCTGTTAAACCATGGAGTGATGAAGTACGTCTCAAAGGCGAAAAAGATACGCTTGGTTTGTATTTAACAGGTCACCCAATTGATGTGTACCGCCAAGAACTCAAAGCGTTTATTCCTGCAAAACTTAATGAAATTACCGCAACTCGTCGCGGTGTAACGACTGTTTATGCAGGACTCGTCCTTGATGTAGCGAATTTCCCAAACCGTGTTGTTATTGTGCTTGACGACGGAACAGCACGTATTGAAGTCAGCTGTAACCACGAACGTTTCCAACGCTTTAAAGATATTATTCAAGTTGAGCGCGTAGTCGTCTTTGAAGGCGAAATTTATGAGCGTGAAGGTTTTGATCGTCCAATGGGACGCTTGAACAAAGCGTTTAGCTTAAATGAAATCAGACAAAAACGCGCCAATAGTATTCAAATCAAATTAACCCATGATCTATTGCAACCAAGTTTGGCAAAAGATCTACAAAATATATTATTGCCTTATTGTAATGTCGATATGCATCAGCATATTGCAATACAGTTACAGATTGACCAACCATATGCTCAGGCTGAGCTTCAGCTTGGCCCACAATGGAAAGTCGCTCCTTTAGATGAACTTCTTGCCAAACTAAGAGATTACTTTGGTAAGGATAATATTCATATTGAATATCAGGTAAAATCTAAGGCAGCTAAAGCAGCAGAACCTGTTCGTCCACAACCTGTTGCCTCACCTCCTGTGGACATGACTATTGATGATGCATTGGATTCATACCAAAGCGAAGTTTCTCAATATTCGTAATTTCTGGAAATCTTATGAGTTTGTTTGACGACACCGCCGTGTCAAAACAATTAGCACAAGTGCGTATTGTCATGGTCAATACCACTTTACCGGCTAATATTGGCAGTGCTTTACGCGCAATGAAAACGATGGGCTTGAGTAAGTTGGTTCTGGTTTCACCAAAAACCTATCCACATCCAGATATTCAGGCGCTTGCTGCTGGTGCACAAGATTTATTAGAACAGGTTGAAATTGTTGAAACACTCGAAGAAGCACTTAAAGATTGCCATTTAGTTTTCGGAACAAGTGCTCGAAGCCGTACTATTCCGTGGCCTTTGTTAGATGTTCGCCCTGCTTCCAAAGAAGCAATTCAGGCGGCGGCTCAAGGACAACAAATTGCGATCGTTTTTGGACGTGAAGACCGCGGTTTAACCAATGAAGAATTGGCTTTGGCAAACTATCACCTTACTATTCCTGTAAACTCGGACTATGGTGTACTTAACGTTGCTCAAGCGATTCAAGTGGTTTGTTATGAACTTCGTATGTCGGTATTAGAGCAAAAAGAATCAGTTTTTGATGATGGGCAAATGCCGCTTGCTCAAGGTCAAAGCATGCAATGGGATGAGCCGTTAGTGACTCAGCAGCAAATGGAAGAGTTCTACCCTCATTTGGAAAAAATGCTCACCGAAATTGAATTTTTAGATCCAGAAAATCCACGTTTACTACCTTTACGCTTGCGTCGTTTATTTGGTCGTATACAATTAGATCGTATGGAATATCATTTACTTCGCGGTATTTTTAGTCGAGTCCAAGCCCTCACAAGCGGCAAATGGAAAAAAGCATCATCGGACAAGGAGGATCAATCCAATGCTTAAACAGCTTAAAGAAGATATACAGGCTGTATTCGCGCGAGATCCTGCTGCACGAAATACACTCGAAGTACTTACTACTTACCCAGGTATACACGCTTTACTTTTGCATAGACTTGCGCACGAATTGTGGAAAAAAGATTGCAAAGGTACTGCCCGTTTTGTTTCGTCATTTAGTCGTTTTGCAACGGGTATTGAAATTCACCCTGGTGCTAAAATCGGCAAACGCTTCTTTATCGATCATGGTATGGGCGTTGTGATTGGTGAAACTGCTGAAATTGGTGATGATGTAACGCTATACCACGGTGTTACTCTAGGTGGTACTACATGGAATAAAGGCAAACGCCATCCAACCTTAGAAGATGGTGTAGTTGTCGGTGCTGGTGCGAAAATATTAGGACCGTTTACAGTTGGTAAAGGTGCTAAAGTCGGTTCAAATGCAGTGGTGACAAAAGCGGTACCCGCTGGTGTAACAGCCGTTGGAAACCCTGCTCGCTATATTTATAAAGATGCCGACAAAACTAAAGATAAAGATGAAGAGCGCCGCCGTGATTATGCACAAAGTATCGGTTTTGCTCCGTATGCGACTACTGCTGATCAATCTGACCCAATTTTAGAAGGAATGCGAGTTTTACTTGACCGTATTCAGCACAATGAAACGCGTATGAATAATTTGTGCCAACGCTTATCCGAACTTGACCCCACTTTCAAAAAAGAAAGCCAAGATGAACAGCCTTTTAGTGATGAAGAGCTAAAAATTCTTGAAGAAGTTCGTCGTGAATGCGGTGCACAAAACAAGACATCAAAAACGTAATATTCTTGATTCATAATGTAACACGCTTACCCTTGCATGTGGGTTTAGCTTTTCCTAGACTTAGCTGTACCAAATCTGACTTTACTAAAATGAACGGAAGATCCTATGAATTTTAAGCCATTGGCGTATTTAATCCTTGCAACTTCTAGTTTAACAGCGTGTACAATGGCACCTGTAAAAGAACAAAAAATCGAACCTTTTGTTTTCAAGGAACCAGAGCTTACTCCTCCATTTTATGCGTTAAATCCATTTAATTATGATGCTCCACCTGCGTTTGAAGTTGCTTTAAAAGATGCCGCAGCACAGCCTGTAACTAAAATGGTGGTCACTCGTCAGGACGATCCAACTAAATCGCTTACATTAGATACAAATAAACTGATTGTACCTACCATCAATAATTCACAACGTTCGATGAAGTATGCAGTTTTAGCTGGCGATAATGAAATTGACGTGACTGAAATTGATGACTTCTTACAGCTTGTTGAAGGTAAAGCTCGTCACTACCCGCCTCGCTTTACTGATCGTCAAGAACGTAAAGGTTTTGAGAGCAAACTCAAAGAAGTAACTCAGCGTTTAGATACTTTAGCCGCTAATCCAAATGCTTCATTTGATATTTTAATTCGAGCATTTAAAGCAAGTGTACTTGCTCGTAACCTTGATTTAGGTACTGCCCATACCACTAGATCTTTAGAATATGCTCAAAGACTTTTAAAAATTAGCCCAGATGATCCAGAAACTAATTTCTGGTTTGGTTTTGGTTTGTCTGAAGGTGGTGGTCAACGTGAAGCTATTCCATACTTAGACAAAGCCATTAAAGGTGATGTTCAAGAAGCATATTTAGCTGCTGCAAACAACTATATTGCAATGGAACAAAAGAAAAACGCGATTCAGACCTTAAAAAATTACAAGGTTAAATATCCTGACGAAGCTGAAGTTGCAGATCGTTTGATTCAAGAAATTGAAAAACAAGGTCGTTGGAATGTATGGCAAGTTTTAACAAACCCTGCTATGGCACCAGCTACTCCAACTGCACCAACAAAAAAATAAAAGTATAAACTTACTAAAAAGGGCTGATTTGACAGCCCTTTTTTTATATTTGATCAATTGAAAAATACTTTAAAATTTGTATGATCTGCATATTACTGATCCACATATTTGACCATAATGTTTGTTAGAAAAAGAAACTCAGCGCTCTTCACGGTCATACTCCTCGGTTCAATTCTGAGTGGATGTCAGGTGGTAAATGTTAAGCAACAGGCCCTCAACGTCACTATTGCAAACGAACGTAATAGTATTCTTACCCAAGATAAATTGAGTGAAGCAAGTCTTAACGTTTTGTCTATGTCAGGACAAGAAGCCAAAACTTGTACAGATTCCCCTGATACCTGTGTTAATCAGCTTAAAAATCTTCCACAAATTTTAGATGAACAGCTTTTATCTGCCGCGAGTGAAATGTATCTGGCAAAAGCGATGGCTTTATCAGATTCTTCCGAGTGTAAAATTAGTCGGTTCACTAAGCACAAAGCCTCTGATGAACAAAAAGCAATTCAGAACAAATATGACGATTGCTTAGACCAACAATTGAGCTTACTCGATAAGAGCATTCGTTATAGTTATGCTTACTTATTTTCAACAAAACGTCAGCCAACCGATCGTATTTTTGATAATAGGCAAGTTCAAATACGAGACTTTTATAATCAAGCCATTGCTAAAATGGTGAGTATTTATGATCTAAGATACCCTAAAAAAAATGTGGTAGAACCACAAATCCATATTGGTAAGAGTGTCTACTCAATTGACTTTGAGTTTCATAGACAGTTAACTGGTCAAAAGTTAGAAAAATTAATTTCAAGTTATAACTTAAATTTCTCTGGTTTAAGAACAATCAACCGTCGTGATGGTTTTGGTTCTGAATTTGTTGCTGTTTTTCCAAGTTCAGAAAAAGAAGAAACTAATGAATACATTTTAGATCCCCTCAATTACAGCTATAAAAATGGTGTGAATCCGAATATTCACCATGCACGTTATTTAGCAGCAACTATTGTTGCCGAACCTAAAAAAGCCAAAACTGTTGAAGAAATT
Source organism: Acinetobacter sp. 766875 (assembly GCF_000582055.1). Taxonomy (NCBI): domain Bacteria; kingdom Pseudomonadati; phylum Pseudomonadota; class Gammaproteobacteria; order Moraxellales; family Moraxellaceae; genus Acinetobacter; species Acinetobacter sp. 766875. The sequence goes on along the minus strand of NZ_JEXX01000040.1, from coordinate 1,786 downwards.
ATTAATGATCCAGAATTTGTAATTCGGGTTTATGATCCTTATCGAACAGATAATATTAATGTCGCTGGTAAGCAGTACCCTTTAGCTGCCAACTTCTCGGCTCCTTATGGTTTATGGTTAGCTGAAAATAACTTAGGTGTAGCCGCTTATTTAAGCCTGATTGATCGTGATCAGCATTTAACCATGCCGCATTTATATATGCTCGAACCTTATAATCCAAACAAAAAAATTATTGTGTTGGTACATGGTTTAGCAAGTAGCCCCGAGGCATGGATTGCTCTTACTAACGATGTGATGGGCGATACAGTTTTAAGAGATAACTATCAGGTTTGGCAAGTTTTCTACTCGACCAATATGCCAATCTTAGAAAGTCGATTCCAAATTTATGCACTATTAAAACAAGCGTTCGGTTCGTTAAATCCAAGTGATCCTGCTGCACATGATGCCGTGCTTGTGGGACATAGTATGGGAGGTATTATTAGCCGTTTACTGGTCAGTGATGGTGATATTACTCAACCAGCTTTGAAGCTAATGACTGTACGTCAACAGAACCGCTTCAAAAAACATCCTATGGTGACTGAACGATTGCAAATGCATTCAATTGCTAACTTTGATCGCGCAATTTTCTTAGCATCACCTCACAGAGGTACAGATTATGCAGATCGATGGTTTACTTTAGCTGCTCGTAAAATTATTCGTTTGCCGGGAGCTTTTTTATCTGCTGTAGCGACATCACTAACCACTGAAAACCTAGATGTTAAAGATTTCTTGAATAACATTGATAATGGTCTGATTCAAAATGGACCAAGTGACTTAAGTCATCAATCTAAGTTTATGGAACTCACTGAAAATATTAATCCACACCAAGGATTAGTCTTCCATTCAATTATGGGTAACATTACTAAAAGCGATGATCCAAATGTCATTACCGATGGTATTGTTCCTTATAAGAGCGCTCACTTAGAGGGTGCAAAGTCTGAGAAAGTACTTCCGGGTGGACATTCTATTCAGTTAACCCCTCAAGCTGTACTAGAGCTACGTCTTATTTTACGAGAGCATTTAGTTGAACATGGTTTGTATAAACCATAAAAAAATAAAAAAGAGCCAAAGGTGATCCTTTGGCTCTTTTGTTTTGAGACTAGATTTTACTGCCCAGAACGGATGATGTAATCAAACGCAGAGAGTGATGCTTTAGCGCCTTCACCTGTGGCAATAATGATTTGTTTGTAAGGCACAGTTGTACAGTCACCTGCAGCGAATACACCTTTCACATTGGTTTCATTGCGGTCATTGACAATGATCTCACCACGGTTGGTTAACTCAACTTCACTGTCTTTTAAGAAGTCAGTGTTTGGCAATAAACCAATCTGTACAAAGATCCCTGCAAGCTCTACCACATGCTCCTCATCAGTCGCACGGTCTTTGTATTTAAGACCAGTCACTTGTGAGCCGTCACCTAACACTTCAGTACTTAAAGCATTCATAATCACAGTTGTGTTTGGCAAGCTATGCAGTTTGTTTTGTAAAACTTGGTCTGCACGAAGTTTAGTGTCGAACTCAACCAGAGTTACATGTTCAACAATACCTGCAAGGTCAATTGCAGCTTCCACACCTGAATTACCACCACCAATCACGGCAACACGTTTACCTTTGAACAGTGGACCATCACAGTGCGGGCAGTACGCTACACCACGGGTACGGTATTCAGCTTCACCCGGTACATTCATTTCTCTCCAACGTGCACCTGTTGAAAGGATCACAGTTTTCGATTCAAGTTTTGCACCGT
>NZ_JEXX01000039.1:0-10905 GCF_000582055.1 Acinetobacter sp. 766875 | reverse complement strand
TAGGCAAGCGCATGCGGTGATTCCACCTAGAAAAAATGCGAAACCATGGAAAGATACAAAGATCAGCTCGCTAGAGCGAAATGAATTACTTCGAACAGTTAAACGTTTAGGCAGCACACTATGGAAAAAATGGTCAGGCTATCATCGGCGAAGTTTGGTTGAAACTAAGATGCATTGCATCAAGTTATTAGGCGATAAACTCAGTGCTAGGAATTTTGACAGCCAAGTGAATGAGATCCATGCACGCGTAGCCGTATTAAATAAATTTACAGAATTAGGCAGACCTCATACCCAAGTTGTAACCTAAATTTTAGCAACTTAGGAAAACTCTGCCGTCAAAGGCTTTATGCAACAAAGCCAGTTAATTGATAAAGCCAGTTTTACATCTTTTCATTGGAAAGTTTTAATCTGGTGCTTACTTATTATTATTTTTGATGGATATGATTTAGTTATTTATGGGGTTGCTCTTCCTCTGTTAATGCAGCAATGGTCATTAACTGCGGTAGAAGCTGGTTTACTCGCCAGTGCCGCTCTATTCGGCATGATGTTTGGTGCCATGATTTTCGGTACGCTTTCAGACAAACTGGGGCGTAAAAAAACTATCCTGATTTGTGTCACCTTATTTAGCGGATTTACCTTTATAGGTGCCTTTGCCAAAGGACCAACTGAGTTTGCTATTTTGCGCTTTATCGCAGGTCTTGGGATTGGTGGCGTTATGCCAAATGTGGTCGCACTTATGACTGAATACGCACCCAAAAAAATCCGCAGTACATTAGTCGCAATCATGTTTAGTGGCTATGCAATTGGCGGCATGACATCTGCTCTACTCGGTGCATGGCTGGTTAAAGATATGGGCTGGCAAATCATGTTTTTAATTGCGGGTATTCCTCTTTTACTGCTCCCACTCATCTGGAAGTTTTTACCAGAGTCTCTCGCCTTTTTAGTGAAATCAAACCATAGCGAGCAGGCGAAAAGTATTGTGAGTAAAATTGCGCCAGAAACTCAGGTAAACGCCAATACACAACTGGTGTTAAATGAAAGCACCACAACCGATGCCCCGGTCCGTGCGCTTTTCCAACAAGGTCGTACCTTCAGCACATTTATGTTCTGGATTGCTTTCTTTATGTGCCTACTCATGGTGTATGCCTTAGGAAGTTGGTTACCTAAACTCATGCTCCAAGCGGGCTACTCATTAGGTGCGAGCATGTTATTCCTGTTTGCACTCAATATTGGCGGCATGGTGGGGGCAATTGGTGGTGGTGCTTTGGCAGATAGATTCCATTTAAAACCTGTTATTACCATTATGTTTATTGTGGGATCAGCAGCTTTAATTCTGCTTGGCATTAATAGTCCACAATTTATTTTATATAGCCTGATTGCGATTGCCGGTGCTGCCACAATTGGTTCTCAAATCTTACTCTACACTTTCGTTGCCCAGTTCTATCCGACGGCACTTCGTTCAACTGGCATGGGCTGGGCCTCTGGAATTGGCCGTATCGGTGCGATTATTGGACCAGTTTTAACTGGAGCGCTACTCACACTTGAGCTTCCTCACCAAATGAATTTCTTAGCAATTGCAATTCCGGGTGTGATTGCTGCACTTGCAATATTTATGGTCAATCTAAAAGCCTCTGTTACCGCACAAACGCCATCAACTTTTAACCCTCAAAACACGCTTACCCAGCAGTAAACACAAATGCGCCGAGGATTGGCGCATCTTTTTGGAAATGGATTATGGAATTATTACACCGCTTTAAACCATGTAATTTAGCAATAGCCACATTATTAGGTTTATTGACTAGCTCAAGTTTATGGGCAGCAGACACCACTCAACAAAGTGAAGATGAATGGAAGTTCACGCTAAAAAATGCCTATATCAACCGTAATTTTGACAATGACACTCTCAAAGACACAGGTAGCTGGTCTCAAGCAGCGTCATTATTTTATAAATCGAAAATGCATGACACTCCACTAGTCATAGTAGATAAGCCTATAACCATTGGAGCTGATGCTTCTGTTCAATATGCCGTGCGTTTAAGTTCAGACAAACACGTTGCGGACACAGTTTTGCCTTTTAATAAAGAAACTCAATCACAAGCATCCGACTTCTTAAAATACGGTGCAACTTTAAAGCTGGGTTATGACAAAACTTTATTAAGTGTAGGCGAACTCTGGTTAGATTTACCTGTAACAGCTGTGGATGCCAGCCGCCAATTACTTGCTTCTTATTGGGGAACCAATCTTAAGTCACAACTTTCAGATCAGCTTTACGCTGAAATTGGTCGGGTTGAAAAAGTGTCGCCACGAAATGAAGAAGACTTTAAAAAGTTTTCTTTCACTTCAAATGGCATTACCAAAGAATCTGATGGTTTAAATTACATTGATCTGCGCTATCAATTTACGCCGTCACTCAAGGGTGAATATTACTTTGGTAATTTGGAAGATCTCTACAATAAACACTATGTAGGACTTGAGCATAATTGGAAACAACCTAATTTTGCCCTCACCTCTAAGTTTAAATACTTCAATGCGAAAGATGACGGCAATGCTTTTGATATCGACGCGCAAAACATTGGAGTACTAGAAACACTTAAAGTAAAAAATCATACCTTTGGTTTGGGGTACCAACAAATTATGGGTGAGTCAGCCTATCCATTACCGGATGGTTTTTTGCCAGAGACCTATTTCATTAACTGGAATGCCACTGGCTTCTTTAAAGAGGATGAAAAGTCTTACCACGTTATGTACGGCTACGACTTTAAAGATTACGTTCCAGGCTTAAACGCGATGGTGAAATATGTTTACGGAAATGATTTTAAAGCAGCCAATGGCGAGAAAAACCACGAAACCGAGTCGAATGTGATTTTAAACTATGCATTTCAGCAGCCTTTCTTAAAAGGTCTTGCCCTGCAATACATTCGAATTGATTACAACGTTAAACATGGCAATGACTTTGGTGAAGATCGCTTGTTTGTAAACTATACTAAAAAGTTTTAATTATTTTTGATTTAAGTTAAGCGGGCCAATTTTGGTTCGCTTTATTATTTTTGAACCATAAAAAACGCTCTTACGAGCGTTTTTAATGAATCTAGTAACTTAAGCAACATGCTTTTGTACAACAATCGAGCCTACTGAATAGCCAGCACCGAAAGATGAAATCACCCCATATTCACCATCATCTACTTCATGGCCTGTACGATGTAAAGCAATAATTACACCTGCTGAAGAAGTATTGGCAAACTCATCTAGAATAATTGGTGCACGGCTTAGATCTGCATCTTTACCAGCCACATATTTCAAGATTAATTCATTCATGTTGGCATTAGCTTGGTGTAACCAGAAACGCTTAATATCGTTTGCAGTTAACTGCATTTTTTCCAACTGGGCATTAATGATTTTTGCCACCAATGGACAAACATCTTTAAAGACTTTACGGCCATCTTGACGGAATAACTTGTCGTCAACGACTGCATCTTCGCTACGGTTTAAGAAACCGAAGTTATTGCGAATGTTGTTTGAAAATTGAGTAAATAAATGAATATCTAAAATTTCAAAACCAGTTTTAGTAGTGGTTTCTTCAATAATAGAAGCGGTCGCAACATCACCAAAAATGAAGTGACAATCACGGTTACGGTAGTCTAGGTGACCAGAAGTAATCTCAACATTCACCAATAAAACACGGCGAGCGCCTGAACGAATTGCATCTGCTGCTTGTTTTAAACCAAAAGTAGCAGCTGAACATGCAACGTTCATGTCATAGGCATAACCTTGAATACCAAGTGCCGACTGGATTTCAATTGCTACAGCGGGATAAGCACGCTGCATATTTGAACAGGCCAAAATTACAACATCGATATCTTCAGCAGTTACCCCAGCATTTTCCATTGCCTGTTTTGCAGCAATAACGCCCCATTCAGCTTGAATTGAAAGTTCATCATTTGAACGTTCAGACAAACGCGGGCGTAAACGTGTTGGATCAAGAATACCCGATTTTTCAATCACGTAGCGGCGCTTAATACCAGAAGCTTTTTCAATAAATTCAGCACTAGAACCACGTAATTCTTCTAGTTCACCTGCTGCAATTTTCTCTGCATTCTCTTGGTTATATTGTTCCACATAAGCATTTAAACTGTCGGCCAGTTCTTCATTAGAAATGATTTCTGTTGGGTGAAATAACCCAGTACCTGTGATACGAATGCCCATGTAAAACTCCTAAAAAAATGAATAGGGTCTGTTAATCTTTCATTTATAAATTGCGTTGTAGGCTGAACAAACGCATAAACAAACCCCGATCTATCTTAACTGATTCCCAAACGATCCCATAACTTTTGCAGTCGAGTTGGTGAAATAGGCATCTTGGTTTTCATCGGCTGAGAAAATAAAGAAATGCGAAATTCTTCCAACATCAAATACAATTCTTTGATTCTTGGATCGTTTTTGAATTTAAATACCTTGTCCATCCATGGATCGACATCATCAATAGCGGCATGATCTCGCTGTAGATTATTTGGCAATCGGTCTAAACGCAATAGCAGCGCTTTTAAATAACGCGGATATTCCTGCCAAAGATCGACTGGTTGGCAGTAAACAAAGTTACCAAGTGACATGAGATCTAACTGATCTTCAATATCATCAATACTGCGTCCAAACACATCCGGATCAAGTACTAAAAGCTGACGACGAATTTGCTGCCATTGAATGTAAATATCACTTAACTGCTCAAGTGCTTGCTGACCATAACTCAAAAATTGCTTTTTGACTTGTTCTACAAGTTGATTAAATTCATCAGCATTAATTGGCAAAGTCGTGATTGCCATCTGCAATGTTGCATAGACCAGCATCTGCTCAAGCTTAGCTTTATCGCCTAAAGGTGAATAAGGAAGCGCAAGTGGTTTTGAAATCTGCTTTTTCAACTGGCGAACCAAATCACCAAGCTGCATATGGACCAGACGAATAATACCCTCGCGATGCTGTTTAATCGCCTCTGACTGATCATTAAAGGTTTGTATAACCACACCAGACTCATCTTTCGCCTCAAGTTCAGCAAAAGCTTTGGTCGGTACTAAAGCTTGATATTGTTTAACAACAACACCTGTCACCTTTTGTGAAGCTTCAAAGGTAAAGTTTTCAGGGAAAGTCTTAAACTCGCCTTTTTGCTGTTTTACTGGACGATGAGTTTCAACACGACAGCGAGCTTTCAACTCAGCTAAATCACGGCCTTTGGCAATTAATTTACCTTTTTCATCAATGACCTTAATAAAAGGCACCAAATACGGATCTATTCGTTCAAATGAAAAATCTTTATCGGTAATTTGCTCACCGCGTAAAGCAAATGTAAGATAGCTAAAAATATGCTGTCGCAAATGTACCGCATCAATGCCCTGCATAAGCTTACGAGCTGTGTCAGGAATAGGCACTATATTACGACGTTTATCTTTTGGTAGAGCTTTTAATAGCGCTTCAATTAAATCTAAACGCCAGCCTGGAATACCCCAAGACCAGATGTTTTCATCAACTTGCGGCAATGCCTGTACCGGAATTTGAACCGTTGCGCCATCTTCATCATGACTTGGGTCAAATCGATATGTCGTTGCCAAACGTAACTGACCATTATGTAAATGATCAGGGAATTGCTGCGTGGTCGGACGGTCATTGAGCCAAAGCGCATCATCTTCTACATATAAATAACGCGGATTTTTTGCTTCTACCGTTGCACGCCAGTCTTCAAAACTACGGCGACTTGCGATTTCTTCAGGTATTTTAGAGGCATAGAACTGATAAATCGTTTCTTCATCGACCACTAAATCGCGGCGACGTAATTTATCTTCAACTCGCTCTACTTCTTCAAGTTTAAGCAAGTTATGTTTTAAAAATGGTGGAACTGTCCCCAGATTTCCTGTGGTTAATGCATCACGTAAGAAAATCTCATGGGCAGCAGGTTGGTCAACTTTCTCAAAATTAACCAAACGCTTCGGTTCAATAATTAAACCAAACAATGAAATTTGTGCATAAGCATTTACAATACCGGCTTTTTTAGACCAATGCGGCTCAAAATAGTGGTATTTCAATAAGTCGCGTGCAGCAAGCAAAATCCATTCAGGATCAATTTTTGCTAATGTACGTAAATAGACCTGAGATGTTTCCACCATCTCAAAAGCCATCACCCACGCAGTATTGGTTTTATGCAACGTACTCGCAGGGAAAACTTTAGCCTTTTGCTGACGCACCGCCATAAAGGTATTACGTTCATCAGTTTTATTGGCAATGAACGATAATAAACCGGTCAGCAACGCACGGTGCAAGTTTTCATAATTTGCAGGTTTTTCATTAAAACTAAGTTTTAAACCTTCGGCCAGCTCGACTAGCTGCTGGTGTGTCTGTTTCCATTCACGTAACCGTAACCAGCTTAAGAAATGCTGCTTAGCAAATTGACGACGCTTGTTTTCCGACATCCCTGCTTCACCTTTAGGATTTAAAGTATCCCAAAGTTTTAAATAAAACAGAAAGTCAGAATCAGCCTCTTTAAATAAGGCATGCTTTTGGTCAGCCTGCATCTGTTTATCGGCTGGGCGCTCACGTGGGTCTTGCACTGCAAGTGCACTCACCACCACCAAAATTTCCTTAAGCACACCAAAATGAGCTCCTCCCACAATCATACGTGCGAGTCGAGGGTCAATCGGCATACGGGCCATCATTTGACCGACTTTAGTCAGTTCGTTTTTCTTCTCGTTTAGCGCACCTAATTCAATGAGTAGCTTACGACCATCATTGACTAGACGGAAATCTGGCGGCTCAATGAAATCGAAGTTTTCTAGCTCACCTAAGCCTAAGCTCTGCATTTGCAGAATTACCGATGCCAAATTGGTTCGCTTAATTTCAGGTTCGGTAAATTCGGGACGGCTTAAAAAATCTTCTTCGCTATATAAACGAATACACACACCCGGAGCAATACGACCACAACGCCCTTTACGTTGATTGGCGGCAGCCTGCGAAATTGCCTCAATTGGTAAGCGTTGCACACGTGAGCGGTAGTTATAACGAGATATACGTGCAAAACCGCTATCAATCACGTAGCGAATATTTGGAACAGTAAGTGCAGTTTCTGCAACGTTCGTGGCAATAATAATACGGCGGCCCTTTCCACTTGGGCTAAAAATCTTTTGTTGCTCGGAAACGGCTAAGCGTGCATACAAAGGTAAAATTTCGGTATGCCTTGGCCCATATTTTTGCAAAGTTTCCTGTAATTCTCGAATTTCTTGTTCAGTACTTGAGAAAATCAGAATATCTGCATGTTCTGGATGGCCTTTTTCTTCGGCATCAGCAAAGCATTCTTCTACAGCTTGTACGACGGCACGCGGAAGGTTTTCTTCAAAATCGTCGAACTCGTCATCATCACTACCGCCAATATTCATCTCTGAAATTGGGCGATAACGTACTTCGACCGGATAGCTACGACCTTCTACCTCAAAAATAGGCGCATCATTAAAGTAATTACTAAAACGATTTACATCTAAAGTTGCCGAGGTCACGATGACTTTTAAATCTGGGCGTTTTGGCAACAATTGCTTTAAATAGCCCATAATAAAATCAATATTGAGTGAGCGCTCGTGCGCTTCATCAATAATGATGGTGTCATATTTGGACAGAAAACGGTCATTGCCTAACTCGGCAAGTAAAATACCGTCAGTCATTAACCTTACAATCGAATCTTGTGAACCTTGTTCATTGAAACGGATTTTAAAGCCGATAGACTCGCCAAGCTTTTCGCCGACTTCTTCTGCAATACGCTGCGACACACTACGTGCAGCTAAACGACGTGGCTGGGTATGTCCAATCATACCGGTCAAACCACGCCCTGCTAACATTGCAATTTGAGGAAGCTGAGTAGTTTTCCCTGAGCCTGTTTCCCCTGCCACAATAATGACCTGATGCTTTTGAATCGCCTCAATTAAACGGTCAGCATATTGGGTAACAGGTAAGTCCTGATTTAATTTGATTTTTGGTAAACGTTCATAACGCTGTCTAACTTTTGCATTAGACTGTTCAAATAATTTTTCAATCTCTGAAGTATCGGCTTTTTTATCTTTACGCAAACGATTTAAACGGTAACGATCTCTCGCCATCACCCATTGATCTATATTTAAACCATTCAGCACAGATAAATTTTCCTGAAAATTCAACAATCCTCTATTTTACGCTTTAATGCCCCTCAGGTAAAACAGTTGGTTTTTTATATATTTTTAATTTTTTAAAATTTTACCCTTGAATTTTATCTAGATAAACTTCATGTTGTTAGGCAAGTTTCTTTTACTATAACTGTCATTTGATTTACATGTTTTTGCAGTCAAATCGAATACAGTATTTGGGGACTTAAAAATCGGAAATTTTCCACTTATTCAATTTTCCGATTTTAGTCATGTAAAAATACTATTTCCCCAATAAAGAATTTTTATTTATTCTACATCTCGTAAACAAGTTTAAATATAAACCTCAATCATGGAGACAATGATGAGCTTGATTAATACTGAAGTTAAACCATTCCAAGCAACTGCTTACCACAACGGCCAATTTGTTGAAGTTAACGAAACTAACCTTAAAGGTAAATGGTCTGTTGTATTCTTCTATCCAGCTGACTTTACTTTCGTTTGTCCTACTGAGCTTGAAGACTTAGCTGACAACTATGCTGAATTCCAAAAATTAGGCGTGGAAATCTACGGTGTTTCTACTGACACTCACTTCACTCACAAAGCTTGGCACGACACTTCAGACGCGATCAAGAAAATTCAATACCCATTAGTTGGCGATCCAACTTGGACTCTTTCTAAAAACTTCGACGTTTTAATTGAGTCTGAAGGTTTAGCTGACCGTGGTACTTTCGTTATCGATCCAGAAGGTAAAATCCAAATCGTTGAAATCAACGCTGGCGGTATCGGTCGTGACGCATCTGAACTTCTTCGCAAAGTAAAAGCTGCTCAATACGTACACTCTCACCCAGGTGAAGTTTGCCCAGCTAAATGGAAAGAAGGTGAAGCTACTCTTGCTCCATCTATCGACCTAGTTGGTAAAATCTAATCTCTCTTAGATTTTAAAAACTCGAAGAACCATCCTTTATCGGATGGTTCTTTTGTTTTGAATAAGCACATCACATTTTCTACTGATACTTTTACAATTCTGCCCTTCCCCGTTACTTAAACATTGAGTAATGTCAAATAAACAACTAGTTAATTTTTGAGTAAGTTTGATATGAAATAAAGGGGTGCATTTATGGTGAATACAGCGGTCGTCACTTCATGGAAATATAATGCTACATCGCGTCATTTAAAAATCTTTTATAGCGACGGTTCTGGAGATCTATATCATCCTGTCCCTGAGTTTGTTTATGACAACTTATTACGTTCAACAGACAAAGCTGCTTTTGTACATAAATATTTAGAATTTAATTTGCACTTTACTCGACTTTCTTTGGTGATTGCCTCATAACAACTATAAAAAAGGCCTGCTCAAAACAGGCCGCGACTGGAATATGAAATTATTTCAGTAAAACTATTTTGTGACCACTAAACATAAACCTGCACCTACAGGCAAAATACTACTCATAAAATCTGCATCCTTTTTAATCAAAGATAAAAAAGGATTTACTTCTGCTGCATGAGATATCACATTATCAACCACTAAAACACCACCTTTAGCCTTAATTAATCGTTTTAAATCTGGCCAATAACTTTCATATACATCACGTTCAGCATCTAACAAAATAAAATCGAATGTTTCTTTTGCTTCTTTTAAGTAATCGGCTGCATCTCCTACCCAAAATTGAACAATTTCGCTGAGCTCTAACTCAGCTACATGGCGTTTTGCCTCTGCACTTCGTTTTTCATCGATTTCAACTGTGGTCACCTGCCCTCCAGTTGCCTGAGCAGCTTCAGCTAACCATAAAGTTGAATAACCTGTCGAAGTGCCAATTTCTAAAATAGTTTTGGCTTGCTGCATACGAATAAATTGTGAGAGTAATTTTGCAGACTCTACTTCAATATTGCGATATCGCTGTAAACGATCAGGCTGCTGTGAGTCATGCTGTTTAAAGGTGTCATATAAATCAGCAACTCTTTGTAAGAAAATAGTATTTGGCATCTATTTTACTCCTTCTTTATATGACAGCTGTTTTATTTAAGTACTTTGGATTAATTTAAAACGCGGTACGACACTACCATCACTCATTTGGACGGTTTCAGTAAACATATTAAGTGGTCGAACCCAAGTTGAATAATCACCATATAAACATTGATAAACGACCAATTCCTCTTCAGTTTCACTGTGTTTTGCTACAGAAAAAACTTGATAGAGATTACCTTTATAATGCTGATAAATACCGCGTTGCAATGACATGAAACTACCTTTTAATGTTATGACATAAAATCTTTACAGCCATATAACATATATAAATTTTCAAACACTTTCACTTTAAAATACCGCAAAAGTAAAAATGAGATTGAGATTCTCTTTTTAATATTTTCAACTCATGCCTAAATCAAACAAACATTCAAAAAACCGATTAAATACATAAAAACATACTGTTTTACCTATTCATTGTTTTCACGTACTATGCATCTATTGAAAGAATTTGGATGCATTGGAGTAAAAACAGATGTTAGATCAAAACATTAAAACTCAATTAAAAGCTTACCTAGAACGTTTAGAAAGTCCAATCGAATTAGTTGCTGCTTTGGATGAATCAGATAAAGCTGCCCAAATTAAAGAATTAGTAACTGAAATCGCTGAGCTTTCTGAAAAAGTAACAGCCCGTTTTGACGGTAACAATACACGTCGTCCAAGCTTTGGTGTGGCTAAAGCAGGTGAACAGCCTCGTGTGTTCTTTGCAGGCTTACCAATGGGACATGAGTTTAC
>NZ_JEXX01000038.1:0-12765 GCF_000582055.1 Acinetobacter sp. 766875 | reverse complement strand
CCCAGATTGTTGGCTGTGCTGTTGCCCAAGGCATCAGTCTTGTTGTTGCTTGACGTACTTAACGCATCAAGCTGCCCTTTGTTTACTGCATCGGTAGCATTGGTGCCTGCTGCTACGTTACTGATTGTGTTGCCTGCAGCATCAATACCAGTCTTGGTCACACTTGGTCCACCTGCAATGGTTAAACCATTCGTATCCAGCTTGCTGTCCCCTGCCGTTACACTGTCAATATTCAGATCACGGTTTAAGCCATACTGAATCGTATTGCCGGTCTTGGTCACTTTCAGGTTAGTTTCACCTGCAACCGTACCAATGTCTACCGTATCACCAGCTTTTACTGCAGCGGCATTGGTACCATTGCTTTGTAAAGTCCAGCCTTTGTCCAGTGCAGTGATCGCATCGCCCACGTTATTGACGTTGTTGCCATTCACAGTATAGGTCGGTGAGCTTACTGCACCTGTAGTGCTGTCATAGCTTGCGCCACCGCCCAGATTATTGGCTGTGCTGTTGCCCAAGACATCAGTCTTGTTATTGCTTGAGGTACTTAATGCATCAAGCTGACTAACATTGACAGCATCAGTCGCATTGGTACCTGCCGCAACATTGGTAATCTTCTGATTACCCGCATTAATCCCTGCAGTCGTTACACTTGGGCCACCAGTAATAGTTAAGCCACTGTTATCAACTTTAGTGTTACCTACTGTTAAGCTACCCGCATTGGTTAATGCAATGTTGTCATTCACATTGTATTTATAGGTATTGGTTGCTGAGTCATATACTGCTGTGGTGTTGGTTCCATCTGCAAAGTTAACCGTTTCACCCAACTTCACATTGTCAGCTGTACCACCATTGACACTAAAGTTCAGGCCTTTATCTGCTGTCGCTTGTGCAGCAGCAGCATTAGTCACTGCCGTGTTTGCCGTATTTTGGGCTGCTGCCGCATTCGTCACCGCTGTGTTTGCGGTGTTCTGAGCAGTGGTCACGTTCTGATTCGTGGTATTTAACTGACTACCATTTACTGCATCTGTTGATGTAGCAGAAATAGTTCCAGCTGTAACATTGGTAATCTTCTGATTACCCGCATTAATACCTGCAGTCGTTACACTTGGGCCACCAGTAATAGTTAAGCCACTATTATCAACTTTAGTGTTACCTACCGTTAAGCTACCCGCATTGGTTAATGCAATGTTGTCATTCACATTGTATTTATAGGTATTGGTTGCTGGGTCATATACTGCTGTGGTGTTGGTTCCATCTGCAAAGTTAACCGTTTCACCCAACTTCACATTGTCAGCCGTACCACCATTGACACTAAAGTTCAGGCCTTTATCTGCTGTCGCTTGGGCAGCAGCAGCATTGGTCACTGCCGTGTTTGCCGTATTTTGGGCTGCTGCTGCATTCGTTACTGCTGTGTTTGCGGTGTTCTGAGCAGTGGTCACGTTCTGGTTTGTGGTATTTAACTGACTACCATTCACTGCATCTGTTGATGTAGCAGAAATAGTTCCAGCTGTAACATTGGTAATCTTCTGATTACCAGCATTAATACCTGCAGTCGTTACACTTGGACCACCTGTAATGGTTAGGCCACTGTTATCAACCTTGGTGTTACCGACCGTCAAGCTACCTGCATTGGTTAATGCAATGTTGTCATTGACATTGTATTTATAGGTATTGGTTGCAGGATCATACACTGCTGTGGTGTTGGTTCCATCTGCAAAGTTAACCATTTCACCCAACTTCACATTGTCAGCCGTACCACCATTGACACTAAAGTTCAGGCCTTTATCTGCTGTCGCTTGGGCTGCTGCCGCATTCGTTACTGCTGTGTTTGCGGTGTTCTGAGCAGTGGTTAAATTCTGGTTTGTGGTATTTAACTGACTACCATTTACTGCATCTGTTGATGTAGATGAAATAGTCCCTGCCGCAACGTTAGTAATCTTCTGATTACCCGCATTAATACCTGCAGTCGTTACACTTGGGCCACCAGTAATAGTTAAGCCACTGTTATCAACCTTGCTATTCCCAACTGTTAAGCTACCCGCATTGGTTAATGCAATGTTGTCATTGACATTGTATTTATAGGTATTGGTTGCAGGGTCATATACTGCTGTGGTGTTGGTGCCATTGGCAAAGTTAACCGTTTCACCCAGCTTCACATTGTCTGCTGTACCACCATTAACACTAAAATTCAGGCCTTTATCTGCTGTCGCTTGTGCTGCTGCAGCATTGGTGACTGCCGTGTTTGCCGTATTTTGAGCTGCTGCCGCATTAGTCACCGCTGTGTTTGCGGTGTTCTGAGCAGTGGTTACATTCTGGTTTGTGGTATTTAACTGACTACCATTTACTGCATCTGTTGATGTAGATGAAATAGTACCTGCCGCAACGTTAGTAATCTTCTGGTTGCCCGCATTAATACCTGCAGTGGTTACACTTGGACCACCGGTAATGGTTAAGCCATTGTTATCAACCTTGCTATTCCCAACTGTTAAGCTACCCGCATTGGTTAATGCAATGTTGTCATTGACACTGTATTTATAGGTATTGGTTGCAGGGTCATATACTGCTGTGGTGTTGGTGCCATTGGCAAAGTTAACTGTTTCACCCAGCTTTACATTGTCTGCTGTACCACCATTAACACTAAAGTTTAGGCCTTTATCTGCTGTCGCTTGTGCTGCTGCAGCATTGGTGACTGCCGTGTTTGCCGTATTTTGAGCTGCTGCCGCATTAGTCACCGCTGTGTTTGCGGTGTTCTGAGCAGTGGTTACATTCTGGTTTGTGGTATTTAACTGACTACCATTTACTGCATCTGTAGAGGTAGAAGAAATCGTACCTGCTGCTAAATTGGTAATTTTCTGATTATTAAGGTTTGCACCGCCATTTAAGTTACTTGCACCAGTAACATTTAATGAACCTCCAGTAGTTAAGTTTCCAGCCGTAACTGTCCCAGAGAAAACAGGTGCATCAGCCATTTGAATATTAACTGTGTTACCAGTCACAGCCGTTTTTAAGTTATTTCCAGAATAGGTTCCAGCAGTTGAACCTCCTCCAGTGATATTAAGTGTTGTACCTAAATTATTTGCTGAACTCCCTGTATTACCAGCAAAAGTAATAGGTTTAACAACTTCATTATTTAAATTAGTTAGCGCACCAGACACTGTATTAACAGGAGTATAAGTCGTTCCATCTGTTTTTGTTATTGTATAACTTGGTGGTGTATATACATCTGTTGCAGGATTATATGCTGCGCCACCACCTAATGCTGTCGTATTACCCACAGCACGATTGTTTACATCTTTTAACTGAGCAACCGTAACCGCATCTGAATCGGCAGCACCATCGGCTACGTTTTGAATACGTCGAGTATTTGTTGCTGAACCCACTGAAACAACACCATTTGTCGTAGATGCTGCAACATTTGTTATATATGAGTTGCCACTTTGTACCGTAGTTGTTGATCCTGCACCCAAAGCAACTGAATTTGTTACATTCGCAGTTGATCTTGGCCCGAGCGCTACACTATTTGCTGCTGAGGTTAAGCTGTTAGTTCCTATAGCAACACCATCAACCGCATTTGTGTCTACAGTCGCTGTATTACCAATAGCAGTAGCATTATTTGCACCACTGTTAACTTGAGCATTTTTCCCTATTGCCATTGCTGCTGTTGAACCAACAACTTGGCTCATCGCACCAATTGCGACACTGTAGCTAGAAGCACTATCAACTGCTGTAAAAGATGACCCTGTTGCCAAACCTTCTGCGACAAGATCTGCATCACTGTTATTTTGAAGTGCAATTGATTGCGCACCAGCAGCACTAGCTTGTCCACCAACTACTGTTGAGTTTACCCCTGTCGCATTTACATAATTTCCTAATGCAGTTGAATCTGCTGCGCTGGCATTTGCTCTTGATCCAACGGCTAATCCATTAATATCATTTGCAGTAGCAGGAGTACCCGTATTTGCTCCTATTGCAATACCATTACTAATGGTTGGACTTGTATCGATAATTGAACCATACAAGTTTGTGTAGTCAGCCCACACATGTGAAACGGCTAAACAGGAGATGATAGATAATACAAGTGCCTTAGGTCTAAATTTCTTTTCTTTAGAAACAATCTCATTTTGCGAACCAGTTATTTCGGAAGAGGATGAAACAGAACCAGTTCTCGTTTTGCTTTTAGCTAATTCTGATACAACAATCCATGTACCAATAGAAGCATTCCATACCACTTTGTATATCTTATTCATATTCTCACCCGTAAACTTAACGCTTACATTTAAAGTTTTGCAATCAAAACAATTAAATTGCTTATTTTTTTGTGAAAATATCTTTTTTATTTTGAGAAGTAAATCCATTTTTAAATATCAAAATAAAAAAAAGTCACAACAAGTGATAAATATTGTTAACTTTTTCCATACTTAAAAAAAAATAGTAATTTAATCAATTTTTTAATTTTTCTTAACCTTAAACATTAAAAAGACTGTTGTTACATTTTTTTGCAATCAAGATGTTTTTTATCATTCAAATTCTTCAATTGCTAAAAATAAAACACAAGTTGCTGATATTTATATTATTTTTACATAAAAATAATATAAATTTAGCTAAGTTGTATTGATGAAAATTTAATATTTTCAATATATTAATATCTTTCACCGAAATATTAATATATTTTAAATACGAAATATTTTATAAAAGTCATTAAAATTCAAATAAATAAAAAGATTTATTATGATTTTTCTTATTTTTATAACTCATAAAAGTAATCCTAAGAAATAGGATTACTTTTATATAGCAGATTATTTACCAGCTTATATTGACGCGTCTATTTGGCGCTAAACATTGAATAAGTTGTGAACTATTATTATCACTACACTGCTTGTATAAGTCGGTCTGGCTATTCGCCTGTATTTGTATACGGCTTGGTTCAACACCTTGTCGTACCAGTAACTTGGCAACCGTATTCGCTCGTTTAGATGATAACTCTTGGTTATAACTAAACTTACCCAATGGGTCTGTGAATCCAGAAACAATAATTGGGGTTGTTGTTGGACTTTTCTTAATTTGCTCAGCAATTTTCACAACGCTATTAGTACCTTCTTCAATCGCACTCGCATCAAATCGATCAAAAGCAAATAGGACACTCGCTGTACGATCTGCAATTACAGTGCTATATGCTGGTGCCTGATTATTTTCTCCCAAAACAACTAAACCTTCACACGCTTCACCCTTCCAAGATAAACGTTCTGCTAAATAGTGCTTATCAAAATCAATACGCAACTGGCAACGCTGGTACTGGTGTGTGTTGGGAACACGGATATCTAGCACATAGTTCCAAACTTTCACTGCAAAAAGCCCTTCACTAAATTGTGGATTGCCTAGTAAAGCTCGAATTTGATCTTTATTTAGTCCTGTATCTAAACGAGCAATATCTTGGTATTCATAACGTTTTACTTGTTTCAAATAACTCTTTTCAATCGCTGGAAAATGAATTTCCTGTGGCTGAGCCTGTTCATTTGCATAAGTTGTGACTGCGAAACCAGCAAAAGCTGCTACGACTAAGCTTTGGATTGTTTTGTTCATCTCTATAATCTCTTTAATCTGTCGAGCAAGGAGAGCATTGCCCTCCCAACCAGTTTCTTAATTAATCACACCACTAATACCAACGCGGACGCTTGGCTCACCTTGAGAAGCAGCTGCCACACCACCTGTAATTGACCAACGGCCATTGTCAGAGGTTTTGCGTAAGGTCACACCGACTGCGTTCTCACCACCATGATATGCAGCACCAACAGCATAGGTATATTTACCTGCTACAAACGGCGCATTTTCTAAGGCCATGGCAGCGGCAATACCTGCATTAGCTTTTTTCTCAACGTCATCAATACGTTTATTGGTGTCATAGAACACTTGTTGTAACTGATCACCCAGATTGGTAATTTTGTTACCCAATTCTTGGTTCGACTGGTTTAAGGTCCCAATCGCATCATTAATATTGTTCTTACCTGTACCACCAATATTGTTGGTTGTAATTGAGCCATCTTTAGGATCAATCGTAGTATTTCCACCAATACTGTTTTTGATGCTTTCTGAAATTTTATGGATTTGGCCACCATTTACAGCTTGGTTCGAACCAGCTTTAATCTCACCATCTTTAACACCTTGAACAACACGATCCCCCTCTTTACCAGCCATATTAATGCTAGTACCACCAGTATCTTTACCGACCGTGATTTCACCATTTGGTTTTTGCTGTTGAACTAACCCAGCTTTACCATTAGAAATGTTGTCGATGTTATTCTGAATATTCTTAATATCATTCGAGTTCTTATCGACTTGATTTTGAATATTCCATAATTGTCCACCATTTACGGCATCTTTAGAGCCTTCAGCAACTTTACCGTCAGCTACATTTTTCAGATTGGTACCTTTTTCTCCACCACCTAAAGTGACTGAGTTCTTGTCGACATTGCCATTTTTATCTTTGTCATACTGCACAGCATGATCAGAAAGCTTGCCAATATCTTTACCAATTTGATCTTTAACTTCGTTAATTTGCTTGTCTAATTGGCCTTTGTTCACCGCATCTTTTGCATTAATACCGTCTGCAACATTAGTAATTTGTTTACCACCTGCATTAATACCATTCACTGTGATGCTTGGCCCACCCTTAATGGTTAGACCTTGTTGATTTAAGACATGGCCCCCGACATTCATGCTATCGAACTTCACATCTTTTAACATCTCAATTTTGACACCATCTTCTGTGGTACGGGTAATGATGTTCTCGCCACTAGTTTTATCTTCAGCAGTTTTTGCGTCCGCACCACCTACAATATTGATAGTGTCACCAAGCTTACGGTGAACTGCTTTGCCTTGGGTTGCTTTCTGATCATTCGCACCAAAATTTAGCCCTTTTTGAGTCAAGTCATTTACACCATTGGTGACTTTTTCATCTACAGACTTGATTGCGTCATTGATGTTGTTTTTACCTGTTCCACCAATGTTGTTAGTGGTCAGACTACCGTCTGGATTAACAATAGTATTTCCACCAATACTATTTTTAATACTTGTTGAGATGTTATGTACCTGACCGCCATTTACAGCATCTTTAGAATTTTGTGCAATTACACCATTAGCCACATCAGTAATTTTCTTACCACCGGCATTAATGCCATCTTTAGTGATGCTTGGGCCATCTTTAATGGTTAAACCATTATTATTAAGTACGCTATCACCCGTGGTTACACTATTTAATGTCAGATCTTTTTTAGTCGACACTTCATAGTTTGTACTACCATCTTTATTAACAGTTTCTTTTACAACAATGTTGTCACCTTCAGTTACAGTAGTCTTCGCTTTCGTTGCAGTATTTTTTACTTCACTAATCGCATCATTAATATTGTTTTTACCTGTCCCACCAATATTATTGGTCGTCAGACTACCATCCGGATTAACAACTGTATTTCCACCAATACTGTTTTTAATACTGTTTGAAATATTGTGAATTTGGCTACCATTTACTGCTTCTTTTGAAGTCGATGAAATGTTGCCTGCTTTCACATTATCTAAAACCGTACCGTCTTTACCTTTTAAGGTAACTTTATCTTTGGTTTTGGCATCATCGTATTTCACCGCGGCATCATCGGTTGCATTCTGCTTGGCAGCAAGATTGTCCAACTGACCTTTGTTTACTGCATCTTTGGCATTTACACCATCAGCTACATTGGTAATCTGTTTGCCGCCAGCATTAATACCTTCTTTAGTAACGCTTGGACCTTCTTTAATCGTCAAACCATTCGTATTTAAGGTGGTGTTGCCAGTAGTGACGCTATCAAACTTCGAGTCTTTTAACAGTTCAATCTGAATACCATCTTTGGTAGTACGGGTAATAACGTTCTCACCGCTGCTCTTAGCCGCCGGAGTTGACGCAGCTGCACCACCTACAATATTAAGCTTCTCACCAAGTTTACGATGGACATCACTCCCGCTATTGCCAGCAAAGTTCAAGCCTTTGTTTTCAAGCTCAGTCTTGGTGCTATCAATTTTGCTATTCAGCTCAGTTTTGGTGTTACCAATCGTGTTGTTTAACTCAGTTTTAGTATCGTTAATCTGAGTTGTTAGCTGATCTTTGGTGGTATTTAACTTGGTGTTGGTATCAGTAATCTGGTTACCAAGGTCTTTCTTGGCTTCATTCAGATTCTTGTTGGTATCAGCGATTTGATTACCTAAATCTTTTTTCGCATCATTTAACTGATTATTGGTATCAGTGATTCTGCCATTCAAGTTATCTTTGACTTTGGTGAGCTGATCAACATTTACTGCATCTTTGGCATTTACACCATCAGCTACATTGGTAATTTTCTTACCACCTGCATTAATGCCATCTTTAGTAATGCTTGGACCTTCTTTAATAGTCAAACCATTATTATTAAGTACGCTGTCACCTGTGGTTACACTATTTAATGTCAGATCTTTTTTAGTCGACACTTCGTAGTTAGTGCTGCCATCTTTATTAACAGTTTCTTTTACAACAATGTTGTCGCCTTCAGTTACAGTAGTCTTTGCTTTCTTAGCTGTATTTTTTACTTCGCTAATCGCATCATTGATGTTGTTTTTACCCGTTCCACCAATGTTATTGGTCGTCAGACTACCATCCGGGTTTACAACGGTATTTCCACCAATACTGTTTTTAATACTGTTTGAAATATTGTGAATTTGGCTACCATTTACTACTTCTTTTGAAGTCGATGAAATGTGGCCTGCTTTCACATTATCTAAAACCGTACCGTCTTTACCTTTTAAGGTAACTTTATCTTTAGTTTTAGCATCATCGTATTTTACCGCAGCATCATTGGTCGCATTCTGCTTGGCAGCAAGATTGTCCAACTGACTCTTATTCACTGCATCTTTGGCATTGATACCATCGGCTACATTGGTAATTTTCTTACCGCCGGCATTAATGCCATCTTTAGTAATGCTTGGGCCTTCTTTAATGGTTAAACCATTCGTATTTAATGTGGTGTTGCCCGTGGTGACACTGTCAAATTTCGAGTCTTTTAACAGTTCAATCTGAATACCATCTTTGGTAGTACGGGTAATAACATTTTCACCGCTGGTCTTAGCCGCCGGAGTTGAAGCATCCGCACCACCTATAATATTGAGCTTCTCACCAAGTTTACGATGTACATCTGCACCACTGTTGCCAGCAAAGTTCAAGCCTTTGTTTTCAAGCTCAGTCTTGGTATTGTCGATTTTGCTATTTAGTTCAGTTTTCGTATTACCAATTGTGTTGTTTAACTCAGTTTTAGTGTCATTAATCTGAGTTGTTAGCTGATCTTTGGTGGTATTTAACTTGGTATTGGTATCAGTAAGCTGGTTACCAAGGTCTTTCTTGGCATCATTCAGATTCTTGTTGGTATCCGCGATCTGATTACCTAAATCTTTTTTCGCATCATTTAACTGATTATTCGTGTCAGTGATTCTGCCATTTAAGTTCTCTTTGACTTTGGTGAGCTGATCAACATTTACTGCATCTTTGGCATTGATACCATCAGCCACATTGGTAATCTGTTTGCTACCAGCATTAATGCCCTGTTTGGTAATGCTTGGGCCTTCTTTAATCGTCAAACCATTCGTATTTAATGTGGTGTTGCCAGTAGTCACACTGTCAAACTTCGAGTCTTTTAACAGTTCAATCTGAATACCATCTTGAGTTGTGCGAGTAATAATATTTTCACCGCTGGTCTTAGCCGCCGGAGTTGACGCAGCTGCACCACCTACAATATTAAGCTTGTCACCAAGTTTACGATGTACATCTGCACCGCTGTTACCAGCAAAGTTCAAGCCTTTGTTTTCAAGCTCTGTCTTGGTGTTGTCAATTTTGGTATTTAGTTCAGTCTTGGTGTTACCAATCGTGTTGTTTAACTCAGTTTTAGTGTCGTTAATCTGAGTTGTTAACTGATCTTTAGTGGTATTTAACTTGGTGTTGGTATCAGTAATCTGGATACCAAGGTCTTTCTTGGCATCATTCAGATTCTTGTTTGTATCTGTGATCTGATTACCTAGATTCGTTTTTGTATCATCTAACTTCTGATTCAGGTTAGTAATATTCTGGGTATTCTTACCAATATTGCTCGTATTTTGATTAACACGACTATCAACATTTTTAAGCTGGCGTACTGTTACTGCATCTGAGTCAGCTGAGCCATCTTCTACATTGGTAATACGGCGTTCTTTTCCAGCCGACCCAACAGAAATCACACCATTAGATTGAGAAGCATCACGATTAGTCAGGAAAGAAGTTCCTGTTGCTTCTGTCGCTACAGCATCTTGGCCTAAAGCAACACTATTTTTGGCTTCTACTTTACTGCGTGCGCCTAAAGCAACACCACCTTCAACTAATGACTGAGCACCTTGGCCAACTGCAACTGCATTTTCTTGATCGGCAATTGCACCACCACCAATAGCTGCAGCATTTTTACCAGCTGCTTTTGCACCACCGCCGACAGCAGCAGCATTTTCATTTGTAGCCTCAGCCCCTTTACCAATTGCAGCCGAGTTATCACCTGTTGCCTGCGCACCACTACCGATTGCAGCAGCACTGTTTCCAGTCGCTTTTGCCCCTTCACCCGGTTTATTACCAGAGCCAATTGCTGTTGAATTTATACCCGATGCCAATGAGTTAATACCCACTGCCGATGCGCCATCACCTGTTGCTTGTGCAACAGCACCGAATGCAGCGGCGCCTTTACCCGAAGCATTTGACATGACGCAAAAGCAGAAGAAGCATCACCAGTTGCTTTAGAGGTCATACCAAAAGCAGAAGAAAACGCTCCTGTACCTACAGCTTGAACCCCAACAGCAGTTGAACCATGATTCGCTTCGGTTGTTGGATATTTACCTGCCTGTAAAGTACCACCAGTAATTTCCGTATAGGTATTACTTAATTCCGTATCACGTGCAATTTTGTCAACGTCATCGCCACCAATCGCAACTGATGAATTTCCTTTTGCTATCACGTCGGCACCAATTGCTACTGACTGGTCCCCAATTGCTTTCGTCTGATCACCAATCGCAACTGATTGATTACTATTGACTCCTTCGGCACCTTGAGTCGATGCATTACGGCCTATAGCGACATCCCCACGTCCTACAGTTTGGCTACTACTTCCCATTGCAATAGCACCAGAACCTATTGCCTGTGCACTACCGCCAATCGCCATTGCCTCACGACCAGCAGCAGAAGCATTTACCCCTACAGCAATGGCATTACGGCCAGTCGCACCATCATTTTCAAAGTTACCACCTGGCTGACCATTGTCATTAATACTGACATAATGGGTACGAGCAGCTTTTAACTGACGCACAGTTGCTGCATCAGAATCTGCTGCACCATCTGCTACGTTTTGAATACGGCGTTCCGTTCCAATATCTCCGATTGACAAAACACCTGTTGGTGCTGATTGTTTAGTCAAGAAACTTTCACCAGTTGCTTGACTGGCTTTTGAATCTTTACCTAAAGCAATACTGTTTTCCGCTTCAGAACGGGCACCTTTACCAATTGCTACGCCGCCTTCAAAGCTAGCTTCTGCTTGGTCCCCAATAACAACTGCATTATCTTTTTGTGCCTTTGCACCGGTACCAATTGCGACAGACTTTTTACCTTTAGACTCTGAAAATGCACCAATTGCTAAAGCATTTTCTTCAGTAGCAACCGCACCTCCACCAAATGCAATCGAGTCTTTACCCGTTGCTTTAGTAGCCATTTTTGGTTGATAAGCAGCGCCTGCCTGCCCAGCAACAGGATCAGCATTTTCAATATCTGGTGAGCCAATCGCAATTGAACGGTAACCTTCTGCAGTGGCTGAATGCCCTATGGCTAAAGAACCTTTACCCGTCGCAGCAGCAACATTACCAATAGCTTGTGAGAAGTCGGCTGTCGCTGCAGATTGACGACCAACTGCAAGAGCAGTATTTCCAGAAGATAAAGCACCCGTACCAATTGCCACACCTGAAATACCTTGAGTCGTCGCATAAGAACCTATTGCTGTTCCTAGGCCTTTCTCAACTACAGCCCCCGTACCAACACTGATTGCTCCGCCTTGTTTCATTGCGCCAGCATAAGCACCGGTAGAATTATTATATGGATTATTACGATTTGCGATGTTAGAGCCAGTTCGGTCTTGAGTTTGTGCCCCGCAGCCAATAGCAATATCTTTTTGGTTAGCCGTATTAGCGTTTCCTTCACGACATGAAGTTGTACCAGAAATGGATGTTCCTTGGCCTATTCCCCCTTCGGTATTTGTCCCAGCAAAAGCATTTGGAGCAAAACAAATTACACCCGATAAAACTGCCGCTGATACATTTAAAGTTTTTGATTTAGTCTTTGTTTTACTTTTTGCAATTTCAGAGGTTGCAACCCATGCTCCAATCGAAGCATTCAAATGACCTTGTAAACTTTATTCATAAAACTTCTCAGACAAATACCGAACTCAACGACCAATAAAAATGTACAAATACATTTTTAAAATTTTTGGCCCCAAAAAAAGAGGCGGCATCCTAATTGAATAAATTTAAAGGGTAAATATAAAACCGAAACAATGATAAGAAAATTTGTGATTTTAATCACAAAATATATTTTTATAATTAATTTTAAGTTTTTGAATTAATTAAATAAAATTTAAATTATAAATATTGTGTGTTGTTTTTGTTAATAATAAGTAACTTTATTTTAAAATAGAATAATAGCTCTAAATAAATGTTTAT
>NZ_JEXX01000037.1:0-16648 GCF_000582055.1 Acinetobacter sp. 766875 | reverse complement strand
ACGGTGCAAAACTTGAATCGAAAACTGTGATCCTTTCAACAGGTGCACGTTGGAGAGAAATGAATGTACCGGGTGAAGCTGAATACCGTACCCGTGGTGTAGCGTACTGCCCGCACTGTGATGGTCCACTGTTCAAAGGTAAACGTGTTGCCGTGATTGGTGGTGGTAATTCAGGTGTGGAAGCTGCAATTGACCTTGCAGGTATTGTTGAACATGTAACTCTGGTTGAGTTCGACACTAAACTTCGTGCAGACCAAGTTTTACAAAACAAACTGCATAGCTTGCCAAACACAACTGTGATTATGAATGCTTTAAGTACTGAAGTGTTAGGTGACGGCTCACAAGTGACTGGTCTTAAATACAAAGACCGTGCGACTGATGAGGAGCATGTGGTAGAGCTTGCAGGGATCTTTGTACAGATTGGTTTATTGCCAAACACTGACTTCTTAAAAGACAGTGAAGTTGAGTTAACCAACCGTGGTGAGATCATTGTCAATGACCGCAATGAAACCAATGTGAAAGGTGTATTCGCTGCAGGTGACTGTACAACTGTGCCTTACAAACAAATCATTATTGCCACAGGTGAAGGCGCTAAAGCATCACTCTCTGCGTTTGATTACATCATCCGTTCTGGGCAATAAAACTGGTTAAATCCTATTATTGAGCGAAAGCCTAGCATTGCAAAATGCTAGGCTTTTTTAATGTTGAAGTTACAACTTTTTAACAATTTTTGATCTTTATTAATCAGTTACTTTATGTTTATATTTTAGACATCCATAATTTTGGATGCCATGAATTAGAAGGAAAAACACAATGAATAAATTACTTGTTGCTTTAGGTCTTGCTGCGACTGTTGCCCTTGTTGGTTGTAATAAAGAGAAAGCTCCAGAAACTGGTGCGACTACAGGTGAACATTTAGAAAATGCTGCTAAACAAGCAACAGCAGATATTAAATCTGCTGGTGACAAAGCTGCGAGCGATATTGCAACTGCTACAGACAACGCTACAGCTAAGATTGATGCTGCTGCTGACCATGCTGCCGATACTACTGCAAATGCTGCTGCACAAACTGAAGCGACTGCACGTAAAGCAACTGCTGATACAGCTCAAGCTGTTGAACATGCAGCTGCTGATGTAAAAGAAAAAGCTCAACACTAAGTTATATTCAATATTAAAAAAGCCCCTATTGATTAGGGGCTTTTTTAATGCATCTAAAAGTTTATGAAATTAAACCTTCATCACGCATCGCGATTTGTACAGATTGACGCTCAGCAACTTTATTACGTAGTGCAATAATATTTTTATATGGCGTTAGATCATGTTCAATTGAATTTGACCAATTTGTTAACACAAATAAGTATGCATCAGCTGGGCCAAAATTATCATTTACTAAATAGTCATAATCCGACTCAGCCAGATAATTATCGATATATTTTAAAAGACGGTCGATTTCAGCGTAAGCTTTGGTTTTTTCTTCGCTTGTTAACGGTGCCCCAAAAAATACTGCGTATGCATCATGCAGTTCAGAATTTAAATAGCCCAACCATTCCAACACTTTCGCACGGCCTAAGCCTGAAGGAGGAATCAAATCTTGTTTAGGATCATGCTGAGCAAGAAACGGTAAAATCGCCACGTTTTCCGTCAAAATCAAACCTGGGTTAATTTCTAAAGCTGGTACATAGCCCTTTGGATTAATTTCGTAATAATCTGCACCTTTTTCTGTTTTATGTGTTTTTAAATTTACTCGTTCTAAATCAAAATCAACATTAATTTCATTTAAAATAATATGTGCAGCTAAAGAACATGCGCCTGGCGAATAATATAATTTCATATCTGATCCTTCTTATCTTACATTAACGTTTTAAATTGCTTCTAAAAAACCTGCAAGGTTTGTACAATTCCTTAATTGTAAAAAAGCGTAAATTTATAAATTACTTACACTATCTAATATTCTTGAAAAAGTTTGACCTTGCAAGTTGTCTTGCGTGACGATTGTTTAAAATATGATAAAACACATTCCCATCACGCATTTTTTACCGTTAATTACGTTTAAAAAGTTGGCTAATCCATTCCACTAATTGGTTTAGGAAATCCAAAATAGGATTTTTGTTGCCATTATCAGGATGACTTGAATCTTTACCATTTAAATCTAGATCGACAATGACAGGATCATGGTCCGAAGAACGATAAGCATCTTCACCATAAAACAGAGCCTTTTGCTCATCAGTTTTATATTCTTCGTTGTAATCTAGAACAGTTGGTTCATCTGCATTGATATGCCAAGCAAAAGTACGCACTACTTTTGGATATAAATCTGCATCGGCAATTGCATGGTCTAAGTTACCCGCTCCCCCATTACCATTTGCATCACTTGCCACACCAAACACATAGCTATATGCCTGAGCGCCTTGCCCAACCTTAGCATCATTGAGGAGAACCTTATAGTTAGCTTTTTCAAAAGCTAAAATTGGTGCCTCTTTTGCATAGCTATTCATGTCTCCAACGAGTAAAGCATTTTGCTTAGGAACTTGAGTTGGATTTTTCGCTAGCCACTGCACAATTTGGTCAACTGCTTTCACACGGGTTGGATTCCAACATCCTTGACCATCATTTTGATCGGCATCAGTAGAGTTAGCATCTACTCCTGTACAACCTTTTGACTTCAAATGGTTTGGAATAACCGTAAACGTTTTATTACCACGAACAGCCTGGAAAGTTTGTGCTAAGGTTGTTCGGTTTTTATCACCCAAATCAAGCACAACAGGTTTGTTTAAAGGCTTAACACGCTTGCTGTTATAAATAATCGCAACGGCAATAACATCACCACCTAAACGATCCAAATTTTCAGGAATAACATATTTCCAATCAGGACCTAATGCACTGGTTAAATGAGCAATTGCGCTGTTTGGACCATAACCATTGTTAGCAATTTCCATCAAACCGTATACGTCAGCATCAATCGCTTTTAATGCACTCACAATTTTACGGTGCTGTTTATCAAACTCTGCTTGTGTGTTTGCACCACGCTCTGTTGGGAAACCTGTTGCACCATTGTCATAGTTCAAAACGTTAAATGAAGCTACACGAATATGATTGGCATTTTTTGTAATGACACTCTGGCGTGGATTTGTTTGAGTAACAACTTCTGGTTGCGTACGTCCAAGCACTGGCTGTACTCGCCAACCATTAAAACGATACTCTAAAATCCCTTCAATATTTTTAAGCTGATAGCCAGAACGCAATGTATTGGCAGCACTAAAATTTGTTGGTAACCATGGCGTACGGTTTTGATTGTTATAACCATCATCAAAGATAATTTTCGATAATAAATTTTTCTGAGCTAAAGCTTTCGCTTCTGGCGACAAGGCAGGATATAAGTTGGTTGGAATATATAAACGGCCTAAACTTAAAGATAACTCACCATAACGACCATAATTATAGTTTTCACTCACCGTTAAAGTCTGAGGTAATTTAACCAACATCCCTTGATAGCGCTGCGGAGAATTGGTTGAACCGCCTGTTAAGCTGGTAAATGGTAACTCTAAACTAATTGGCTGAACCTGATTTGCCATATTAGTATTACAGGTCTGAATATCTTGTTGTAATTGGTCGATCTGTAGTTGATTTTGATAGCTTGTTAAACGACCACGTAAGATGACTTCATCACCAACTTGGCCACCTTTTACCGCGCTGCTATTTGGAATATAAACAAAAATAGCATTGCTCACATTTGCACGTGCTTTGGGGTCAGGTGTTTGAACATAAAAACCAGAGAAACCATTGACATAACGATAGTCAGCAGTAATTACGCCACGTACTGTATAGGTTTGATTTTGTGTTGAAGATGCTAAATCGGCAATTGGTGTATCTGAGCTTGAACAACTGACCGTTTGCACAGGCGGTTGAGTAGTCGATCCCGATAGATTTGAGAAATCATTTCGGTTTGCCCATGCTGACCATGAATGATCCAAATCAAATGCTGCGGTTGGGTCAATACTTAAAGCTGGGTTTTCCGTTTCGATACGTTTAAAACTATTTCCTAAACTTGAAACGGCTGTTCCCCAACCTGCCTCTGGTCGTTCACCAATACGCCCAAAACGATCGACAGGTGTGCCTTTATAAACGAGTACAACTGCATCATCACCATTAAAAGATAATGCAGCAACCTGATTTACTTTACTACCAAGTTCAGTTTGTAGCTCCGAACGTCCCACTAAAAACTTCTGCTTACTCGCAAGTGTACCTTGTAAACGGAAAGACACCGTTTTTGCAGTGCCACCATTATTAAACTGTTGAATCTCATAATCGGCTAAGTTAACTGTAGAACCATCCGGGTTATAAATCTCTAAACCCTTTTTATTACTACTACCATCAACATACTGACTAAACATGAGCTGCGCCTGAGCAACAGAGCTATATGAAAATGCACCAAATGCACTTAAAAAAACCGAAAGTGTTCTTAACTGAAAAGTTTTCATGAGTAAAATTGTTCATGTGAGTTTTAATTAGTCTCTTAGATTAAATATTGATCATGACATCTACATGAAGAAAAACACCGAAATATTTGACTTGACCACCTGAAGACTTAAAATACCGCATTTGAATTTCAATATTGCCAAGGTTATGTCGATCGATCAGTTAGAAACGCAAATTGCAGACTTAGACAATTTGCCTGAACACCGTGAAATTGTGACGTTTATGCGTCGTTCAGCACCACTTAATACGTCTCAACGCACGGCATTAGAACAACATCGCGATTTAATTTTGGAATATCCTGTTGGTGACTTACGTCAACACTTTGAACATCCAGAGCGCCCTTTAACTGTTGAAATCGGTTTTGGGATGGGCCGCTCTTTAGTTCTTATGGCTAAAGCAAATCCTGAACGTAACTATGTAGGCATTGAAGTACACGTACCTGGTATTGCCCAATGTTTATATGAAGCAGGTATAGCAGAACTTAAAAACTTACGTGTACTCGATGCAGACGCGATTCAAGTTTTACGTGAAATGCCAGACAACAGTATCAACTGCGTACAACTTTACTTCCCAGACCCTTGGCAAAAGAAACGTCATTTCAAACGCCGTTTTGTTATTCATGAGCGTATGCAACTGGTCGAACAGAAGCTTGAGCTTGGTGGTACCTTCCATGCAGCAACAGACTGGGAACCGTATGCAGAATGGATGCTTGATGTACTAGACAACCGTCCAAACCTTGAAAACTTGGCGGGTAAAGGCAATAGCTACCCTCGTCCAGACTGGCGCCCAGTGACTAAGTTTGAACGCCGTGGTATTGAGTCGGGTCATAAGATTAATGACTTTATCTTTAAAAAGATTAAGTAAAATTTAACTACTAAAGACAAAAATGAAGGCATTAAATATTAGTATTTAATGCCTTTTTTAATCTTTTAGATAAATGAACAATTTAAGATAAAGACCAAAAATAATTTTGGTCTCATCGCCCTAATTTTTAAATAATAACTTGCTGGTTATTGATTAGATCATTTAAATTAACGTTTGTATTATTCAATGTTAACAACAATGAACTACTATACGTTGTTCCTGCACCATCCCTATCAATATATAACTGTGTATTTGAACCACTCACAACAGTTTTTATAAATGGTTCCAAACTAGTAAAGCTATAAGTACCAGAATAACCAATTAACAGATCACCAATATCAATTTTATCTGCATTTGTATTTGATGTGGTATTACCAATAGTGAAATCAGACCAAACATCTGTACCATTTCCACCCAGAGCATCAGATTGAACTAATAATTGATACAGTGCTGTATCAGCACCAGTTCCGCCGGTAAGCTGATCATTTCCACCTTGTCCATCTAAGATGTCATTACCAGCTCCACCATTTAAAGCATTTACTCCACTATTACCTGTAAGAGTATTATTTAATGTATTACCTGTTGCATTGATGGCTGTTGAACCACTTAAAGTTAAATTTTCTAAGTTACTGCCTAATGTATAAGTAATAGAGCTCAGAACCGTATCTATACCTTCACTAGCATTTTCTGTAACAGTATCGCCAGAGTTATCAATTACATAAGTATCATTACCTAAACCACCAAGTAACTTATCAGCTCCTGCTCCTCCATCCAGATAATCATCACCTGCACCACCAGTTAAAGTATTAATTCCACTATTACCAACAAGTACATTATTGAGCGCATTACCTGTACCATTAATTGCTGTTGACCCAGTCAATGTTAGATTTTCAAGATTATTACCGAGAGTATAAGTAATTGAACTAAAAACAGTATCTATCCCTTCACCAGCATTTTCAGTGACAATGTCACCTGTATTGTCAATAACGTAAGAGTCATTACCTGTTCCTCCTAATAATTTATCTGCCCCAACTCCTCCATCCAGATAATCATCACCTGCGCCACCAGTTAAAGTATTAATTGCACTGTTACCAAGAATCACATTATTGAGTGCATTACCTGTACCATTTATTGCTGTAGTGCCTGTTAAGGTTAAATTTTCCACATTATTTACTAATGTGTAAGTAACACTACTTTGGACAGTATCAGTTCCTTCATTCACACTTTCACTAATAACATCAGCAGTACTATCCACAATATAAGTGTCATCCCCCTTTCCGCCGTACATTGTGTCGTTACCCGTACCACCATTTAAAGTGTCATTACCTGCTTGCCCATAGAGAATATCATTACCTGCTTGTCCTGTTAGGGAGTCATTCCCTGAAGCTCCATATAACGTATCAGCATTGCTTGTTCCATTTATTGTTTGATTTTGAACAACAAATGTTAGCTTAAACACATCAGAAACTGATTGGTTAGCAATATCTTTGACTGTAATTTTAATATTTAGCGGCATTGTGTTATCGGGTGAAGTGCCACTCAATACTCTGGTAGTTGGGTTGAAACTAAGCCAAGATGGTAATGAAGAGCCATCTTCTAAGGTAGCCGAATACGTTAATGTATCACCATCAGGGTCTTTGAATGTTGTTGCAGGAACGGTATAGCTAAATGCTTTAGCATCCGTCACGCTTTGATCTGCAATTGCATTTAACAATGTTGGAGCTTGGTTCGGTAGACTAACTTTTAAATTAAATGAGGTGGCGGTACTATAACCATACATATCTGTTCCCCAATAAAAGAACGATAAGTTGCCAGTCACATTAGTAGGAGGAGTACCAGATAAAGTTTGTGTTGCAGTATCAAAACTTAACCATGATGGAATAGATTGATATTGTCCACTACTATCTTTAGTCGTTAAAGTAATTTTATAACTCAAAGAATCCCAGCTATCCTGATCAACAATAATATTATTAGCAAATTTATAGCTAAATTCAGTTCCCTGATTACTTGTAATTAATGGTATAGCCGCATTAACAGTTGGTGCATGGTTTGTTAAGGCTCTATTAACTAATGTGTTAATATCATCAACACCCCAAATCACTCCAGAATCAAAATTAATCTGATCCATCTTATAGGTGGTATTTTCGGTATCTGCTATATAATAATTAGAAAGCCAGATATGATCATTTGTACCTTTAAAACTAAGATATATGCTATCGCCATATTTTTGAGCAGATACATCATTAGCTGAATAACCTTGAATTTTTAATATATTTACAGCATCAATATTATCTTCAAAGCTGTAGGTATCCGTACCACCACCTCGGCTAAAAATATAAGTATCATTTCCGGCTAAACCATCAATATAATTATCTTGCTCATTTCCAACGATGATATTATCAAGATCATTACCAAATCCTGTTTTAGCATTACCTTTTAAAATAAGATTTTCGATGTTATTTTCTAATATTTTATAACTATCTGTTAAAACTGGATTTCCATTTTCATCTTGACTAATAAAGCGTGCATCTTCCCAACGTTCCAGGGTATCTATTCCACCATCAACATCTTCAACAACCTGGTCACCCTCTATAAAGTAAGTATTACCATTCTCATCAGTTTCGATAGTTTCGGTTGTATCAACAACATAATAGTCATTACCCATACCCCCTTGCATATAGTCACTGCCTGCACGACCGTCAATATAGTTATTACCTGCATTACCGATAAGCTTGTTATCAGAAGTATTCCCATAAATACTTAAATTTTGATTACCTAACAATGTCACAGCTTCTAAGTAACCTAAACTTAGATCTATATTTTGTGAAATATGGATTGTGTCATAACCGCCATTCGGGTCATTTTCTTCATAAGTATCTTGTTCATCAACAATAAAAGTATCATCACCCGAGCCACCGACAAGATGATCGATCCCAGCTCCACCATCTAAATAAGCTCCACCATCTCCAGCCTTCAATGTGTCGTTTCCATCTCCTCCATATAATTCTCCACTACCTATTAACGAATCATTTCCATCTTCTCCATAAACTTGAGCATTCTGATATCTAACATTAATAATATCATTACCATCTCCACCATACAGTCTATCTCTTTGATAGAAATTACTATTATTGGTTAAATTTAGATTATTAATATCATAATTATAAATTATATCATTACCTATACCACCATAAACTTCATCTAAAGCATTAATATCAGTTGCAATAATATAGTCATCTCCATCTTCACCATAAGCAAGACTTTCTCCAAGTCCGGTATAAATATAGTCATCTCCGCCATTAGCATAAATAGTATCTTTACCTAATTGAGTTAAACCATAAATTTTATTATCGCTCTGATCATATTTTGATATAACTTGACCTTGCTCCATAAAATCAGAAAATGATAACTTTGTTTCAATAAATTCCTTATATTGAAAAGCAGTTACTGCACGATAAGAAACTGTTCCAGAAACAAAAATATCCATATTATTTTTAATTTTATCTATTTCATTCATTCCAAAAATATTTTGAATTTTAAAATAAATATTATTATCTTTTAATAAGGAAATTTCTCCCTTTATTGCATCATATTCTATATCTGCTAAACGGTTACTAAATTTAGTATATTGATATTGAGTCAAACTTGAGTTTGATGAATATTCTGTATATGAAGTTAAATTAGCAGTGTTTTCATTAGGCTGGCTAACAAGCCACTTAGTAATTCCGCTTTCACTTTGAGACCACTTAAAATACATTTGATTTGCATCAACTATAATTTTACCAGCATAATCTAAATCAACAATATTTCCACCACTAGTTACATAAGTGTCGTAACCATAGCCACCACTCAATACTACTCCACCACCATTTCCTTTTAATAAATCATTCCCCTCACCTCCATAAGCAACATTATTAAAACCACCATTGATATGAATAGAGTCATTTCCATTACCACCATATATTGAAGAATTTACAACATTATCAACATAAACGTTATCATCCCCATTACCAGAATCAATGGTATAACTTCCATTAACAACACTAATTACATCATTACCATCCGCAGAATTTATATAGTAATCATATTCATCTCTTATATAAATTGAATCATTATAATCACTACCTTTTTTAACTCCCTCAACAATATATTTAAAATCAAAACTATTATCTACCACCTCAATACTTTCATAGTAATTTTCACCTTTACTATAAGAGTATGGGTCGTTTGTAAAAAATGATTTAATAGTAAGCGAATCACTAGAATCTTTTATTTGCAAAACAAGATCTTTTAAATCAAACCCACTTCTAATAAAAACGACTTCATCAGCATAAAAATTATTTAGTAAAACTTTATTTAGATTATCAATACTATTAGTATCAATTATTATATCTTTTCCAAAACCTCTATCAAAAACATAAGTATCACTTCCATCTCCCCCATATAATTCATCATTTCCAGCTCCACCCTTTAAATAATCATTTCCATTTCCGCCATATAGTAAATCACTATCATCTCCACCATCTAAATCATCATTATTCTCCCCCCCATAAAGTATATCTTTTCCAATACCGCCATAAAGAGAATCCGAACCAGTATTACCATAGATAGTATCATCACCACCTTTACCCAAAAGAGTCGCGCCATCTTTAAAAGCCCTTAAAGTATCAGCACTTTCTGTACCTAATAAGGTTAATTTTTTTATATCATTAATATCTAATATTGTATTGTCAGAGAATTTAATCTTATCAATTCGATAACTTCCAAGAGCTTCTTTTTCAAAATAGTTCCTAACAGTAATACTATTTTTAATATCAATAGTCTGAATGATTAAATCATTATCATTTCTATGAAATTCGAAATCTTTTTGTGTTAATCCATCTATAAAAGAAATAATATCTTGACGATTTTGCTCATAATCATAGTTATAGATTATATCATGACCAAAATTTAAGCCAAAAATATAACTATCATTACCAAAACCACCATCCAGATAGTCATTACCGGAACCACCTATTAATACATCGTTACCGGCATAGCCATACAATGTATCGTTTCCTGATAATCCTTCAAGATGGTCTGCACTGTTATATCCCTGCAGAATATCGTTACCGGCCGTCGCTGCCAGTACCTTTGCCTTGATCGTAGTAACATCCCAGATCGTGCCATCTATAAAGACAATCTGGTCGATTCGACCCGCTGCCGCTCCATTACTATCGAAATAGCCAAGAACAGTAATCTGGTCTTGCTCTGAGTATTTAATAATCAGATCACTACCATCACGCTTAACACTTACTGACGAGGCTTGAATACCTTCATTGAAAATGATCTGGTCTATCTTAAGGTTATTATTTTCATAACTGTTGATCGTATCCTGGCCGTCGTCCAGATTGAATACATAACTGTCATTGCCAGCTCCACCATCCAGATAGTCATTACCAGAACCACCTGTTAATACATCGTTACCGGCATAGCCATACAATGTATCGTTCCCTGCTAATCCTTCAAGATGGTCTACACTGCTATCACCATAAAGAATATCGTTCCCAGCCGTCGCTGCCAGAGTCTTTGCCTTAATCGTAGCAACATCCCAGATCGTGCCATCTATAAAGACAATCTGGTCGATTCGACCTCCAGATTCAAAGTCATTATTAAAATGATCTCGAACAATGACCTGATCTTGCTCTGAGTATTTAATAATCAGATCATTGCCATCACGCTTAACACTTACAGATGAGGCTTGAATACCTTCATTGAAAATGATCTGGTCTATCTTAAGGTTATTATTTTCATAACTCTGGATCGTATCCTGACCATCGCCCAGATTGAATACATAACTGTCATTGCCAGCGCCACCATCCAGATAGTCATTACCGGAACCACCTATTAATACATCGTTACCGGCATAACCATACAATGTATCATTCCCTACCAACCCTTCAAGATGGTCTGCACTGTTATATCCCTGCAGAATATCGTTCCCTGTCGTCGCTGCCAGAACCTTTGCCTTGATCGTAGCAACATCCCAGATCGTGCCATCTATAAAGACAATCTGGTCGATTCGACCCGCTGCCGCTCCATTACTATCAAAATAGCCAAGAACAGTAATCTGGTCTTGCTCTGAGTATTTAATAATCAGATCATTACCATCACGTTTAACACTTACAGATGAGGCTTGAATACCTTCATTGAAAATGATCCGGTCTATCTTAAGGTTATTATTTTCATAACTGTTGATCGTATCCTGGCCATCGCCCAGATTGAATACATAACTGTCATTGCCAGCGCCACCATCCAGATAGTCATTACCGGAACCACCTATTAATACATCGTTACCGGCATAACCATACAATGTATCATTCCCTACCAACCCTTCAAGATGGTCTGCACTGTTATATCCCTGCAGAATATCGTTCCCTGTCGTCGCTGCCAGAACCTTTGCCTTGATCGTAGCAACATCCCAGATCGTGCCATCTATAAAGACAATCTGGTCGATTCGACCCGCTGCCTCTCCATTACTATCGAAATAGCCACGGACAGTAATCTGGTCTTGCTCTGAGTATTTAATAATCAGATCATTGCCATCACGCTTAACACTTACAGATGAGGCTTGAATACCTTCATTGAAAATGATCTGGTCTATCTTAAGGTTATTATTTTCATAACTCTGGATCGTATCCTGACCATCGCCCAGATTGAATACATAACTGTCATTGCCAGCTCCGCCATCCAGATAGTCATTACCAGTACCACCTGTTAATACATCGTTGCCAGCATAGCCATACAATGTATCATTCCCCGCCAACCCTTCAAGATGGTCTGCACTGCCATATCCCTGCAGAATATCGTTACCGGCCGTCGCTGCCAGAACCTTTGCCTTGATCGTGGCAACATCCCAGATCGTGCCATCTATAAAGACAATCTGGTCGATTCGACCCGCTGCCTCTCCATTACTATCAAAATAGCCACGGACAGTAATCTGGTCTTGCTCTGAGTATTTAATAATCAGATCATTGTCATCACGCTTAACACTTACAGATGAGCTTTCAATACCTTCATTGAAAATGATCTGGTCTATCTTGAGATTATTATATTCATAACTGTTGATCGTATCTTGACCGTCACCCAGATTGAATACATAACTGTCATTGCCAGCTCCGCCATCCAGATAGTCATTACCAGTACCACCTGTTAATACATCGTTGCCAGCATAGCCATACAATGTATCATTCCCCGCCAACCCTTCAAGATGGTCTGCACTGTTATATCCCTGCAGAATATCGTTACCGGCCGTTGCTGCCAGTACCTTTGCCTTGATCGTGGCAACATCCCAGATCGTGCCATCTATAAAGACAATCTGATCGATTCGACCCGCTGCCTCTCCATTACTATCAAAATAGCCACGGACCGTAATCTGGTCTTGCTCTGAGTATTTAATAATCAGATCATTGCCATCACGCTTAACACTTACTGACGAAGCTTGAATACCTTCATTAAAAATGATCTGGTCTATCTTGAGATTATTATATTCATAACTGTTGATCGTATCTTGACCGTCACCCAGATTGAATACATAACTGTCATTGCCAGCTCCACCATCCAGATAGTCATTCCCAGAACCACCTATTAAAGTATCATTACCGACATCACCATAAAGTCTATCGTCATGCTGATTACCTTCTAAGTAATCATTGCCAATACCCCCATAAATCGTATCATTACCAATACCCCCATAAACTGTATCATCTCCACCTAGAGCAGTAATATTGTCATTACCACCAAAAGACCTTATTACATCATTTTGTTCCGTACCACTTAGATTATCATCTAAGACGTAAATTGATTCTAATAATAACCCTCTTAAATTTTCGTCAGTAATTTCTTGGGCTTTTAGAGAAAATTGTTCAAATAACTCTTTATATAGAACATCATGATTAGGATCTAAACCATGTACAATTAACTGGAATTGTTCAATTTCAATCTTTCCTAATTGATTATTCTGCAAAAATAATTCTGTTAACCTTTCAATTGCTAAATTAAAATCTCCATGCCAAATTGTATCTACATGCTTCCAAGCCGCATTTAATACAATTGATTCAGGATGAGGTGCTGGTGCTTTCCCATCCCAACTGCTTTGTTGTATCGTTGCGTATGGATTTGAACCTATCACAGGTAATCTTATCGTTGTTTCATAGATTCTTTCCTCTTGAAATAAGATTAGATCTATGAAATCTTTTTTCGTTGTTTGACTCAATAATTGACTATATGCACTTTTTAAAACTTTTTGATAAAAAGCTTCCAACTCTCTTGCCGCTGAATGATGTGGAGGCCATCCACTCCACTCAGTACTTTTACCTAATAATACTTTTAAAATTTCAAATTGCTGTTTACTCATTCCTTCTTGAAAATAAGTTGTAGCTGAGTCAGATATATTTTGATTATTAGTCCAATATAATAAAATTTGATGAGTAAGAGCTAATTGTTCATCAGCCGCTGTTGTCGCAAACTTACTCACCAATGACTTTAATATTCCTGTTGTATCATTTGCTATTACTGTATGTAATGAAGCGACAGAACCATAACCTGGTAAATCAGGTAATACTAAAATATCTAGAGGTATACCTGTTTCATTACTCATTTCACCTTGCCAAACTGTATTTGAGGTATTTACTTCAAATAACAAAGTTTCAGCGAGTCCTATTTTTTTAATTAACTCTCCATTTACCAATATTTCTTGTTCAAAAGTAGCTTTATTAGTATGAATAACTTTATTTTCATCTGTAACATCTATATTTTGATTATTAACTGAAATTGATTTAATACCTAACTCAGCTAAACTAAAGAGCTCATTTGACTGAGATATACCATCTTGATTTAAATCTTTCCAAATTTTTAACTGACTATAAACCTCATCTTGCTCATTTATTATTTTATCTTTATTTTCATCATATTGAGCTAATGCTTGAAATCCATCAATAGCTTTATTACCATTCGCTAATAAAGTATCAGTACCAAAAAGTTCTCCACCATTATCAATCTCATTATTTTTATTTAAATCCAGTACTACAAACCCATCCTGTGGACTAATCCAAGATATTTTTTCTGCAAATTTATTACCATCCAAATCAAAATTGACACCTTGTGTTAATTCAACTGTATTAATTTTACCATCAAAGTTTAGATCTAAAGTCAAGGGGTCTGAACGTGTAGGTGGATTATGAGGTGGTTTAAAAGGTGGTGGTGGTGGTGGTATATCTTTATAAACTGTCACATAAAACTTAATTCCCAAGTCAGTATCATTTTTACTTCTTGTATCTAAAGCTTCTGTAGTTAAATCTTTATATTTAAAATTAATATCACCAGTAACAATATACCTTACATACTTATCTGTTCTAGCAATCTCAACCAATCTTCCAGTTGTTTTATCATTAATATCATAACCACTCTTACTAAAATCTAAAGTTGGAGGTGGTGATAAGCTATCAGACTGATAACGCATTTCTGCGCCGAGTAAATTTTTATTGTCATAATATAAGATACCTTTACCGTCACTATCATTTACAATAACTGTACCACCTGCCTTATATGTATCAAATCCTTCACCACCCTCTAAATGTCCTATTCCACCAAAAAGAAAGCTTTTACTGTAGTGAAGAATATCGTTACCTTTTCCACCATAAAGAAAATCACTCTCCCCACCACGAGCAGTTAAACCATTTTCTTCATCTCCAGCATATAGAATATCATTTCCATCACCACCATATATTTTATCATCTCCTCCATTTCCAACTAAGATATCACTTTCTGAGCCACCATAAATATTATCATTACCTATGCCGCCATATAAATAGTTCTTACTTTTATCATCTAAATCTTCTTTTTTGTTTCCTGCATAGAGTATATCGTCTCCACTATCACCATATAATTTGTCTTCGCCCAAACCACCATATAATTTATCATTACCTATGCCTCCATATAATGTATCATTACCTTTACCTCCAACTAACCTATCCTGGCCTAAACCACCGTATAATTTATCGTCTCCTCCTAAACCAAATAAAGTATCATTGCCAATACCAATAATAAGTCCACCATCTAGCTCATCATTTTTTTCACTACCATATGTATAATCGCTGAATATTTTTTCAATAGCATTTTCAATAGTTATATTTTCATCTAATTGCTTAATTTCCAGTAAATAAGTTAGGAAATCATCAAAAGTAGACTTCTCTATATTAAACACTGTACCCTTGACTGGATCTATAATATCATCTACTATTTTTAACTTTTGAAGTGTACTAAATAAAACTTTTAAACCAATCCATTGATCACTATGCTCAGATAACTGTTGTGCCAAACCTGTAAAACCTAATAAAGCAGGAATAATTGCAACAGGATTAAGTCCATCTGAATATCCCGAAGAAAAGGTTTTAATAGCTCCTATAACAGGCTGAAAACTATCACCACCTAAACCAAGATCTTCAATTGTACGGGCCATTTCTGTACTTGTAATATCAATAAATTGTCCATCTAAACCCTGTTCAACAATATATTGCCCCAATTTTTTATTACCTGTAGAGGCAAGTTCTAAATCCCAATAATAAAAAGCTCCTCCCCATTGACTTACTAATAAATGACCCGCATCTAAAGCAACCTTAATATCATCATTAACTTGATGTTCAAGACTAGGGATTACTCCTGATTTTAAAACATCATTAATTACATTTTCTGCAATCATATTGGTCATGATTTTAATTTGACTATCATTTTTTCCAGATATTTTATTTACTTGTTGAATAAAATAACCTGATTGTGTAGGAGTTTCAAATGAGGGGTTGTTAATATACCTATTAATTTCAGCGGCCTGTTGAAACCAATATGCTTGATCAGAGGGCATTTGATCTTTAAAATTAATATAAATATAGTTATATGCATCTACATAATTTGGCACACCACTTAAACCAACCAATAATTTAAGTTGTTTTTTTTGATCTTCTGTTAATATAATCATGTTCTTTCTTTCCAAATTTTATTACTAATTAACTTCGGCTTTGTTGCACAAAGCTGTTCTTAAGGGCTTCTTCAGCAATATAATTTTCAAATGAAGAAGCCTACACAAAAAATCTACCGCACAACCAATTGGCCCGCATATAACCGAGCTCTCATTAATCGTGGGAATATTGCCATTTGGTTCGATCCAAAGACCCAGTGGTATGCACAATCACAAGGCAAGCATGGTCGAAATCAAACTTACTCTGACACCGCTATTCAATGCTGTTTAATGATCAAATCTTTATTCAGACTCTCT
>NZ_JEXX01000036.1:0-20961 GCF_000582055.1 Acinetobacter sp. 766875 | reverse complement strand
GGTGGATCAGGAAATTTGAACAACACTTATAAGTGATATTTTGCTCCCCAAATGATGTTATAAACATCAATATATGGAGTATTTTATGGCACGTAGACCAAGAAGAAATCATTCAAATGATTTTAAAGCTAAGGTAGCACTTGCTGCGATTAAAGCAGAAAAAACACTTGCTGAATTGAGTGCTGAATTTGATGTTCATCAAAACCAAATTATCGACTGGAAAAATCAACTGATTTCAGCTTCCTCGCAAGCTTTCGATCAATCAAAAGCTCCAACAGAACCACCCATCGATCTAAAAAAACTACATGCAAAAATCGGTGAGCAGGCATTAGAAATTGATTTTTTAGAAGGTGTGTTGAAGAAACTGGGCCGCTTCAACCACAAAAGTTAATCGATGACTCACTTCAGATTTCAGTATCTAAGCAAGCTCAGCTGCTGAAAGTCTCCCGTGGTTGTTATTACTATCGCCCAAAACCTGTGAGTGCATCAGATCTGAAGCTGATGCGGTGTATGGATGAGTTACATATGCAATACCCTTTTGCAGGTAGCCGTATGATGCGTGATTTGTTGAATCGTCAAGGACATCATATAGGACGACGTCATACACGTACTTTAATGAAGAAAATGGGCATTAATGCGTTATATTGCAAACCAAATTTAAGCCAGGCTAATCAAGCTCACCGCAAATATCCATATCTGCTCAAAGGATTGGCTATTCAGCGCAGTAATCAAGTGTGGTCTACGGATATAACGTATATCCCTATGGCAAAAGGCTTTGTTTATTTATGTGCTGTGATTGATTGGCATAGCCGCAAGGTACTTGCGCATAGAGTATCGATTAGTATGGAGGTTACATTTTGCATAGAAACATTAAATGAAGCTATTGAAAAATATGGTCGACCTGAAATATTTAATACAGACCAAGGCAGTCAGTTTACCAGTGATGCATTTATTGATGTATTGAAATCAAATGACATCCAAATCAGCATGGATGGTAAAGGTCGATGGGTTGATAATGTGATGGTTGAACGATTATGGCGGAGCGTTAAATATGAAGAGGTGTATCTCAAAGCCTACAGCAATGTTTTGGATGCGAAGAAGCAATTAAACGCATATTTTGAATTTTATAATTTGAAACGACCTCATTCGAGTCTGGACAAAATGACTCCAGATGAGTTTTACTATGACCAGCTACCACAACAAAATAAGGTAGCTTAACTAGAGCAGAGTATCACTTATAAATAAGCTTTTAGTTGTTCAAACATGTGGGACCACCTCTTTTCTATGTTGGATGACCATTTCTTATTGCATACTAATGTGGGCTGGCTTAGAGAACACACCACTCACCGCGAGCAAACTACTTGGGGTGTGGGTACAGAAACATTCATTACGAAACCCTTAACGGTTACTGCTGAAGTGTATGGAAATGATCGAAGTGATTCATTTTATCAAACCGGTATTAAATATATGTTGTACAAAGAAAATATACAGTTCAACGCAAGTTACGGTAACCGTTTAAATCAGACTAAAGATGACTCATTTTTTTCAGTCGGTTTAGTGTTTTTGAGTAATCCATTTTTTAAATGAAAATAAGATTAAAAAAGCCCATCTATTGATGGGCTTTTTTAGTTTTATGAGTCTTTATCTAATGAGTGCGGCGTTGTGGTTTTATCTTGCTGTTTGGTATCGTTCTCGCCTTGGCATGCCGCAACAGAGACTGAAATAATTGCTGCTAAACCTAGGGTAGCTATAATTTTAGTCATGTCTTACCTCATATAGTTTCCATTGATTAGGTTATAAATACTGACTATCCATATTACGATCAGCATAGGTTTATAGGCTTTTTTGTACTTCTCGCATAGAAATGTAAATTAGAATGGAGCACACATAATTAAAGCATTGATAATTAAATAGCAGCAGTTTTAGAGATGAGAGGGATACTTAACTAGTTTTCGCTCATTACTTTAATTATCACTCTTAGGGGTAAGCTTTTGTTAATTGTAGGAAACACAAAAATCTAACCGATCATGCTGTTGCTTAAAGCATGTCCATGAATCTTTTTCAGGTGCTTCAATAATCTTTTTAGTTTTAAAATCACGATAATAAATAGTCGCATCTTTTAAATTCGATAAATTACTTCCCACAGAAATACATGAATCCTCATGAGAACAAATATTTGATTCTTTTATAAATACTTTGCTATTTGGAAAAGTTAATCTTTCAAAGTTAGAACTTAAGTTATTCGTAGAAGAGAGTAAGCAAGTCTCAGTACTATTTTTACCATTCACAACAAAACAGCTTTTACTGACTTCGAAGGGCTCCTGAGCGAATGTACCCGTAGCATAAGGCAATAAAAAT
Source organism: Acinetobacter sp. 766875 (assembly GCF_000582055.1). Taxonomy (NCBI): domain Bacteria; kingdom Pseudomonadati; phylum Pseudomonadota; class Gammaproteobacteria; order Moraxellales; family Moraxellaceae; genus Acinetobacter; species Acinetobacter sp. 766875. Next base: position 18,603 of record NZ_JEXX01000036.1, on the reverse strand, counting down.
AATGTAATAAGGCGCTTCATGTTCTTTCTCACTATGCAACATTTAGTCTAAAACTGCCTATAAATATTCAGACTACATCTAATTTAGCTGTCTATAATACCTGTATTAAGTTTAGTTAAATATTTACTATTTGATAAATTTTACAAAATATTTAAAATTAACTTATAGATTATGTTTTCATTTTAAAAACTATTCATCTAAAACCTTCCAATCTGTGCCAAAGCTGGTAACTCATCACTATTAAAAACATTACAATTATCATCAACAGCAAATCGATAGATGGGTATTGAATCTGCTTGTGTTTTCTTAAAAAAACTGAAATCTTCGGTAATATGTATTAGGTCTGCCGACCGATTATTCCCGACTATTTCGTTTACTCCTGCACCTGATGGTATATGTATGTAACTTTCACAAGTTATTTCAACACTGTTTCCATCCAAATCTTGATATGAACATTTCATGTTTTAGTCCTTCTATAATTTATATATGTGTAGAAAAACTTAACATGCTATACAGATAAGTTATGGAAGTTTTTATGATGTAATTGTTTTAAGTATGTATATCGTGTTGAAAACTGAAAGATTTACTATTGTGTAAGACTGATAAGAAATTACCCTTTAAAAAAAGCACCATTACCGGTGCTTATTGTTATTTACATTTCCCATGAGGGCTGTTTATTTCTTCTTTTAAAGAATCAATATCCATTTTAATTAATTCTTTATCATTCGTTACTTCTAGACCAGATTTCTTCACGAAAGCTTTATATTCCTTAAATCTAGTAATAATAAATTCATCATATTGCAGTTCAGATTGCATATAAGTACATTCTATTGAATCTAGCTTTTTTCTTTGCGAACTGGTTAGATTTTTATTCGCATTCTTTTTAATAAAATTATCTCTTTGTGCTTGAGCTGTATGGAATTTTTCTAAAAGACTATGATATTCCTCTTCAAAACTTGTGTCTGATGCAGCCATAGTATTGGTACAAATAAGTAAGCCCAAGATAAAAAGTCTTAATTTCATAATATGTAATATTCGCTTATCATAATTAAAAACTGCATATTATAAGACTGTCTCGATTAAATAAAGTAAATAAACTATATAAAAGAAAACCGCCCCAGAAGGCGGTTGCTGAAATTTTCCAGCGATTATAAAAGTGCGGTGGACACACACTTTTATACGGTTTTAAACCAGATTTACTTTCTTATTATTTTTCTTATACTCCTCAGAATTAAAATAGTTCACAATCATCTTGGCATTTTCTTCCGACACGGCTTTTTTATTTTCCAGTACTGTCTGAGCTTCTTTTTTTACGTTAAAGTCGGCTGGCACAATACTTGAAAGTGGTGGTAGTTTTGGCTGTCCACCAATCGTGATTCTTTCAATAAAGCTCGCTAGCCACATAATATATTCGCCCTTGTTTTTATATTTAGGCATTAAGCTCATGTCGAGTTTAATCGTACATTCATTTAAAGGTTTACTTAGACATTCTTCAAAATCTATAAAATTGTATTTGAGTTTACAGGGGGTACCCTTTATCTCTTTTCGAATAATGCTGACTAAATTATTCAATTGTTCAATCAGGTTGTCAGAGAACAATTTATCTTCTTCGAATTTTTTATAGACCTTCTCGGCAATTGTTAGAAATTTTGGCATGGGTCCTTCCCTCCTATTCTGACTTTGTTGGTTGATCAGATTTTTAGGGAAGTATGATGGATATATTATTGCAGTATGTAAGTCTTGAAATGCCAAATGTAATCAATAAGAGTGTTCTGAAACCGAGTTCCATAATACGCCACAACAATTGAATAAAATGCAAAATTCATCGCATTTTTGGTGCGGAAAGATTTTATAGTTGGTAATAATTTTCTGAAAAAAATTAAGCTCATCAATAATATTATTTGACTTAGATTTTTTGTGATGTCTTAGCTAAAAATAGAATATAGAAATATTTGAATTATTTTTATTGACTGCCTTGCTGAATAACCAAGTTACCTAGTCAGGGGACTAGAAAGTTAACCGTGTCTTCAGCAAGGTCTTTTATAATTTATGTTTTAGCTTGATGGTACTCATGCACCGCTTAAAGCTGCTTCAAACATTTCAATTATTGCTTTGGCTCCTTCAGCCTTTTGCCTTGCGTCTTGATCGTCAAAGATAATGGTTTCGTCATTTAGTTCACTCACATATCGCCGGGCTTCGTCTAGAGCTCTCCTTAGTTTTTGGACTTTGTGTTTGTTTACATCTTTGGCAATGGTTGGCGCATATCCTCCACGTTTTGCGTTTTTAAGTTGTCTAGCTCGGTTCTCTATTGCTGTAGCCATTCAAACACTCCAACTCACCTAACAAATTTTAGTAAAGCAACTTTATTGTTTGTTATTCTTAAACATTTAGTATTTTCTTTGTTCAAAGTGTCAAAATTGTTACTTAAGCCTTACTCCTGAAAAGTTATAGATCGAGTTTGCTTAAAAATTAATCTTTTCAAGTTATGAAACGCACATAACTTGGTATAGTCAATTTATACCGCTATTTAATAATAATTTTCCAAAAATAATTATTAATTAATGTATAAAATTATTAAAAGAATGCTATCTATTTGAAAAATCAAGAAAGACAGCATTCTTCTATTTAGTTATTCTACTGTTAATTTTTGAAAATCATGGCCTGAAGGCGCTTGATACACTCTTAAGCCAAACTCTGGCAATATCGCGATGAGATGATCAAATATATCAGACTGAATTGCTTCATAAGAAACCCACGCCGTAGTATTGGTAAAAGCATAAATTTCTAAAGGTAGACCTTCACTCGTCGGTTGTAATTGACGAACAATAAGAGTTTGGTTTTGAGCAATGCCCTTATGCTGACGTAAATAGAATTCAACATATGCTCTGAATGTCCCAATATTGGTTAAACGTCTTTTGTTATAACGTGACTGACTTCCTAGATGCTTATTGAATTCTTCAATTTCAGATTGCTTGGCATTGAGATACTGATCTAATAATAGAAAATCTTTAAGTTTTTGCTGCTCTTCTTCAGTCATGAAGTGAACGCTAGTTTGATCAATATAAAGAGAACGCTTCATACGACGACAACCGGCATTACTCATACCACGCCAGTTTTTAAAAGTGTCCGTTACGAGTTTATTGGTTGGAATGGTGGTATAGGTTTTATCAAAGTTCTGGACTGTGACTGTATGCAATGAAATATCAATCACATCACCATCGGCATTTAACGATGGCATTTCAATCCAGTCCCCTATACGCACCATGTCATAAGAAGCAATTTGTACACTCGCGACCAATGACAAAATGGTATTTTGGAATACCAGCATTAATACGGCTGCCATCGCACCGAAGCCAGCCAGTAAGGTAAATACATCCTTTTTAAGGAAGGTACCTAAAATCATCAAACCACAAACAACAAAAATGATGAGTTTAACGAGTTGTAAATAACCTTTAATCGGCTTATTTCTAGACTTTGGATTACGCTGATAGATTAAGTTAAATATATTTAATAATTCACTAATAGTGAGTGCAATAGTCAGGAAAATAAATGCCTGTGCGCCCATCTGTACCAAAGCAATGGCTTTTTCAGATAAGTGTGGAACAGTGGTAATACCATTCATAATCACAATGGCTGGCACAATATTGGCAAATCGCTTAATAACACTATGCTGAGCAAAAACAGATTGATTAAGTGACTTGATTTTAGTCACTAAATGACGGATTCCCCTAACAATAATTCGCTTGGCAATAAAGTTTGCCAACGCAGCAAATAAAATCAAAATTGTGAGTGAAACTATCATTTCTAGCCAAGGATAGTTGCTTAACTCAGCTTGAAGATCACGATAATAATTAAAAAAATCCAAACCCTTACACCTTACAACTTTATTTTCAATAATTTTAAAGTGTTCGTATGTTATAGATTAAGGCTTGTTTACATATGTCGTCATAAATACAACACGTCTATAATACTTAATCGCTAAATTAGATTAATTTTTAGAAAAATGATTCAAGTAGGCAATAAGTAGATTTTCATTTTTAAAATAAGACTAGTTATTCAACGCTGCTTTATCTACTTAGCTCCTTCATAGGGAGTGCTCTTTTTATCAAATTACAGCTTTTTTGTTTCAATAAACTTACCTTGGTATGAAGAGTTATGAATGAAAAAACTTTCCTCATCACCTATTTTTCTTCATTTTTTCGTCAACTCACTTATTTTTTCACTGTGATTAAATTTTATAAAATAGTAAGTTCCTGCCTATCTGCTTATATTTAAAAAGTTTATTAATTTAACCTTTTGTAAAATATAGATTTTATTATTCAAAGAATTAGAACAAAAAAATTAGTGAAAATTCCTATAACTCCCCCTGTTTTTTCTTTACAAACAGCAACAATCTTGGAATAAATCGTAATAATAATTTAATTAATAATAATTATCATTTACAACACATAAAAACCTGAGAAGATCTGCCATGATCCATGAAAATATTCTCGAATGCATAGGTAAAACGCCACTATTACAACTATCAAGGCTATTCACGCATCAATCAGTCTCAGTGATTGCGAAAATGGAATTGTTAAACCCAGGAGGAAGCATTAAAGACCGTCCAGCATTATTCATGCTACAGGAAGGCCTGAAATCTGGAGTGATTAATAAAGACAGTCATATTGTTGAAAGTTCATCAGGGAACTTAGCTATTGCGCTTGCAATGGCCTGCAAAATATATGGATTAAAATTTACTGCCGTGATTGACCCAAAAATTGCCTCAGCAAATTTACAAATGCTGAAGCTCTACAAAGCCAATATCGAAATGGTTTCTGAGAAAGACCAAAACGGCGGTTACTTAAAAACCCGAATTGACACCGTAAAACGGCTATGCCAACAACTGCCAAATGCAGTCTGGATTAACCAGTATGCAAATCCAAACAACTGGAAAAGCCATTACTTTGGTGAAGCAGAAGAAATCTTAAATCAAATTGATCGGAAGATTGATTACCTCGTAATTGGGGCAAGTACCTCCGGCACGATTATGGGCGTATCTCGTCGCCTTAAAGAAAGATTTCCAGAATTAAAAGTCATCGCGGTCGATATTGTCGGTTCGGTATTGTTCGGTGGCACATCTGGTCCACGTGAAATTCCCGGCATTGGAGCAAGTACTGTCCCACCACTCCTCTCTCCTGATGAAATTGATGATGTCATTTATGTAGATGACTATGAATCGGCACTCGGTTGTAGAGAACTTCTTGAACATGAAGGAATCTTTGCAGGCGGTTCGAGCGGCTCCTCCCTTTCAGCCATAAAAAAACAGATTACAACCATTCCCGAAGGTTCATGCGTCTTAACGCTGCTGCCCGATCGAGGCGACCGCTATCTTGATCTTGTTTATGAAGATGAATGGTTCGAAATGATCAAGAAACGTCACTTCAATCGAAACTTACGACGTCAAGAAAACCTTACTTTACAAAATGTTGTTTAACTTTCTCCTTAGGACATATTCATGAGCAATTTGGCTACCCTTCGCTATTTAAGTCAATCAGATTTATTAAATCTTGGCGCAAATCATAGTAATTCATTTATTGAAGCGATTACTGAAGGTTTAACCCTGCATGCAAATAAACAGTTTGTACAACCTTTAAAACCGTATCTTCGCTGGCAAGGTGCAGACCATATTGCGGACCGTATTATTGCAATGCCTTGCTATTTAGGTGGCAACGACCCGATTGCCGGAATCAAATGGATTGGTTCAAGACAACATAACCCTAAAAAATTCAATATTCCGCGTGCCAGCGCACTGATTGTTTTAAATGATTCAGAAACAAATTATCCGGTTGCAGTGATGGAAGGCAGCCTCATCAGTGCCATGCGAACTGCGGCAATTACGGGTGTTTCTATTAAGTATTTAGCGAAAAAGGACTTTTCAGACATTACCGTAATTGGCTGCGGTCCAATTGCTCAAATGCAGATTAAGACGGTACTTGAGCAATACGCTCAAGTGAAAAAAATACATTTATTTGATGTGAACCCCGAAGCAGCTGAAAAACTCAAAGCATTGTTCTTATCAGAATATCCAAATCTAGAAATTGAAATTCATGACAGTGCTAAGTCTGCAATTGTGCAAGCCGATGTCCTCATTACCTGCACAGTTTCAGATAAGCCTTACATTCCGTTTGATTGGCTTAAAAAAGGCTGCTTTGTTTCAAACATTTCAATTATGGATATTGAGCCTGAAGTCTTCTTAAAAGTAGACAAAGTGATTGTAGATGACTGGGACCAATCAAACCGAGAAAAGAAAGTCATCAACGTGTTGGTTGAAGATGGCTTATTCAGTCGTGAAAAACTGCATGCTGAACTTGGCGACATCATTATTGGTCATAAAAACGGCCGTGAACACGAAGATGAAATCATTTTGCTCAACCCAATGGGCATGGCGATTGACGATATTGTCTGCGCGAAGTGGTTCTTCAATGCAGCACAAGAACAAAACGTTGGCACGGTTCTACCGCTTTTATAAGAATAGGAATAACTAAAATGTTAGATCGGATTTACACAGCACAACTACAAAAAACGATAGATGCCCTCTACATGGAGAATTATGGAGATTTTAAAGATCATATTTCCTATAAAAAGCCTTATCTGGCAATTACTCTCAATGATGAGTTGGAACTCTATTTCAACTGTTTAAAAGTAGATGGTGTAAATCCTTTCTATGTTACCCAACCCGAAGTTTTACTTCATAACCTCTTAAGTAATACAACATCTAAAGTTTCGATTTCTGAAATTTTTAACTATTTAACTCAAGCAACTTGGTGGCCGTCACCACACCATCAAAAAGCGATTAATTACTGGCTCGATAACTTAGTAACGGCTGAAAAAATTCCTCAAATTTTACAGTCAGCCCTTTCATTTTCTTCACCTTTAATGACCAGTGAATTGCTATCACTGGTAGCTGACCGTCCATTTCATCCATTCGCTCACTCAAAAGGTGAACTTGCACCACTCACAACTCAAAAAGAAATTGAGGTGTATTGGTGGGCTTTTAAGAAAGATGATGTGATCAATAATATGGAATCGATTCCTCACAAAGAGCTTTTGTTATCAGAAGTTGAGGAAAGTCTGATTGCTGACAAAATGACTGAGCTTTCAGATGACTACTTAGCCCTACCTTTGTTAGAGACGCAACATCGCTATTTAAAGCTTGAAGAAAATAAGTATGAAGGTATTGACCTAAACCATGTCACCACAATTGGTTCACCGACATCTTCTTTAAGAACCCTTATTCACAACGCAAAGCCGAATCTGCATTTAAAACTCTCGACCAATGCCAAAACATTAGGCGCAATCCGCTCTATGCCAGGCCGTTATTTAATGAATGGGCATACGGCTTATGATTTTTTAAATGAAGTCATTAATGAAACTGCTTTAATAAAAAATCGTCTCTTTTTGAGTAATGAAACGCACTGGTGGGTGCTGGGTAAACAAGAGCCGATTGTAAAAAATTTAGGTGTAATCGGCTGCCAAGTCCGACATTTACCGGATCTTTGCCAAGACAAAAACGTCACCCCAATCACTATGTCAGCTTTAAGCTGTACGTATGTTGACCCTTGGGAAACGTTAGGCGTTGAAGGTGACAAATGGTCATTATTAAAAGACTTAAGTGTTCATTTTATTCAAACATTCTTAACCCTTTGGGCTAAAGGCATCATGCCTGAATGCCACGGGCAAAACACCATGGTGTGTTATGAAAATAACAAGTTGAAATGCTTTATTTTACGTGACCACGATACCTTAAGAATATGTACCACAGCCATTGAAGAAAATGGTTTTACACCTCCGGTTTATACCATTGATACCAGCACGCCGAACAATCTTATCTTTACTAAAAATGAAGACTTATTTAATTACTTCATTACCTTAGGCATTCAAATTAACCTCTACCCAATTGCTCTAGCTGCCTTGAAATATACGGATCGAACTGAAAGCGATTTTTGGGAGATGGTTCAAGACATTATTCAAGATTTTGTAGAAACCCAACCCATTTCAGAACAAACAAAATCGCAAATTCAAACTTATCTTTTCGACAATAAGACTTGGCCATTCAAACAGCTCCTTACGCCTTTACTTGCGCAAGAAAGCGACTCAACAGGCATGCCAAGTAAAATCGGAAGTACGCCGAACCCTTATCACAGCTTATCTGTTTCTAGCTATGAGACCATGGATATCTAAATCATGCGCTCATCTCGCCTAGATCATTTCATTATTTTGCTCTGTCAATTTTTTTCCACTTTTGGGCTCATGGTACTTATTCCGATCATGCCGCTCTATATGGAAAAACTGACGGCGCATATGAGTGCTCCCACTATCTGGGCAGGTTTAGCACTCGCGGCTCCGGCTATTGGCAGTTTATTTACAGCACCGATTGTGGGACACCTATCCGACACATTCGGCCATAAAAAAGCCTTGCTACTTTCTCTGGCAGGTTTCTGTATTTCAATACTGCTCATGGCGAGTGCCCAGCATTTATACCTATTTATTTTCGCGCGAATTCTACTCGGTTTTTGCGGTCTTTCCGTGATTTTAAATGCCTATGTTTCATACCTTTCCAATGAACAACAACGAGGTGCCGCTTTTGGGCAACTACAAAGTAGTGTTGCGCTCGCTTGCCTATGTGGTCCCGTGCTCGGCGGGATATTTATGGATCAATGGCGGGTTGAAGTATTACTCAACGCAACAGCATTTGTTGTTGTGACACTCATTGTGATTGCGTCATTTGTATTAACTAATCCCGTTAAAACTGAAACCACAAAAACCAAAGAGAAATCCAAGCTTCCCGCTTTCTTTGATAGAACAATTTTTTCATGGTTAAGCGCCGGCATTTTGGTTCAAGCGGGTGGCTTTGGTTTGGTGTCTTGCTTCGTTTTATACATTAGCGAAATAAGCCAAAGCACTCATTCATCGTTATCTGCCGCGAGTTTAACGGGAACCATTCATGCGCTTTCATGGGGAGCAGCCTTTATTGCTGCGACCTATTGGGGAAAAAGAAATGATGATAAAGGAGACTCTTTTAATAACTTCGTTTACGCATCTTTAATTTGCGGCATCACGATTTTTGCATTGATCTGGGTTTCGAATATCTGGCTAGTTCTTGTATTACGACTCATACAAGGTTTTTGCTTTGCAGCCCTTATTCCTTCGATCTTACACACCATTTCTCTAAAAGCTGGCACTCAAAGCCAAGGAAAAGTGATTGGTATTTCTAACAGTGCCTTTGTCTTAGGGCAACTTATTGGCCCAATCACCATCACGCTCACCTACTCATTTTTCAATATTACCGCTGCATTAATCTGCACCTCACTATTTTTTATCGGTGCGGGATTAGTAGTGATTTTGAACAAATTCTTAATGGATACAACTTTAAAAGAGGCACAAGAATGAACTCAATTATTACAACAGATGCATGGTCTTATAAACTTTTCGAACAGTACCTGAATACTTTCTTTCGTGAACTCAAAGTGAATCTTGAAGAATGCATTATTCCAGCTCAAGACTCTCCTTTATTCACCCTATATGCAGAGCAACCAGACACGCTATGTTTTGCTTATACATTTCATGCATCTAACACGGTTGCTTATGGCGCAGTTCAGCATCTATCCACCACTGGTTATCATAGATATCAACGTGGTTTTGTTCTGCAAAACTTAAACGACAATACATTTGACTCGCTCACCGACCCTAAGCAGTTATTGAGGCTGATTACAGATGAACTGAATAGCTTATTTAAAGATAAAAACCAAAATAAGAATTTGTACTCAGATATTGTAAATAGTATCGAGAACACAAAATTCTTTTTAGAAAATAAGCCTTACCAAACAGCAACTAAAGCATTGAGTGGTTTTCAGGCTACTGAGCAAGGCATGTTATATGGGCACCCTTTTCATGTGACCTCTAAAGCCAACTTAGGTTTTTCTAAAGAGGACATGAAAAAGTATAGCCCTGAGTTAGGTGCAAGTTTCCAACTCCACTACTTTGCAATTCATTCTTCTTTAATCCAAAAACTGGTCAGTGAAGAACAGCCATCTCACTGTATTGAAGAGGAAGTTTTAGAAGCTGCAAAAGACCATTTACAAGAAAACTTCGCAAACTATGAACTCATGCCCACCCACCCATGGCAAGCCAACTTCTTACTTCAACATCCATCTTTAAAGAAATATTTAGACAGCCAAGACGTGATCTATCTGGGAGCCTTAGGTCAAACCGTATGGCCAACCTCATCTGTTCGCACGGTGTGGTTGCCTCAATCGAACCTATTCTTAAAGCTTTCAATTGATGTACGAATTACCAGTTTCATTCGTAATAACCCAATGGATGAAATGGAACGTGCCATTGATGCAAGCAAAATTATTATTAATCACAAGATTAATGAGCAATATCCCGACCTTTTGATTCTGCCGGAGTTAGAGGCAAAAACAGTCAAAATCCCAGAGCTTGAAAGTTCATTTGGCATTATTTATCGAGCTGGGCTGACTCCTGCTGTACTAGAAAATACCCGAATGCTCGGTGGCTTGGTTGAAGAAAACGAAAACCATGAAATCCCGCTTTTAAGCTTTATTCAGCAAGCGGCACCGAATCAAAACTTACAATCGAAAGACGCGAAAGGCTTTATTACTTTTTGGTGGAAACAGTACGTTAAGGTTTCACTCATTCCATTAATTGAGTTGTTTGCAAATAAAGGCATTAGCGTAGAAGCGCACATGCAAAACAGCTTAATGGAATTTAAAAATGGCTATCCGCATCGCCTTATTCTTCGAGACATGGAAGGCATTAGCATTGTTCCAGAAATGATAGAAGATGACTCATCTATTTCTGAAGATAGTACCGTTTGGTTCTCTCAAAAAGATGCATGGACCTTTTTAAAATATTACCTCGTGATCAACCATATTGCTCATCTCATCAGTGCAATTTCACGAGTTACAGCCATTGAAGAATCTGAACTTTGGCAAGCCACCCGTCTTACGCTCACACAAGAAAACTTTACTGCCAAAGGTCAGCAGTACCGCGATTTATTAATTCATTCACACACATTACCAATCAAGGCAAATATGTTAAATACGCTCTACCACAGTGGTGGCAATCCTATCTGGATTGAAGTTGAAAATCCTATTTATAAATATCGCGGTGCAGAAGACCTTTGCCCTCTTCAACCGATCCAACAAACTAATTATAAAACCCTCGCGGAAAATCGCGTGATGGCTCAATTATTAGAAGCACTCATTTTTGAAAATACTTTTAAATACGAGTTTTCTAAAGGTCAGATCAAGTTCTATATTTCCGATACCGTTTTTTATACTTGCGCGGCTAAACGACACTTTAGTTTTAAACGAATTAAGTTAGACCCTTCAAGCTTAGTCCGTTCTGATATTACTTTAGGCACTGAAACTCGCCCTAACTTAAAAGCATTACTTACCGATCTAAAAAATATTATTGAAGCTGACCCAGTTAAATGGCAAAATTTTAATGATGAACTTAATTTAACTTACGTTAAACATGCACAAACTTTGAGCCAAGCCCCTGCTCAACCTTTAAGAACTTTGCCGTACCTAGAACAAGAAGCACGCATCACCAACGCCCATTTATATCACCCAAGTTTTAAATCTCGTATCGGCTTCGATTTAAAAGAAAATCAAAAATATGCACCCGAACTTTCTGAAGGTTTTACGGTTCAATGGGTGGCGACTCATGCTAGTCTATGCAAACTGGTTTTAAGTGAAACCATTAACTTAGAGCAGCTTTATAAACAGCATTTTTCAGAAAAAGATCTACAAGCCATTAATGATCAATTGAAAGAACAAAATGTAGATTTTAAAGATTATATCCTTACCCCAATTCACCCATGGCAGTGGGATAAAATTATTGAATTGTATTATCAAGATGCGATTAGCAACCAACTGATCATTCCGTTAGATATTGAAGGTCCAACTTATTTACCACAGCAGTCCATTCGGACCTTGTCGAATATTAGTGATATCTCGGCACTTTCTCTTAAGTTGGCAATGAACTTGGTCAATACCTCTACCTCTCGTGTATTGGCACCGCATACCGTTCAAAATGCGGCAAAAATGAGTGACTGGCTTTATAACATTGTTGAGCAAGATCATATTTTAGAAAAACAGCGCAAGCCTGTTATTTTAAGAGAGATTGGCGGTCTTTCAGTGAACCAGCCGATTGCTTTACCTGTTCAATACGGCGCACTCGCCTGCATTTGGCGCGAAAGTATTTACAGCTACTTAAAAGAAGGTGAATCAGCAACTCCTGTAACGGGTCTAATGCAACTCGATATTGACCAAAAGCCTTTAATTGATGAATGGATTCAAGAGTACGGTATCGAGTTCTGGTTAGAAAAGTTACTCACCAATGCTTATTTACCTATCATGCATATTTTATGGTGCCACGGTCTCGCTTTAGAGTCACATGCACAAAATATGGTACTGATTCATAAAAATGGCTTACCCGTTAAAGCGGCCTTGAAAGATTTCCACGATGGAATTCGTTTTAGCCGTCATCTTTTACGCGAGCCGGAACTTTTACCTAACTTGCAAGATGCGCCAAAAGAACACGCCAAAATTAACCCGAACTCGTTCTTAGAAACCCACTCTCCAAATGAGTTAAGAGACTTTACTCAAGATGCGCTGTGGTTTGTAAATCTGGCTGAGTTAGCGATTTTCTTAAATGAACATTATGACTTCGATGAAATCAAATTCTGGACCATGTTAAGAACCATCATTAATCAGCATAAAGAAGCTCATCCAGAGTTTAGCGAACGATATGAATTGTTTAACTTTACAGATGACACTATCGATATTGAACAGCTCGCAAGCCGCCGTTTCCTTCCAGAAATTCGCTTAAGAGTACAAACCACGCCGAACCCGCTCAGCCTTATTAAGGAAATTGAATATGAATAAGCATTCGATTTCTTTTAAGAAACGAATAGCAAATGGTGAGACGCTCTACGGAATATTTTGTTCCGTAGCTTCTCCAATTAATGTCGAGCTACTGGCACTTGCGGGCTATGACTTTATTATTATCGACTTGGAGCATACTTTATTTAGTATGTCTCAAGTCGAGACCATGATTTTAGCCGCTAGAGCTATGAGCCTTGATGTGTTTATAAGAGTACCTTTAAACGCTAATCACCTAGTTCTACCTCTGCTCGATGCAGGGGTAACGGGTATTGTTTTCCCTCGTATTGAAAATGCTCAGCAAGCACAAGAAGCCGTGAATTATTGTCATTATATGCCGCTTGGGCAAAGAGGACTCAACTCAACAAGATTAAATCGATACGGCATAGATGATTTAGCGAGTTTTGTTGAACAGGCTGCAAACGAAACGGTTGTCATTGCCATGATTGAAAGTTTGGAAGGACTAGAACAACTAGATGAAATTTTAAAAGTTGAAGGCATCGATATTATTCTTGAAGGTGCTGCCGACCTTTCTCAATCGATGGGAATGCCGTGGCAAACTAGCCATCAAAAAGTGAAAGAAAAAGTTCAAGAGATGTATTTAAAGACTAAAAATAGCCAAAAACATTTCTGTGCTATTCCTCGACAACCTGAAGATATCGCAGCTTGGAAACAACAATCCGTTCAGCTTTTTGTGCTCGGGGATGACCGCAGCATTATACGCCGTGCCCATCAAAACCATCTAAATACCTTTAAAGACAACTCATAACTGTTCAAATCTTTTAAGGGGAATAAATGCCTATTCCCCTAATTCATTGAATAAATTTCAAATATATTATTTTAATGCAATTAATAATATTGTTAATTACAATGATTCTCATTTATAATTCGCTCAATTTAAAATCACTCTCAGGGCGAGACAATGGCAAATAAGAAAAGTAATAAACTTTTTACAAGAAAGTCTGAAGTTAAAAATATCATTCCACTTCTTTCACTTGGTGGAGCCATTATTCTTTCAAACTCAGCATTTGCAGCTTCAACTTCTGATACCACAGAAACAGAAAAAAAGCCTGAAGCCCTTCCTACCATTACCATTACCGCTTCACGTGCAGATGAACTCTCTACCTCTGCCAAACAAGTCACCAAGCTTGATGAAAAACAAATTGAAATTTTGAAAAATGGATCGTCTGGGAACATTGCGACTGTTTTAGCCAAAGCCGTACCGGGCCTATCGGACTCAAGCCGAACCATTACCGATTATGGTCAAACTTTACGTGGCCGTAATGCGCTTATTTTGGTGGATGGCGTGCCAATGAACCTCACTCGTGATACAGCGAGAGGACTTTCAGCCATTGACCCTGAAAGTATTGCCAACATTGAAGTGATTCGTGGTAGTAACGCAATTTATGGTGGCGGTGCTGCGGGCGGTATTATTTCAATTACCACGAAAGCTGCGGGCGGTGAGCCTACGGCTAAAACGGTTGTTGGACTTCAAACACCCCTCACAAATCTGCGTTCTAATGCTTTAAGTGGTGATATTCACCAGTATTTTACGGGCAGTTTTAACGCTTTCGACTATGCACTCGACTTTGGTTACCAACGTATTGGTAGCCCCTACGATGCAAGTGGTGACCGTGTTGCACCAGAACCAAGCCAAGGCGACCTTTACGACTCAAATGGCTATAGCATCGGCGGTAAGTTGGGTTATCACATTGATGACAACCAATACCTACAGTTTGCTGCAAACTACTATAATGCCGAGCAAGACTCAGATTATGCATCTGACCCAAGTGTTAAAAAAGCTCCTGCTGGAACTGTGCCAGCCAAAGCCATTAAAGGCTTAAAGCTCAAAGACCAAAATAAAAACGAAAACCAGATCTACAATTTGACCTATAACCATAAAGACTTTTTTGGCAATAAGGTTGATGCTCAAATTTATTACCGCGACTTCTTTACCCGTTTTTCACCGTTTGATGCACGTGCAAATGCCAACCGTGGTAAACAAGTCGACCAGATTTATCAAGAAAATAATGTACTCGGTAGCCGCCTAACGGTTACCACTCCCCTTGAGTTTTTAGGTGACACATCTTTAGTTTGGGGTGGTGACTTTAGCCGTGAAAAAAGTGAGATGCCTTTAGATATTTTTGATCAAAAAATTTATGATCAATCGGGCGGCTTAGAGTTTGTAAAAATCGGCAAACTGATTTATTTACCTGAACTCACCACGCAAAGTGTCGGTGGTTTTGTACAGCTAAAACACCGCTTTAATGACCAATGGTCAGCAGAAGCTGGTACACGCTATGAAGACAGCTATGCGCAAATTGACAGCTTTGTTCCCTTATCACAATTAGGCAAAACCAACCCTTACACAGTTCCAGGTGGAAAAGTGAAAGCTGATGCATGGTTATACAATGCCAATGTGACTTTCTCACCAAACGAACAGCACTCAATTTATGCATCGTTTAACCAAGGTTTCCAGTTACCTGATGTTGGCTTGATTATTCGTAATGCTGGTGAAGGTTTTAACCTTGGATCATCATTCTTAGAGCCTGTAAAAGTAGATAACTACGAGCTTGGCTGGAAAGGTAACTTTAACAACTTCTCTTCAAGTTTAGCGGTATTCCGTTCAACATCTGACTTAGGTGCTGTGCAATCATTCAACAATGGTTTAGTACTGGCTCGAACCAAAGAGAAAGTCACAGGTGTTGAAGCAACGCTTGACTACTTTGACGATGCAAATGTTTGGGGAACTGGTGGTAGCGTTACGTGGATGAAAGGCCGTGAAAAACCGCAAAACGGTGCTGAACAGGACATGACAGGTTTCCGTATTCCACCATTAAAACTCACAGGTTATATTTCTTATAGCCCAACTGAAACTTGGACAAACCGTCTACAAGCTACTTACTTCGGTTCAGAAGATTACCGTTTAAATGGTATAAATAGTTTCGGTCGTTACGATGTAAAATCTTATACTACGGCAGATTTAATCAGTAGTTTTGCGCTTAACAAGAAAGACACCATGACCATTGGTTTAGAAAACATGTTTAACCGCAAGTACTACCCGCTTTATAGCCAATTATTAAGAACGAACGATAACACCAGCCACTTAGTTGCAAATGGTATAACGCTTAAAGTGACTTATAGCCATAAATGGTAAGAGCTTTGCTTAGCCCCTAATACAGTAAAAGCCCCAATCTCGGGGCTTTTATTTTTAGAGTATTTCTATGAAAACATCATTATAAAATATTCGAATTGTTTGTCCCGCTCATCTACATCGTTATGACTGAGCCTTTGAATAATAGTTCCTTCAATTATATGCAGAAGTAATTTGGCATCATGAAATGAAACACCCGCTTTTAGCATTCTTAGCTGACTATAAATTTCATTGGTTAACCAAGTTCTATATTTAAGTGCGACCTGATAAGCATTTGAATAAGTATTTTTGGTTTCAAAAATGGCTTTAAATAATAAGTAATACAGCCCTTCTAAATCAGTATGTAAGTCATAAAGTGTTTTGAGTTTACCCGTCACGCTTGTGCTGTGATCATACTCAAGCATACTAATGACTTGGTCTTGCAGCCGTTCTTTTTGCACAAGTAGGCAAATTTCGATAAACCGCGCTTTGGATTGAAAGTAATGATAAAAAGTCATTTTTGTAATTTCAGACTCTTTGATAATTCTGTCGACACCTACTAAATGGAATCCGTGATGGTGAAATAAATCAATTCCCTTATTCACAACTTTTAAAGCACGTGTAGAAAGTACTAAAGGTGGCATATGTGTACCGTTTAAAATAATTTTTTGTTGTATCTAAAAGAGATAGAAATGCCGTCACTCTTAAATTGAGCGCTAAAAACAGGCATAGAAAATCGACACAATAAAGGTGTGCTCGCCTATCTCGGGTTTATTGTTGCTATGATTTTTGAGTCTTAACGATTCTTAAGGTGCAGAAAACCTAGAGTCGATTAAACCGTTTTATAGGATGTTGAAATGGTATGAATAAAGAGATTTTGGCAAAGGCCAATAAATTAGAAAAAATAGCACGCATAGCAGACTCCTAGATGAAATAGAAGTTCTACCCAATCACTGTCAAATGATTATGGTGGTAGAACGAAGGCGGGTTGACAGACCAGTCATCTAGGAACTGGCACGCCCGAAGGCGTCCCTCCTCCGTCCTACCGCTACGAAGGGGGACGAACGAGTTCAACACCAAAAAATTACTTTTTTGATGTTCTAGATGATGGCGACCTGTCAAAGTCGACTGGCAATGTAGGCCAGCAGGCAAAGGATAATCGTAGAGATTTTGGGTGTCAATGTGATATTGGCTAGAAAATGGATAAATAATTTTTTGTTTTTCATTAGATTAGATTCATTAATCTATTGAATAGAATATATTATATTTGCTTAACGCACATTAACTTATAAATATGAATACTATCTCAGCTACTCTTTTACGTGAACACCCAATTGAGGGTTGCATTAAAGATGCAAATGGCAATTTAAAACCATTTCCTATTCTTGCAATTGATAATATTCCATTAAATATATGGATGCATCAAAATGCGCGCGTTATTGACGAAATGAATGATTTAGTTCCAGCGCAAGGTTGGTTATATGATCATGATAGTGAGTTAGCATTAAGTAACGCATGGAAACTTCTTAAACCAGAAGCTTATGAAAATTTAGCTATTTCAACAGTGGTTCCAATCTTAATTTGCCCTGATGATTTAGATCTAACATGTAGCGTAATTATGGTTGAACAAATTGTTTCAGCAGATCAAGTCGTATGGGCTCGTTTTGGTTACGCATTTAACCATATTCACGATGTTGTGACATCCGTAGTCTGGAAAACCTCGACTTCTGTTCCTCAATTAAGTTTTTCGTTGAGCGAATTTGAAAAAGCATATAATGATTTAAAAGAATTAGACAAAAAATGGAGTGAAGGTTTTATCTAGTTTTTTAAATATGACCACACATTGAAAGATGCTGCTCTTACCTTCTCTAAATATCATCTAATAAATTTAGGTTAAATAAATGTCTAATAGTTATAAATTTCAATTAAAAATGGAGCTAGATCTAAAATTAATCACGCCTGAAGAGATTCAGAACTGGGCCGTGCATGCACTAGAGAATGATCCAATAAATGAGCTAGCTTTAGACATCTGTTTTTTATCAAACACTGAGCAAATATTACAATATTTCAGACTCACAGAAAAAAGTGAATTTAGTGAAACTTCGGTAGATGAAATAACAAGGAAAGTTTTAGAAAATTTTATTTTTAAGTATATAAATATTGTGAATCATAAAGACCAGATATATTCTTTTTTTCAAAATATTGTTTCCATACATCCTTACTTAGAAAAAGAAGAATTACGGTTTTTAATTTACTCATATGAGACTCAACTAGATATGGCATTAGAAGGCTTTTCAGAATTAGAGCCTGAAACACTATGGGAAAATTTTAAATTAGAGTTAAAAGAACACCTTTCATCTCCAACTAATTCCAATAACTAAAATATGAACAGTAATAGATCCCCAATTAGCTAATTTTATATTGATTAGATTCTTAATAATTATTTTCTGATTTAATTGATAGTTATATACTGTGATACACCGATAAAATGAATCATAAAATCCATTTTATCGGCTT
>NZ_JEXX01000035.1:0-21696 GCF_000582055.1 Acinetobacter sp. 766875 | reverse complement strand
GGTGGATCAGGAAATTTGAACAACACTTATAAGTGATATTTTGCTCCCCAAATGATGTTATAAACATCAATATATGGAGTATTTTATGGCACGTAGACCAAGAAGAAATCATTCAAATGATTTTAAAGCTAAGGTAGCACTTGCTGCGATTAAAGCAGAAAAAACACTTGCTGAATTGAGTGCTGAATTTGATGTTCATCAAAACCAAATTATCGACTGGAAAAATCAACTGATTTCAGCTTCCTCGCAAGCTTTCGATCAATCAAAAGCTCCAACAGAACCACCCATCGATCTAAAAAAACTACATGCAAAAATCGGTGAGCAGGCATTAGAAATTGATTTTTTAGAAGGTGTGTTGAAGAAACTGGGCCGCTTCAACCACAAAAGTTAATCGATGACTCACTTCAGATTTCAGTATCTAAGCAAGCTCAGCTGCTGAAAGTCTCCCGTGGTTGTTATTACTATCGCCCAAAACCTGTGAGTGCATCAGATCTGAAGCTGATGCGGTGTATGGATGAGTTACATATGCAATACCCTTTTGCAGGTAGCCGTATGATGCGTGATTTGTTGAATCGTCAAGGACATCATATAGGACGACGTCATACACGTACTTTAATGAAGAAAATGGGCATTAATGCGTTATATTGCAAACCAAATTTAAGCCAGGCTAATCAAGCTCACCGCAAATATCCATATCTGCTCAAAGGATTGGCTATTCAGCGCAGTAATCAAGTGTGGTCTACGGATATAACGTATATCCCTATGGCAAAAGGCTTTGTTTATTTATGTGCTGTGATTGATTGGCATAGCCGCAAGGTACTTGCGCATAGAGTATCGATTAGTATGGAGGTTACATTTTGCATAGAAACATTAAATGAAGCTATTGAAAAATATGGTCGACCTGAAATATTTAATACAGACCAAGGCAGTCAGTTTACCAGTGATGCATTTATTGATGTATTGAAATCAAATGACATCCAAATCAGCATGGATGGTAAAGGTCGATGGGTTGATAATGTGATGGTTGAACGATTATGGCGGAGCGTTAAATATGAAGAGGTGTATCTCAAAGCCTACAGCAATGTTTTGGATGCGAAGAAGCAATTAAACGCATATTTTGAATTTTATAATTTGAAACGACCTCATTCGAGTCTGGACAAAATGACTCCAGATGAGTTTTACTATGACCAGCTACCACAACAAAATAAGGTAGCTTAACTAGAGCAGAGTATCACTTATAAATAAGCTTTTAGTTGTTCAAACATGTGGGACCACCTCTCTGAGCATTTAAAAAAATTAATACCAGACTCACAGCGTATTAGCTATATCGCCTCACAACTTTCTTTTCTTTTAGAAGGTTCTATGGCAAGAGCTGGTCTAGAAGGTAGTAGCCGTCAACTTCAATTAGCGAGGCAAATGGCAGAAGATATTTTAGATCGAGAATGCCAACATGATTAGCCTTATTAAAAATAGTAGTTATGGTGGCACAATTGCAATTTTAGTTGCCTCTGTTTTGTGGGGGACAACAGGAACTGCGGCAGCATTTGCCCCAACACTTGGACCACTGGCAATTGGTGCTGTAGCGATGGGCGGTGGAGGCCTTTTACAAGCTCTGGTTGCATCACGAGCTATACGGGAAAACCGGCAATTTATTAGGCGTAATATTCCTATTATTCTTTTGGGCATTGCAGCAGTTGGGATATATCCCTTAGCTTTTTATTCATCCATGCATTATGCCGGAATTACGATTGGTACAGTGGTTTCAATTGGTTCGGCTCCACTCATTGCAGCAGTTTTAGAGCGATTCTTTGACCGTAAAGTTTTATCTAAAACATGGTTCCTGAGTTTTGTGTTTGGTGTTATGGGAGTAAGTTTATTATCTATGGGTGAAAGCCACACAGCACAAGAGAGCACAAATGAATGGAATAAAATCTTTGGTATTTTTCTTGGGCTGGTAGCGGGAGCAACATATTCACTTTATTCATGGGCTGCAAAAAGATTAATAGACCGAGGTATTGCTGCTAAAGCTGCAATGGGCATGATTATGGGTGGCGGAGCAGTTATTTTACTTCCTACTTTGTTGCTTACAGGGGGCGGTTTATTAGAGAGCTCAACAAATTTACTTGTGGCTGGCTATATGATGCTAATTCCTATGTTCCTCGGTTATTTACTTTTCGGCTTTGGGCTAAAGACTGTAAATGCGAGCAAAGCGACTACGTTAACTTTATCTGAGCCTTTAGTTGCTGCGATTTTTGCGATTGTGTTGGTGGGTGAACATGTATCATGGGGGGGCTGGCTAGGCATGTTTTTGATTTTCATTTGTATTTTGATGTTATCAAAGCCTGAAAATACATAAAAATGAAAACTTTTACTGGCTTGAGTTTAAATCAAATTTTTCTTAGTCTTAAAGCCAAGTTTTATCGTTGATTTAGACAATGAAAATAAAATTAATGCTTGTGGCGAGTTTATGGAGTTTTGCATCGCCGAGTTTTGCTTTAGATTTAGTTGAAACTTATGAGCGCGCAAAGCAAAATGATCCGACATGGCAAGCGAATCAACAACAATTTGAAGCAGATCAGCTCAATTTAGGCTTAGCAACTGGTGCTTTATTGCCTACAGTCACCTTATCTGGAAAGATTAATCGTAATAGCCAAACCGTAAAGCGTTCAAATTTTCCCGGTGTTGATCAAGAGGGACTGTCCGATGCTTTGGTAAGTAATACATCAACAACCAAACAAGCAACTTTATCTGCTCGTCAGCCTCTTTTTCGTATGGATGCATGGGAAGGTTATAAACAAGTTAAAACCTCAGTTGCTCTTAGTGAAATTACTTTACGCCTGCAAAAACAAGATCATGTTTTAAACGTGGCAGAAGCCTATTTTAATGTACTACGTCAGCAGGCACTTACCGCTGCATATTTACAAGAAGAAAAGGCTTTACTTGAACAACTCAATATGATGAATGCCAAGCTTAAAGAAGGTTTGGTGGCACGTAGTGATGTAAGTGAGGCAAATGCCCAGTATCAAAATGCCAGAGCCAACCGTATTGCAACTAATGTTCAACTTCTTTTAGCTCAAGAACAGCTCTCTGAATATATTGGCCCTTATCAAGATAAGCTTGCAGTACTGCGAAGTGATTTTACTTTTCAAAAGCCTTATCCAGCCCAGCTTGATGACTGGATTGGCTTAGCCCAACAACAAAATCTAAAGATTCAGCAAGCCCGTTTACAAAAGCGATATGCTGAAGATCAACGCCGTGTGGAAAAAGCTGCACTTTATCCACAAATAGATGCTGTGGCGAGTTATGGTTATACCAAACAAACACCAGAAACACTGATTTCGACTGACGGGAAGTTTGACCAAGTGGGCGTAGAGATGAACTGGAATTTATTTAATGGAGGACAGACCCGAACCTCTATTAAAAAAGCCACTATAGATTTAAATAAAGCGCAATCCCAGCTCGATGCGGCCATTCGCCGTGCCAATGTTGATGTGAAAAGCGCTTTTATGCAGGTGGATACCGACCGTGCAAAACTTGAAGCAAGAAAGGCGGCAATGGACTCTTCTTCACTTGTCTCTCAAGCCTCAAAAGCAAGTTATAACGAGGGCTTAAAAAGTATGGTCGATGTTTTATTAGCACAGCGTAATGCTTTTTCAGCAAAACAGGATTATCTTAATGCTCAATATGACTATTTATTAAATGTATTACGTTTAAAAGCGGCTGTAGGTCAGCTAGGAGAAAAAGATCTGGTCGAATTAAACAGCTGGTTAACGTATCAGTAATAAAAAAATGCTTTTATCTGAAATTTAATTTTGTCATAAAAATTTAATGATTGATGTGTTTTAATGCTCAATCATTTTATCTCTGCGCCATCATGTTGGAGGCTTCCCTTGAGTCCGAGTAATCCGGTGTTAAGCCATCATATTTCTTCTCAATTTAATGAAGATTTGCAAGATGTGAACACAAAGTTTATGACCATGGGTGGCTTGGTCGAACAACAGGTTGCCAATGCAATTCATTCTTTGCTTGATACAGATGCGAATTTAGCAATTGATGTTCAATTTAAAGATAATGCAGTCAATCAATATGAGCGTGATATTGATGAAGGTCTGACACTGATTTTGGCGCGTCGCCATCCAGCCGCAATTGACTTGCGTATGGTGATTGCAATGAGCAAAGCCAATACCGACCTTGAGCGTATTGGTGATGAAGCTGCAAAAATTGCCCGTATTGCGCAAAATCTATGTGAAGAGGGTGGATCCCCTCGTGGTTACATGGAACCCCGCCATATTGGTAACCAAGTACGAGTTATGATTCATGATGCTCTCGATGCTTTTGCACGTTTAGATGCCGATCAAGCTTTACGTGTACTTTTAGCAGATGCCGACATCGACCGTGAATATCAGTCAGCAACACGTACTTTAATGACTTATATGATTGAAGATCCGCGTCATATTGCACGTGTAATTAACGTGATGTGGGTTTTACGTTCTTTAGAGCGTATTGGTGACCATGCTCGTAACATTGCTGAACAAGTGATTTACATGGCAAAAGGTTTTGATGCTCGCCATACTAAAATTGAAGAAATTGAAGCAAAAGTTCACGAAAAGTAATACTTGAGTTGAAGTATCGAAAGGCCTTGTTTGAAACAAGGCTTTTTTTATTTTTTAGAAATAATAGATAAAAAAATGTCCCGAACTTTGGGGGGAAGTTCAGGACAGAAAATCAAGTGCATTAAGAGAAAACACGACAGGGATCGTGTCTTACTTGCTATGAATTGATATTAAGGTGTGAGCCAATTTATGTCATGTAGAGTCCTGTGCGCTCTATGTAAGACTTTATATGTTTGTGTAAGTTTCACGTAAAAAAAGGCAGGTCTATGTATATAAACCCGCCTTTTTAATGATGATGAACTTAGAAAAAACGAATTATTCTGGCTTCCAACCTTCTGCTTTTTCAACGCTTTCATCATTATTGAAGAACTTCTCACGTTGTTCTTCAAGGAATTTTTTCGCTTCTGGATCAAAAACGTTTAAACGCTTTTCATTAATTAGCGTAGTTTGATGTTGTAGCCATTCTTGCCATGCTTGCTTAGAAACATTTTCAAAAAATTCTTGGCCTTTAGCACCCGGAAACGGAGCAAAGTCTAATCCTTCCATTTCCTTTTGATATTTACGGCAAAATACTTGTCGACTCATTTTGTATCCTTAAGCGTATAACTGTTCTAGACGTTTATGGGCACGGGCAATCGCAGCTTCAACCTGTTTTGGTGAAGTTCCGCCAATATGATCACGTGCATTTACCGAAGCTTCTAGTGTCAAAGCTTTATCAAATACATCTGCTGTAATTAGGTCAGAGAATTGTTGTAATTGCTCAAGTGTTAACTCAGATAAATCTTTTTCTTCAGCCACACCTAATGCAACAGCTTTACCCACAATTTCATGCGCATCACGGAACGCAACGCCTTTTTTCACTAAGTAGTCAGCAAGGTCTGTAGCAGTCGAGAACCCGCGAAGTGCAGCTTCACGCATGATTTCAATATTTGGAACCAATGCAGGAATCATGTCTGCAAATGCCATGAGTGAACCACGAACCGTATCGATTGCATCAAATAAAGGTTCTTTATCTTCTTGGTTGTCTTTGTTGTACGCCAATGGCTGACCCTTCATGAGCGTAAGTAAGCTAATCAAGTCACCAAACACACGGCCAGATTTACCACGGATGAGTTCTGGAACATCAGGGTTTTTCTTCTGTGGCATGATTGAAGAACCAGTACAGAAGCGATCAGGAATATTCACAAATTTAAACTGTGCAGAAGTCCAAAGAATAAGTTCTTCAGACATACGTGATAAGTGCATCATGATTAAAGATGCTGCTGCATTAAATTCGATGGCAAAATCACGGTCAGATACAGCATCAAGAGAGTTTTCAGATACAGCTTCAAAACCGAGTAACTCGGCTGTATAAGCACGGTCAATCGGGTAGGTTGTACCAGCAAGCGCAGCTGAGCCAAGTGGCATACGGTTTACACGTTTACGGCAGTCTTGAAGACGCTCAGTGTCACGAACCAACATTTCAAACCATGCCAATAAGTGATGGCCGAAAGTTACTGGTTGAGCTGTTTGCAAATGAGTGAAGCCAGGCATAATAGTGTTTACATTTTTGGCAGCCAAGCCCAACAAACCTTTTTGTAAACGTTCTAATAAACCTAAAATATCATCAATTTCGTCGCGAATATAAAGACGGATATCCGTTGCAACTTGGTCATTACGACTACGGCCAGTGTGTAATTTTTTACCTGTAATGCCGATACGTTGAGTCAAACGTGATTCAATGTTCATGTGAACATCTTCAAGATCGATACGCCATTCAAAGTTTCCAGCTTCAATTTCTGCGCGAATGGTGCTTAAACCTTCAATAATGTCGTCTCGTTCTGCTTCTGTCAGTACGCCAACTTTCGCAAGCATGGTAGCATGCGCAATAGAACCAGCGATGTCTTGCTTATAAAAACGTTGGTCAAACTGAACAGAGGCAGTAAATTCTGCTACAAAAGCGTCTGTCGCTTCAGAAAAACGACCACCCCACATACCTGAGGTTTGGTTTGGGGCTGCTGAATTAGGGGGATTTGAAGATGTGGTCATGGTGGCTCAGTAAAATAAAAAAGAGTATATCACTTGCCGAAGCTCAACAAACAAAGTTGTTTTCTACAGCATATCGAAATCAAAATTCCTCCTATTTTTTTACGAAAATTGATCGTTGGCAACACTTATTAGAATTAATTATTGCAAGTAATGTTTTGGCATTGGTTCTAGCCTTGGCGGAAGCGCAGTCTTGGCACGCATTAAGTGGGACACGCCTTTTACAATATATGATTTTTATTAACTGGGTGATTTTGTCTTTTTTTGCTTTAGTTGAGTATTTTCAAAATTTTTTTAGTCAGCTTCAGCAAAAATATGCTTTGGCCATTGGTTTTGTCTTGTTGCAAGCGATTGTGGTGGCGACCACCATCATAACTAATTTTTTTCAATTCGGAATTTTGAAAAGGATGTCTGCTACAGGACAGGACTGGAGTATTTATTTTACTCATGTCCCATTATATTTAAGTTATGGAATATTACTTGGAGCATTTTGTTTGCGCTATTTATATGTTCGGGAACAATGGTTGCATCAACAATATGCAGAATTAAATGCCCGTATTCAGGCTATGCAAGCACGCATTCATCCTCATTTTTTATTTAATAGTTTAAATAATGTGGTGAGTTTAATTACGATAGACCCAGATAAAGCAGAAAGCATGCTGATTAGTCTGTCACGTTTATTTAGAGCGAGTTTTCAGGAATTAAAATTGGTAAGCTTGTATGAAGAAATTGAGCTTAGTAAACAATATTTAATAATTGAACAAATACGTTTAGGTGAGCGTTTACAAGTTGACTGGAAAATGGAAATTGAACCTTTGCAATTAAAGCAGGTCACGATTCCTTTATTGACATTACAACCTTTGTTAGAGAATAGTATTTTTCATGGGGTCGAACCAATGATAGGTAAAGCAACCATTGGGGTATTGGTTGAAATATTGCAAAATCAGGTCAGTATAGTCATTACCAACCCTTATACAGACGATACAATAAAATCACGGAAAGGGCATGGAATCGCTCTTGAAAATGTTAAGCAACGCTTGAAGGCGTATTATGGGAACTCTGTTAGGTTCCAGGTGTATAAGGGTGAAACTTTATATACCACTATTATGAGCTATCACTACCAATCAAAATAATAAGTCAGTCAGAGTTAACCATAAAAAAATGGACCAAGTTAACGGTGACAAGGAGGATGAATGAAGGTGCTAATTTGTGATGACGAGCCACTTGCAGTGGAACGATTATCACGTTTAGTTTCAAAGATGGGACATGATGTTGTCGCAACAGCTCATCATGGCCAAGATGCCTTGGAACAGGCACGGCTTCATCAACCGGATGTGATTTTACTTGATATCCAAATGCCGGGTATGAATGGTCTCGTCTGTGCGGAGCAATTAAGTCAGCTTAATCCTCGACCTGCTATCGTATTTTGCACAGCCTATGATCAACATGCTCTAGATGCATTTAAATCACAGGCACAAGCTTATCTTCTTAAACCGATTGACCCTCAAGAACTTGAGCAGGTTTTTAAGCAATTAACTCAACTTACTCAAGCGCAGCTCAGTGCCTTACCTAATCCTACGCTTTTGCAGGATTTAAAAACGCAAAGACATCAAATTGCTGCTAAAACCTATCGCGGTGTTGAGCTAATTCCTGTTGAAAATATCTATTATTTTTTGGCAGATCAGAAATATGTCACGGTACGACATAAAAATGGCAATGTCTTGATTGATGAAACGCTAAAAGAACTTGAAACTGAATTTGCAGATCAGTTTATTCGTATTCATCGAAATGCTTTGGTCTCAATTGCTTATTTAGATGGTTTAGAGCTTGTGAGTTCAGGTCAGTATCAGGTTCGATTACGTGGCTTGGATGAAAGACTTTCTGTAAGCCGCCGTCATTTATCTACCCTTAGAGAGCGAATACACCAACTTTAACGAGTCAGCATCCTATTTTGTCAGTGAGATTTTACTTGCAATTTTAAGGGATCAAGTTAAGTTTAGGGTGTATTGTTTGACCAGCCCATGCTTGAATTTATGAAAACCTTGAAAATTGCTACACGACAAAGCCCACTTGCTCTTTGGCAGGCAGAACATATTCGTGCCCGTTTACAGGAGCTTCACCCAGATTTAACGGTGGAGTTGGTTAAGTTTGTCACGCAGGGCGATAAAATTTTAGATACACCTTTAGCAAAAATTGGTGGTAAAGGGTTGTTCGTTAAAGAGTTGGAAGCAGCACTTTTAGATGGTCGTGCCGACCTTGCTGTACATTCAATGAAAGATGTTCCGATGGCATTACCGGAAGGTTTAACTTTAGCGGTCATTTGCGAACGTGAAGATCCTTTAGATGCTTTTGTTTCGAATCAATTTGAAAAATTTGCTGATTTGCCGCAAGGAGCAAAAGTTGGCACCTCAAGTTTACGTCGTAAATCACAAATTTTAAAACAACGTCCAGATCTACAAATTATTGATTTACGTGGAAATGTTGGAACTCGTCTAAGTAAGTTAGATGATGGTCAATACGATGCGATTATTTTGGCGAGTGCTGGTTTAAAACGTTTAGGGTTAGAAGAACGCATTCGTCACTGTATCGAGCCAAGTGTAAGTTTGCCTGCGGTTGGGCAGGGCGCTCTTGGTTTAGAATGTCGTGCAGATGATCAAGACGTATTGGCTTTAATACAACCTCTTTTACATACAGAGACTGATGTTTGTGTGCGTGCTGAGCGTGCTTTTAATGCCTATCTTGAAGGTGGTTGTCAGGTACCGATTGCGGGCTATGCAACCTTACAAGATGGCAAAATTCATATTGAAGGTCGCGTCGGAAGTCCTGATGGGCAAACATTACTGCGTGCTGAACTCACAGATGAAGCACACAATGCTCAGCAATTAGGTGAAAACCTTGCTCGAAACTTACTTGAACAAGGCGCTGGCGATTTATTAAAGGCCCTTTACTAACGTTATGCTGTTTATTAATACTCGACCTGATTCACGTGCGGCTGAATTAACTCAAGCTTTGCAAAATAAGGGGTTTCAGGTCGAGTCTTTACCTCTTTTAGAGCTGGTTGCTCAACCTTTTTTAGAATCACTCGCTCAACTCTATCAGCAGTTATCTGGCGCACAAGCGATTGTAGTTGTGAGCCCCACTGCTGTTGATGTGGGGATGCAATATTTAAAGCAAAGTGGTTTAAAGCTAGACGACTTAAAACATATTCAGTGGATTGCGGTCGGACAGGCTACGGCACATCGTCTTTATGAATATGGAGTTGAAGCACATGTTCCAGATGTTGAAACGTCTGAAGGCATGCTCAATCTTCCTATTCTTCATAATATGCGACAGACGGGTAGTGTGGCTTTTTGGAGAGGTGAAGGTGGCCGTCAATTTATGATGGAAACTTTGCAGCAGCAAGGCATTCAGATTTTGAATTTTGTTCTATATCGCAGGCAGTGCCCAGAAGTTTCATATTCAAAGTTCAAACATCTGACACAGAATTCAAATTATAATTTAGAAAAATGGCTTGTCTTAATTACCAGTGAGGCAAGCTGGAAATATTGGTTAGAGCTTTGTTTAAAAAATAATGTACAACCTGATTGTGTATATTTGGTTTTAGGGCCACGTCTTTTTCAACTTGTAAAAAAATATCGCGATCAACAACAGGCCTATTTTCACATTATTCAACTTGAAAATTTATCGCCTTCGGGGATGATTCATCACATTCAGGCATTATAAGGATTCGTATGAGAAAACTTGTTTCTATCATCATTTTGCTGAGCATCGCTTGGTTGGCTAAGCTCAGTTACGATATGTGGCAAATTTCTCGTACTGTTCCTGAGCTTCAGCAGAGCTTACTGCAATCGGAGCAGCAGTATGCCAATTTAAATGATCAATTGGTGGCATTAAAAAGACAAACACAGACTCAGTCGAGTAGTGACGTTCAAACAGCACCTTTAACAAATCATGAAATCATTCATACTGGTATTGCGCCAACGGTGGTCATTAAACAAAAATTAGATTTAATTCAGTTTGCGATAGATCAACAACAGTTTATTTTTGCGGTAGATCATTTAACTCAGCTACAACAATCCTTATCACAATATGAAATTGCCCCGGCATTACAACACAGTTTAAATCAGGCGATTGAACAGGATAAACAGGCAATACAGCAATACGTAATTGCTCAAAATCAGCGTCATCAATTGATTGATGATTTACTGCAAACTATTGATAAGAATATTCAACAAGCATTAGCTCAACCTAAACTTGAAATGGATCAATCCGAGGCAGTGTCTTGGTGGAAAAAATGGTTCCGTATTGAAAAAGTAGAAACGCCGTCTATTAATTTAATGAATCGAAGTGTTGTATTTAAAGAAGTGCAATTAAGACTCTTAATTGCTGAGCAGGCACTAAATCAAGGAAAGATGGCAGAGTATCAAAATGAGCTGCAATCAGTAATGCAAAAACTAAATGAACTGCCAGACGCCACCAGTCAACAATTGAAAAACCGTATTGCTAAAGTGGCTCACTTATCTATCGTGCCTGTGCCTAAATTATCAACTCTTGGTCTATTAGGCTCATAAGGAGGACATATGAAACATCTCCTATGGGTTTATCTACTCATTAGCTTAGTACTTTTTGCGGCTTTAGCTTTATTGAGTTATGGCTACGGCATGGGTTACGTCTATATCTACTGGCGTCAATTGCAACTGCAAACAAATGTGTGGGGCTTAGTCCTTACCTTTGTTGTGATGAGTTTTATTGCTCAGTTAATATGGCTTTGGATTAAACGTTATTCCTCGCGTGAACAGAGGAAAAGAGAAAATATTTTTCAATTTAAAAACCTTCATCCTTATGAGCAATTAGGTATTGTCTGGCTATTAGAAGCGGCCGAAGACCAACGGGTATTTATCGAACGCGTTTTTACTCAGTCGGGCCTTTTAAAAAATATTATTGATGCCAAGTTTTTGGTTTTAAGTGGAGATTATCAAAAAGCATTAGATGCTTTAGATCAATCCCCACCAATGGCTTTTGAATTAGCCGAGTTGCAGCGTATTGAAATATTTTTAGCTCAAAATGAAGCTGAACGTGCATTAACTCATCTTGAGTTTCTATATCAACATCAATTATCACCTTGGCTTGAAGAGATCGAGACTGCATATCAACAACGATTAACCGCGTTATGGGGGCAGCTTGCTTTACAGCAACCATGGGTATATTTGCGTTCAATGAAGTATGGATTATTGGATGCTGAGCATCGTGATTTATGGTTGCAACAGCTTCTTCAACAATTCGATCAAGCTTCGGTAGACGATTTACATGCACTGCAACAGCGCTATCTAGATTTAGAGTCTGAAATTCAAACCAGACCTTATAGTAGTAAATTGCTATGGCTAAAACTTTTGGCACGTATGCCAGAAATGAGTATTCAGCATGAAGCATTAACCTTGCATTTACTCAAAGAGCAATTTGATCCAGACGTATTTTACTTATGGTTTCAGCAACAATTGCTTAAGCAGGTTCCTGACTATGCAGATGTTGAGGAAAAGATTAATCAATTCGAATCTCAATATATGAATTTGCCGGTTTTAACATTTGCAAAATGGCATGTTTACATGGCAACGGAGCGTCAAGCTGAAGCGGAAATATTATTAAGTTTATACCCAGATAATATTTTAATGAGCTATTTACGTATTAAATCAACCTTAAAAGAAGATGATGAGTTAATCAAACAGTTAAACCTAATCTTTGAAAATGATGCGAATTTTTTAAAATTTAAAATATGAGGTAAAAATGAAAGAACTGTCTGTCTACCCTGTAATATACGACCAGAAAGTAGCATGGGGAGATATGGATGCTTTTGGTCATGTCAATAATGTACAATATTATAGATATATTGAAAGCTCACGTATTTTATATATGGAAAATGTAAATATATTGACCCCAAATATATATACTGTTGTTGCTTCAAGTCAGTGCAAATATTTAAAACCTGTGTTTTATCCAGATGTATTGAAAGTAGGGGTTCGTGTAGAAGAGATGCGCAATAGCGCATTCCGTATGGCTTATATATTATGGAGTGAAACGCAGCAGCAAATCGTTGCTGCAGCTGAAGCAGTAATGGTTTGTGTAGATAAATCTACAGGTTTAAAATGTGAAATACCAAATGAAGTAAAAAGTAAAATTATTGAATTAGAAAAATCAGTAGGACATGACTTAATACATTTAGCTTAAATAAATATTAAGAAAATATATTTCAATTATAATTATTAATGTAATTAAAAAGTAAATTTATAGCATTATTCTGACGAACTCGTCTTTCAAACTATTGCTTATTGAATAGATTATAAATACTATTGGTTATGATTTAATGTTTTTAAATTTTGTCTGTATTATTTGAATTGTCTGTAAGACTGGAGTATTTATTAATGAAACCGGATATTAGTGAATTATCTGTTGAAGAGTTAAAACGCTTACAAGAAGAAGCAGAAGCTTTAATTGCAAGCAAAAAAGATCAAGCAATTGAAGATGCATATAATCAAATTATCGAGATTGCTGAAAATGTAGGTTTTAGTGTTGAACAACTTCTTGAGTTTGGTGCTCAAAAACGTAAGAAAACAACACGTAAATCTGTAGAACCACGCTACCGTAACAAAAACAACTCTGAAGAGACTTGGACTGGTCGCGGTAAACAACCACGCTGGTTAGTTGCTGAAATCGAAAAAGGTGCAAAACTTGAAGATTTCTTAATCTAATTGTATTGCTTCTTAAAAAGCCAAGCGATTTAGCTTGGCTTTTTTATTTTAAAAAGAATTAAAACTTTTATTTAAAAAATAAAGTATTCAATAAAGTGTTTAAATTCCTGAATAAATACATTGTTGAGACTAAATTTGCATTTAGTGAGATCAATCGTCAATTTTCATGATTTTGTCATACGTACAACTTATAGTCTTTAAGAAGACGCCAAGCCTGATTGCTTGGTTTTTTTATATGAAGTGAATTGGCGATGTTGAAAAAGTATGCATAATGTCAGACTAGAGAGGAACTCTCATATAAGGACGATAATTTGCATGTTGGTAAGGCTGAATGAAGAAAAAGTCTAAGCAATGGAAGTGGTGGTTTTTTGCCCTCATTGCATTTTTAATTTTTATTATTTTACAGATTCCGGCGACTTGGCTTATCTCTAAATTTTCAAAAAATAATCAAACTGTCCATAATGTAAGTGGCAACATCTGGCAGGGGCAAGCAGACTGGCATCGTGGTGCTTTACGGGGAACCATTCACTGGAAAACGAGACCTCTAGATTTACTTTTATTACGCTTTGCTGCAGATTTTGATATTCATAGCGGTAATACACAATTAGCGGGAATCATGGCATATGGTTTTGGCAAAAAAGTAATTGTACGAAATATGAATGGTCAAGTTGCTCCAGAAACACTGAAGCAGATTGTGAACTGGCAATGGCCTGTAAATAGTATTCAACTTAAAGATATCCAATTTAATTATAAAAAAGAGCAAGGCTTTGCAGCGGTTGATGGACAGTTGCATTGGGGTGGTGGAGCGCTAGTTTATAATATTGGTGATCGTCAAGATCGTATGAACATGCCTTCTTTAAGTGGGCAGTTGGCTGACCACAATGGACAGCTACAAGTTGACATCCGTGATCAGCGAAATCAAAAAATGGCGAATCTTTTACTTGATGCCAATATGATGCTTGATGTTCAACTCACGCAGCGTTTATTGCTTAACGTTCCATCTTATGACGGAAAAGCTGGTTTAGACACTTTTGTCATTAGTTCTCGCCAACCATTACTACAAGGTGGTAACTAATGAAAGCATGGCTTGATAAATTACAGCAATTACAATGGCAAAAGCTAGATCGACTTAGTGTAGTCGTCTTAGCCATTTTAATTTTATGGTTGTGTTGGAAATTGGCTTCATTTTTTTGGTTGGTGATTGCTCCTCCACAAATGATGCAGTTTGATCGGGTAGAGCTCGGTTCTCAGCAGGCACAAATACCAAACATTAGTACTTTTTCACTTTTTAATGAACCTTCTGCCAATGCGGCTCAGGAAAGTGTGAATCTAGAATTACAAGGCGTAATGGTGGGTTATCCAAACCGCTTCTCTTCGGCTGTTATTAAAGTTGATAATATTGCTGAGCGTTATCGGGTTGGTGAAACCATTGGTTCTACTTCTTACCAACTGGCAGAAGTTTATTGGGATCATGTGGTGTTACGTCAAGGAAATGGCAGTACCCGCGAACTTGAGTTTAAAGGTTTGCCAAATGGTTTATATCAACCGATGACGCCAGATGCTTCACAACAACAACCTACTACACCTTCTCAACCTGCGGCACCTGTAAATACGACTCAACAAGCCCTAGGGCAAGCGATTCAGCAGATGCAAGGTAACCGAGAGCAGTACCTCAAAGATATGGGGGTCAGTGGCAACTCAAGTGAAGGTTATGAAGTTACAGAACGTACACCGACTGCGCTTAGAAATAAGTTAGGTTTAAGACCTGGCGATCGAATTGTCTCTTTAAATGGTCAAACGGTTGGGCAAGGGCAAACGGATGTGCAATTACTTGAACAAGCTCGTCGAGCAGGGCAAGTAAAAATAGAAATAAAACGTGGTGATCAAGTGATGACCATACAACAAAATTTTTAGTGATAACACGTCACCATAAGAGTTAGGAAATATCGCGAGTTATGGCTTTATTGAATCATCAACGTCCACTTTGGGCATTACTTGCAGCAGCCCCATTGATTGCGACAGTGAGTAGCAGTGCCTATGCCCAAACATGGAAGATCAATTTACGTGATGCTGACTTAACTGCCTTTATTAATGAAGTTGCAGACATTACAGGAAAGAACTTCGCTGTAGATCCAAGAGTACGTGGTAATGTCACGGTTATTTCTAATAAGCCATTAAATAAAGATGAAGTTTATGACCTATTTCTTGGGGTTTTAAATGTAAATGGGGTTGTTGCAATTCCTTCTGGTAATACGATTAAGCTTGTGCCGGATAGCAACGTTAAAAACTCAGGAATTCCTTATGATGCTAGAAATAGGGTTCGTGGAGATCAAATCGTTACACGAGTGATTTGGCTTGAAAATACTAATCCAAATGACTTAATTCCAGCACTTCGCCCTTTAATGCCCCAGTTTGCGCATATGGCTGCGATTGCAGGGACCAATGCACTGATTGTTTCGGACCGTGCCGCAAATATCTATCAGCTTGAAAATATTATTCGTAACTTAGACGGGACTGGGCAAAACGATATTGAAGCGATCAATCTTCAGTCGAGCCAAGCAGAAGAAATCATCACACAACTTGAAGCAATGAGCGCAACAGGTGCATCTAAAGATTTTAGTGGTGCTCGTATTCGTATTATTGCAGACAACCGAACAAACCGTATTTTAGTAAAAGGTGATCCAGAAACACGTAAGCGCATTCGTCATATGATTGAAATGCTGGATGTGCCTTCTGCTGATCGTTTGGGTGGCTTAAAAGTTTTTAGACTAAAATATGCGAGTGCTAAAAATTTATCAGAAATTTTACAAGGACTAGTCACTGGTCAAGCAGTAT
Source organism: Acinetobacter sp. 766875 (assembly GCF_000582055.1). Lineage (NCBI taxonomy): Bacteria > Pseudomonadati > Pseudomonadota > Gammaproteobacteria > Moraxellales > Moraxellaceae > Acinetobacter > Acinetobacter sp. 766875. The sequence goes on along the minus strand of NZ_JEXX01000035.1, from coordinate 5,480 downwards.
CTTCTTCTGGCAACAATAAGAACTCATCTAATTCATCAAATTCGATTAATGGTTTGATTGGGAATAACCAAAATTCTAGTTCAAACACGTCGGGTTCAAATGGTAGTTCAATATCTACCCCATCAATCAACCTAAATGGTAATTCAAACAATAGTAATCAGAACAATATCACCAGCTTTAACCAAAATGGTGTAAGTATCATTGCAGATAATGCTCAGAACTCATTGGTGGTTAAAGCTGATCCCCAATTAATGCGTGAAATTGAATCTGCAATTCAACAACTAGACGTCCGTCGTCAACAAGTGCTCATCGAGGCCGCAATTATTGAAGTCTCTGGAGATGATGCAGATCAACTTGGAATTCAATGGGCACTTGGCGATTTATCTAGTGGAATTGGTTTACTTAGCTTTAGTAATGTAGGGGCGAGTTTATCTTCTATAGCTGCTGGTTATTTATCGGGTGGTACGGCTGGAGCTGCATCTGCTATCGCTAATGGAGCTAATAAAGGTAATGGTGCAACTTTAGGATTGGGTAATTTTGATAACTCTCGTAAGGCGTATGGTGCATTAATTCAAGCTCTCAAAACCAATACAAAATCAAACTTACTTTCAACGCCATCCATTGTAACGATGGATAATGAAGAAGCTTATATTGTTGTAGGTCAAAACGTTCCATTTGTCACAGGATCAGTCACTACCAATAGTACGGGTATTAATCCATACACTACTGTGGAACGCAAAGACGTCGGTGTAACATTAAAAGTTATTCCACATATTGGTGAAGGCGGTACAGTGCGTCTGGAAGTAGAGCAAGAGGTCTCTGCTGTTCAGGATAGTCGTGGGCAAGCTGCTGACTTGGTGACAAGTAAACGTGCTATTAAAACAGCTGTTTTGGCGGAACATGGGCAGACTGTAGTGCTGGGTGGTTTGGTATCAGATGACACATCACTTTCAAGGCAAGGTATACCAGGATTGAGTAGTATCCCTTATGTGGGGCGATTATTCCGATCGGATAATAGAAGTAATGTAAAACGTAATCTACTTGTCTTTATTCACCCAACAATTGTAGGCGATGCGAATGATGTTCGCCGTTTATCTCAGCAGCGCTATAATCAGCTTTATAGCTTGCAATTGGCTATGGATAAAAATGGTAATTTCGCAAAATTACCTGAGCAGGTTGATGATGTTTACAATCAAAAAATGACACCACCAAGTATTGGAACTCAATCCAAAAATTATCAACAGGTTCCATCAGGTGGAAAAAGCACGACCATAACCACACCAGTGGCGGTAGAGCCTGCTGTTCAGAAACAGACCTTGCAATTACCTGATCCGGAAGTGAATCGAACTAAAAATACAGTAACAACAACGACACTGCGTCCAAGCACGGCACCGTAGTAGCATGTTATGATTGATAAAAAATGAATAGGACATAGGCATGACTTGGAAACTACAAGCAATTACTGGTGAATTTACTGGTCAAGAAATTAGTATTGATCGTGATATGTTGGTGGGACGTCATCAAGATGCTGATTTGCTATTACAGGCCGCTGAAATTTCGCGTCGCCATGCGGCATTGCTTTTAAAGGACCAATTGTTATGGGTGCAAGACCTTAATTCATCAAATGGTACATTTATAAACGATATTCGTATTGAGCAAGAAAAGCAGCTGCATGATGGCGATATTGTTCAATTTGCAAGTTTTAAATTTTCAGTACTAGCGCCTGCTCAAGAAAATAATGATTTACCTGAAATTAAAGCAGAGCCAGTACAAGCTGCACCGGCACAAGATTTAAGTGATCAAGGCATGCCAAGCCTTGCAGAGCGTGCTGCAGAGGTGGAAGTTCGCCACGATGGTATGCCGCAGAATATTTCTATTCCAAAACCTGCACCGATTCCTGAAGGAGTGAATATTCATGCTCAGCCTGAGCAAACTCCGGTTGCTATTGAAGAACCTGTTTCTCGTGTAGCTGAAGAAAAAGAGCAGCAAAAGAATGCATCTATTGGTTTAATTACTATTATTATTTTAGTGATTTTGGCTGTATTGGCATGGTTATTCTTTAAATAATTCGTTGGTGCTTTTACAATCAAGGCATGCTAAACGCATGCCTTTTTAATTTTGAGTAGAAGAAAATGTCTGTTGCACAACTAAGTAAGCGCGATTTAATTTTATTTGATCTGGATGGAACCTTGGTTGATTCTGCTGCCGATTTATATCGGTCTATGAACTTAAGTCTGCAATCACTCAGTTGGCCATTAGTAACAGAAGCACAAATACGGGAATGGGTAGGCAAAGGGGCTTCAAAACTTTGTGAAAGTGTTCTGCTTCATATATTTGGAAAATTGGATGCTGAACAACATCAGGTTTTATTGCAAAAGTTTGTAGACATATATGGTGCAGAGCTGTGTGTAAATACTCAAATTTACCCAGGTGTACCTGAATTTTTGAAACATTGCCAAACTTTGAATATAAAAATGGCATGTGTTACCAATAAGCCCGTCAAGCTTGCTCAGGGACTGTTGGATGCCTTAGAGCTTTCTCCTTATTTTCAAGTTGTGCTTGGAGGAGATAGTTTACCTGAAAGAAAACCGCATCCACTACCATTATTACATTGCATGGAAAGCCTAAAAACATCTGCTTCACAGTCTTTAATGATTGGTGACTCAAGTAATGATATTGAAGCTGCCCGCCGTGCCGGAATTGATTGTATTGTGGTTAGCTATGGCTATAATCATGGAGAAAATATCTATGATTGCCAACCTCAGCAAGTTGTTGATAGTCTTGCTGAGTTAATTGTCTAATGAAGAAAATGGAGATAAGAATGAATAAGCGTATGGTTTTTCGATGGCGTGTCTAACTCGAATCTAGAAAAACACACTTTTAAATCGAAACCATATTAGAGAAGATTCATGACAACATTAGCGCAATTTGAGCAACTTAAAACTGCTGGTTACAATACTATTCCAGTCTATCGTCAACGATTGGCAGATACTGAAACTCCATTATCGGTTTTTGCCCGCTTTAAAGATCAAACACAAGCTTACTTGTTTGAATCAGTTGAAGGTGGAGAGAACTGGGCTCGCTATTCTATGATTGGATTGGGTGAATCAACAGTTTTTTCCTGCAATGCTGGTGTTTTATCTATACAGCATGCTGATGGATCAATCACACAACAAGATTGTCTAGATCCATTTCAATACATTCGTGAATTCCAAAAACAATTTAAAGTACCCCCAGCCGATCTATTACCAGATTTACCAAGCTTTACAGGCGGATTAGTAGGTTATTTGGGCTATGACGCAGTCCGTTATATCGAGCCACGTTTAAAGAATGTTCCTACAGCCGATCCAATTACGCTTCCAGATTTATGGTTGATGCTTTCAAAGACGGTTATTGTTTTTGACAATCTTAAAGATACGTTATTTTTAATTGTTCATGCGGATGCAGAGCAGAGTAACGCCTATAATGATGCTCAACAAAAATTAGATCAATTAGAACAACTGTTGGCAACACCAGTTAGTTTGCAAGCGAAGCCGCATACACCTCCACATTTTGAATCGATCACTGGTAAAGCAAAATTTTTAGAGACAGTAGAAAAAGTTAAAGAATACATTCGTGCTGGCGATGTGATGCAGGTTGTTCCAGGGCAACGCATGGTTTCCGAATTTGATGGAGAAGCTTTACAGGTTTACCGTGCATTACGTCATCTAAATCCTTCACCTTATCTATTTTTAGTTCAAGGCCAAACGATTACTGATAAAAAACCATTTCATATAGTAGGTTCTTCACCAGAAATTTTGTCTCGTTTAGAAAATGGTATTGCTACGGTTCGGCCGTTAGCGGGAACCAGACCACGCGGTAAAACTAAAGAAGAAGATATTGCACTAGAAAAAGATTTGCTTTCTGACGAAAAAGAGATTGCTGAACATTTGATGCTGATTGACCTTGGTCGAAATGATGTAGGGCGTGTATCAAAAATTGGTAAGGTCCAAGTAACAGATCAAATGGTAATTGAGCGCTATTCACATGTCATGCATATTGTTTCAAATGTGCAAGGTGAAGTGCGTGATGATATCGATGCACTTGATGTATTTAAGGCAACCTTCCCGGCAGGAACCTTATCCGGTGCCCCAAAAATACGCGCAATGGAAATTATTGATGAAGTAGAGCCCGTAAAACGAGGTGTCTTTGGTGGAGCAGTGGGATATTTAGGTTGGCATGGTGAAATGGATATGTCGATTGCAATCCGTACTTGTGTTATCCGTGATAAAAAAGTGTATGTGCAAGCTGGAGCAGGGCTTGTTGCTGACTCAAATCCAGAATCTGAGTGGAATGAAACCCAAATAAAAGCTCGCGCAGTGATCAAAGCGGTTGAATTATCATCAAACGGATTGATTTTATGAGTTTTTAGCGGTTTTTTTAAAAAAACCGCTTGCATCGTTTGGAAGTTTTGCTAAACTGCACACCGTTCCGATACGAAACGTACGAAACACTAAGAAACGCCGGCATAGCTCAGTTGGTAGAGCAACTGACTTGTAATCAGTAGGTCCACAGTTCGAATCCGTGTGCCGGCACCATTTTAAAGTGTTAAGTTGAATGAGTAAAGAACAGCACTGTAGATAAGTGCGATATTGGTGAGATTCCCGAGCGGCCAAAGGGGGCAGACTGTAACTCTGTTGCGAAAGCTTCGAAGGTTCGAATCCTTCTCTCACCACCATCCTAAACTTCGAATGAAGTGGTTATTACCAACGTTGCGGGAGTAGCTCAGTTGGTAGAGCGGCAGCCTTCCAAGCTGCATGTCGCGAGTTCGATCCTCGTCTCCCGCTCCATCGAAGGATAGTCGCTCTTATAGCTCAGTGGTAGAGCACTCCCTTGGTAAGGGAGAGGTCTCGAGTTCAAATCTCGATAAGAGCTCCAGATATTAAAGTTTGAGTGGATTTCCACAAAGTTTTCAGAAAGCAGGCTATATAGTCTGCTTTTCAAGTATTGGGTGTCTGTTTTTTAGGCGATATGTCGATAAGCTGAGTTAGTTCAGCGCCATTTGTAGTTGGTTCGACGTAAACGAGGAAGATCATCATGGCTAAAGCCAAGTTTGAACGTAATAAACCACACGTAAACGTGGGTACAATCGGTCACGTTGACCATGGTAAAACAACTTTAACTGCTGCGATTGCAACTATTTGTGCAAAAACTTACGGCGGTGAAGCGAAAGATTACTCGCAAATCGACTCAGCACCTGAAGAAAAAGCACGTGGTATTACAATTAATACTTCACACGTAGAATACGATTCTCCAATTCGTCACTACGCACACGTTGACTGCCCGGGCCACGCCGATTACGTTAAAAACATGATCACTGGTGCTGCTCAGATGGACGGCGCGATCCTTGTATGTGCTGCGACTGACGGTCCAATGCCACAAACTCGTGAACACATCCTTCTTTCTCGTCAGGTTGGTGTACCTTACATCATCGTATTCTT
>NZ_JEXX01000034.1:0-23836 GCF_000582055.1 Acinetobacter sp. 766875 | reverse complement strand
TGCGAGGAAGCTGAAATCAGTTGATTTTTCCAGTCGATAATTTGGTTTTGATGAACATCAAATTCAGCACTCAATTCAGCAAGTGTTTTTTCTGCTTTAATCGCAGCAAGTGCTACCTTAGCTTTAAAATCATTTGAATGATTTCTTCTTGGTCTACGTGCCATAAAATACTCCATATATTGATGTTTATAACATCATTTGGGGAGCAAAATATCACTTATAAGTGTTGTTCAAATTTCCTGATCCACCTCTTACTCTATAGTAAAAGTATTCCAAACACCTTAGAACTTATACAAGATGCCAAACATCCTGTGCCTGCTAATATCTAGAAAACTAAAAGTGATTTATTTCAGGAAAATACTTTGAATATAAAAATTAAGTGAGAAATTGGTTATTCTGTAGATACCTTATATCAAACAACCCTGAAACAAGCCTTTTATAATAAATAACTGTACAGTCGGTATTCGGTATTCGGTATTCGGTATTCGGTATTCGGTATTCGGTATTCGGTATTCGGTATTCGGTATTCGGTATTCGGTATTCGGTATTCGGTATTATGAATAAAAATACTCCAATTTAGAAAACACCAGCCTTATTTAGAAATATTATTGAATTTGTACATTTCAACCGTAAACAGATTAAATAGACTATGTACATACTTGGTAGAAAAATTCATAATTAGTTTCAAAATCTTTTCGAACACCAATGTTTATGAATAAATATAGATAGGGTTTGGCAGTTCATTACCTAAAAACTTTTTACTTCTCTCTTTTTGCCATTTGTTACACCGATTATTAATATCTTTTTCAAAACTTTGATAAAATTTATGTAAAATAACATTTTCATTTTCTAAAGACTCTTTCCAACTATAAAATCTTAAATCCACTATCTTTGTAAATAAGATCATATAACACCAAAATTCTTCATTATTTTCTGTAGATACCATTTTTTGAAACCAATATTTAGACCAAATATTTCTTTCATACATATATAAAGATGCTTTGTAAGCTTCACCAATTATCCCACTATAATCTTTAAAATTATCAAAGACCTCTTGAGATAAAGGGTTTTCATCTAAACAACCTGCAACTAAAACTCCTCTAGCAACTTGAAATGGCTCTATACAATTGATTTTCTGATTAATATAATCATAAATAATAGTCTGGTTATTATTTACAATTGCAGCCAACACATGACTATATATTTGTTGATCTGATAGTGCCTTATCTAATAGTTCAAATCGATATGAATCTAAATCGCGATTTTTACTACCCCAAATTGACATTTCTTTTAGTGGGATTTTCTCCTGCCCGATTCTTATATTCATAAAAGAGTCACTATTTTTTATTTTATCCCAAAGTAATTGAGCCTTTTGAGCATCATGCTCAGAATAAGTATAAGCAAGCAGTAAAATAAAGTTATAAAACTTTGCTATAAGAGAACCTGATAAATTAGAGAAAGTATTAAACCATTCATTTTTTAATTCAGGAGCTGAGTTTATTATACTTGCAAACCCTTCCGGTAACATTCCATTCAAAAGAAGATCAGCGCCTTTTGTCTTTAAATATCTTTGATAATTCTTAAATTGCTCATGTTGATTATTTTGTCTTTTCTCAAAATCTTCATCAGATTCCGCAAGTAAATTTAAGTGTTGATTTAATTTAATATTTTCCATTCTTCTATCAATTTCAAATAATGAAATAAGATTTTTATTCCATGGTAAGTTTTTAGAAATTTCTAAATCTGGAAAATCAATTCCAGTATTCATAAGAATTTTAAATATAGAGTCAATAGCAAATGCTATTTTTCGCAATCCTATAGTTGAAAGATATTCACTAGCATTTCCAAAAATATTAAGACTAATATTTGCTACAGCAATATCTTCATCTACTAGGTTGTTTTTTGCAGATAATAACCATAATAATGAGCTATAAAACAACTCATGGTCCTTAATATTTGTAGCGAAACCTGATAAATTAATCTTAATGAAATCATTTAATAAATCTAAATTTTCGTAAATACTTACTGCTCTAAACACCTCTGTTCTTATCAGTGAATTATGATTATTTAAATTCTCCTTTAATACTTTCTTATATTTTTCTGTCAAATCTATTTCATTAGTATTTGCGTAATAAAGTAAATTAAAAAATTGATGTTCTTGTAGTTTTCTATCAAGAATTTGATCAAATTCTTGAAACTTTACAGATTCCATAATTTTAATAAGTTCGATAAAAACGTTGTCCTCTTCATTGAAATTCATTAAAATTTCAATTTGTTGAATTGGCTTAATATATTGCATAATTTGCATAATTGAATATTGTTTTACAAAGTTTTTATCATTTTCAGTCAACCCGTCAAATATTTCTGAATCCTTATTAATTTTACAAAATTCTAATAATTTATCGACATGTTTATTTGTGAATAAAAGATTATATTTATTTATATTTATTATTCCAGAACGTAAAGGATATTTTGTTCGGCATAAAATATTAGTAATTAATTCTCTAATTTTTGATATAACTTCTCGTGGTCTAAAGCGTGCTAGACCAGTTTGAATATCATGTAGGAAAATGCTTTCTTGAGTCTGATGACGATCATTCCAAATTTGATTAATATCAAGCTCTTCACATGCTTTGGCTGTTTTAATAATATTCTTTGGTTCTAGTGAATTAAGATCGCATGGATCTGTAGCACAATATTCTTCTATTCTTCTCCATCCGCCAGAGTAAGCATCAGTTCTAAGCTGCTCAGCAAGCTCTTCTGCAAACTTTGTATCATCCGAGGCGCCAGTAGCATAAAGTATTCTTATATAAGCCCATTGTGCAACATTTGAACTGTCTGAAGAGTTCAAAATTTTTGCTTCATTTAATAAATGTGTCCTTGTATTCTGCCAATCAACAAGGTTGTAACTAATTAAGCTAATAAAATCCGTGTGTGGAGACCTATAACTTGAATTTAAACTACAACTGAAGCTCCATTTTACAAACTCAGTTGTAAAATTGGCTAATGGCTTTCCTGCTAAAATATGGAATGAAGTAATAATTAATGTATCAATATCTTTTGTATTTTCAGTCAATTGGGTCATTAATTTTTTTTCATTTATTGACAATTTTTTTAATTTTTCTGAAATTTCTAACTCATTTTTCTCAATTGCAATTAAACGGTCTTTATCATCTTCTTTTGAAAAATATGAAAGTTTCTTTTCTGGCGATAAAGAATAATAAGTTAGCCATTTTTTAATTTTTTCTTCAATGTATGGCCAAGATGATGAGGTATAAGGAATACAGGTAATTGAGGTTTTAACCCAATTGAAATTTGGTTGATTTCCTCCCTCTAGGCATAATTCTTCCAAAATATTGATAAAATCATAAATTTTCTTTTCAACGATTGTAGCAAAATAACCAAGGTGTGCTTCATTAGTGTTTTGCAGAGAAACAAAACATGAAACTAATGCAGAAAGAACCTCTTTAGAATAATAATTAGATTCAAAAATCAATATTGTAAGACTAGAGAGAATAATATCTGAAGTTTTATCTAATGCATTTATCGGTTCAATAACTTTAGCTAAACCATCATCGAGATTTTTTTCATTTCGCTTCATTCTATTTAACTGTAGAACGATTTCTAATCCTAATGAAAAACTTAAACCTTCATCTCTTAATTTATATGAATTAAGATCATCTTCGACGACTTCAAAAAAACGACCTTCAGCAACAGCATTTAGATTTCCTTTAAAGTAATTCAAGTCATCTCTTTCATCATTGACTAGTCTATTTATAATTTTCTGTGCATGATCTTGAAGACTTAGTAAAAATTCAGAATATGATATATTTTCATAATTCTCTGATTCCATTTGTCTAATGTGTTCTAATAATATTCTATTGATGTCCAATTCATCAATTTTCTGAATTTTTTGTTTTTCAAATAAACTTAGAGAAATATTTAATAATCTTGGATTCAATAAAGAATGCGCTACACAATTTGTAATTAAACTAGGGTTAATTCCCTTTGAGATTAAAATTTCATTTCTTTCTTCTTCAGTCCAATCTGTTATTGTTACTGTTCCATAATCATCTATAATTTTTCTTTTGACTTTTTCATTAAAAAAGATGGTTCTTGATGTAACTAAAATTTTTACTTTATCTTCTTCAAATAAATGTGAAATTTTATTAATAATAATAGACCAATCTATATTAGGTTTTTGGTTTATCCCATCAATAGTTAGTAAGAGATTTATTTTATTTTCATCTGAATGATTTCCCCACTGTTTGAATCTATCTAACCATTTTTTAAAGGAAATTTCGCTTTCTTTATCATTTGTTTGTTCAATAATCTTTTTGATTAAAAATAATTCCAAGTCATTATTACTAAATTGAATAAAATCTTGAGCAGTCAGAAAAATATGTAAGGGTCTATCTTCTAGAGATAGCCAAGTTTGTGCGGCAACCCATGACTTACCTACACCTTCTTTTCCTAAAATAAAAATGATATTCTTTTCATATAAACCATTATGAACATTAGCAATTAAAGTTGTTCTAGGTAACAATTTAGTCAAATTTGGATCATTTGGAGCTAAAGGTTGACCAAAACTGTGTTTTGCAGCTCTATTGTGGGAGAAAGAATTTAATAACCATTCTTGGTTCATTTGTAATAGAAGTCTTATTTCAGCTAGTTCTATATCTTTTTTCTTATGAAACACATAACATTCAAAAAAATTATTGATTAAATCGAAGTTTAGTTTTTCAAGATTCTCTGCACCAAAATCATTATGGCTTTCATTATGAATAATGAGTGCTTTTGCAATTTGTTGAGAGCTATTTTGATGATAAGTGAAAACAACCGAACCTGAGATTCCTTTAAAATTATCTTTTTTCTCCACTAAATTAGGACTTGAATTTGAATGGCGATAGTAAATCATAGATCCGAAATGTTTAGGTTTATCTAGATCCAAATTAACCCAATCATTATCCTTTTCGTTAAAACCTCTTGCAGTATAAGAGTCGGTATAAATTTCCTCATTAATGATTAGTTTATCATCAGCCTTTTCATTTACCTCAATAATTGTAAGGTCTTTATTTTTATCATAAAATACTTTAATAATACTTAGTTTATCTTGGGTTTTCTCCTTGAATAAATGGATCTTTTCTACAGTGAATTCTTTGGGACAGATTCTACAACAGTCATCTACTTTATTTTTATACGGTTCACACATGGCTTTTTGATCACAAATGCTATGTTTAGATGTGATAACGAATGTTTTTTTCTCATCAGAAGATAAAAAAAGATACCCTGTAGATTTTGCTTCTTCAGGGCTTATAACTTTAATTAAGTTCTCATTATTCATAGTATATGCAATTAGATAAGTGTTTTAAATAAAAATTAGAAGCTGTATAAACTTCTGCATCTATATAGCTCAGGAGCTCTTCACATTTTGAAAAAATTTGCTTTGCTGAAGTGCTGCACTTCCGCGATCACCATGATCTACTAACCAATCAATAATTTTTAAGAATTTTCGTCGCAACTCTATTGGCATAGATTGTTCCTTGTCTATAAAAATTTGGATAAGGCTAGATATCCTTTGATATACTTGCTCATTCCAATTCAATTGCTCATCTAATAATATTAGTTCTAAGATTTGGTCAGCATAAATATTTGATGGATAATTTTGAATTGATCGTTCACACAATTTTAAGAACAATTGAATAATATATTCGATCCAACCTCCTGTTCGGACATACTTATCAACTAAAGGTAAGATTATATCAATTTCAGACCAATCACCATTCACAAACCTACTGGCTAATGGTGCATTTTGATCTATTGATACAAACATAAGTGATTTAGCTATCTTAGGTAGATAAAATCCAAAGAGTTCTCCAGCTCTATAACTATTTTTATCGAAGCTTTTAGCATTTAAAACCCGATTTAGGCATAACTCTAAAATTTCCAATGCATTTACTGGTATATATTGGGCATCATAAATATAACGACAAATATAATCTTCAATGAATGGGTAAAGCAATTCCCAACAAACATCTGTTTTAAGATTAAGAATTGGCATAAGAAATTGTGATTTAATTTCTTCTGTAGGAAATATTCCAACAACTCTTGCTAAAGCGCTGGATATGCTACAATTCCATTCATAAATAATATCTTTGTCATTAAACCTCTGATTCTCTTCGAGCCAAGAAGGTTCTTGTTTTTCTATAGTCCATTCTAAGCAACTTTCTAAAAAATCCAGAATATAGGTTTGAGTGGTATTATAAAGTAATTTTTCAGGCAGTAATTTAACAATTTTTCCTGAAAACTCATTGTCCCAATTATTTGTTTCTATCCATCTTGATCCATTTTTATTATCTTTTCTCCAAGGGGCATCTGGTATAGGTAATGAACACCAGTCATCTTCAGATTTAAAATAGTTGTTTAGATGTTCATTTACTTGTTTTAACTCCTGTTGTGCTTCTGGATATTCATCTAATCGATAGATTCGATATTTTAAATAATCTTTACATAGAGCAAATGCAAAATAAATTGCAGACCAAGTCAATTTAGGTTGTATATCTAATAATTTAAGGCATTCTTTTAAGGCCACTATTGAAATTTCATGAGATGGGCTCGCTACAATATTTAAAAGATTACTCAAAGTTGAATTATTTATAGTGCCATGAATAATTTCACTCACTAAAGCCTGTGCTAGAAATTTCTTTGGATGAGAAACAAGGGATGCTTGTGGACAATCTATCTCATAAGAACTGTATGGTAACTGTACTACTTGGCTTAAAATATCACGAGCTAATTCTAGATCACCTTCATTACGATCTACTCTAAAGACTAAGATCATGCTAGCTAATGCACTAAAAGCACTTTGTTTCATTCTTTTATATGTAGAAGAATCGTCATAAATATCACAAGCATCGTGAAATAAATCCATTTCTTCTAAATCTTTGTATAACTCAATAACTGAATCTAAAGTGTAATTATTTTGAATTTCCTGAGCTTCTAATGATTTTTCAGCCCAATAAGCAATTTGAGAGTACATTAAAAAATTAATTTGTTCTTTATATTCTTTAGAGTTACTTGGTTCTTGATAGTAAGGATGATTAAAGACAAAGCTAATTTGATTTTCGAGTTCTTGATAAAAATAATTCTTAATATTACCGTATTCAGCATAATAATCAGCTCTCTGTTCTAAAGAATTAACTATTGTTTCATTCACCTTCTCATGGTCGAAATTAAAGGCAAGATCAGCTTTGAAATTAGATAACTTATCTTTTGTTAGTTCACGAAATTCAAGGCTGATAAAGTAATTTCGTAGTAAAAACTCTAAACTTGATTTATGTCCCTCTCTACTATAGTTGTGTCTGACAGCGTTAATATCTTTTTGATATTTTGATTCACCTTGAAGAGAAATTAAAGTTGTACTAGGTTCCTGTAAGTCTTGCTGGAAACGATACTTATCTAACTCTAAAATTTTAAAATTAGTGACAACTGGAAATATAGAATTAGAAACAACTTGCTTATTTAGGGCTAAAACACTTACTACACCAAGAATTGCTACTGATTCATGCCCTAAAGTAATTTTTTGAATGAGTTCATCAAAATCTCGCCCTTGCTCTAGTTGTTCAAAGCACCAATTTTCTAACACCATATAGGCCGATGAAATCGCATTATTTATCCAAACAGGTTTTTTCCAGATATATTGCTTTTCATTTCCCCAAAATTCTTGCACTCCCCAAGGAAATTCAATAATAGTTGGTATAGGTACTTGTTCAGAAATTTCACATAGTTGTTTCCATGATTCAATAGCATGATTAGACAAATCACGTATAATCTGAAATCCCGTTTCTTCGGAATAAGTCAATAATGAAAAAAACGGTTCCTTTAAAGGTGAGCTAGGATAAAAGTGTCTAGACTCATATTTAATTGATAAATTTTCCCAATCACGACTCTGAATCTGTTGATATGGTGCTTGATGAAAAAATAAAGCACGACGATCAATCTTTAATTGTTCTTCTTTGGTTCTTTCTTCTTCAGGTTTAGCTAATAACTCCTGAAAATATTGATGGTTTTTTTGTTGTTTCCTTTCCTCACGTTCTATATATTCTTTAGGTAGTTCATCTAATAAAAATTTTAACGTAAGATCAGCAAGTAATTGTGGATAATGTTGTGAAATAACAGAGGAAGCACCTACTATATGTGTATAAATTTCTCTAGATACTTCATTTTCCAACAGTAAAAAATTTAAATATCTTTTCGTATAAGTTGGATTTGATTGTATTGAAACCAAAATTAGATTAATTAGACTAAACTTAAAATCTTTTAAGTTAACTATTTGGCCCCAATCCTTAATTCTCTCTTTTTGAGAAATTTCTAAAAGCCAGTCGATTGATACATCCAAAATCATTTTAGACATTTGATTTGAAGGTACATGAATACCTACATATTGCCAAACCTCAAAAATTTTTAAAATTTGTGGATATAATCGATGTGGAGTATTTGGTATTAATTTAAAAACATATTCTAAAAGTGTTCGCCATAAGAATGCATCAGATGGCCAGGGATGTTGAATCGCTAATTGTAATTTATCAGGCTGTTGCAAGAATATTGGATTTGCCTTGGTTTTCTCTGCTTGAAACCATGTTAATAACTTATTAAAAAGATCGAAATCCTTTTTCCGCAAAGTTTGTGTATATCCACTACTCAACTCAATGAACTTAGAATGTCCTATTGGTCCAATTACCCATGCTCTTAACCATTGTGATCTTAGCTCTTTAAATTTTGGGTTTTCTAAATGACTAATCCACTGATCATCAATAAATTCTCGTTGAGCAAGCAGTTCTACAACCCTACTTATATAAGGAGGTTGTCCAAAGCTTTCTATTTTATTTAGCCATTCTTCTTGTTCTTCAAGCAGAACATAAAGTAGCGACCATTCAAAAAATATGTCATGTGTAAAATCAACGGTAGAACTTTTAGAATTTACATGAATGATTCCATCAACAACCAAGCTATCTAAAGCATCGATAGGCTGAATCTCTCTACGTTTGACACTATTGCTAAGATTTTGAGATTTAAGTTCGGCAAGCCTTTTTAAAAAATCTTGTCGATTGTAAGTAGATTGACCAGTTTCATCGAATCCACCTCGTTCCCACCAGGCATGAATTAGTTCTAATTCTGACTCAGGTTCAAAATCATTGGCTTTTAAGTTAGTTAAGACTTTCGTAAAAAATGGACGTCTAATAATCTCTTTGACTTTATTATCACTGAATAAAAGCTTCTGAATACTTGGGATTTGTTGAGCTAATGCTAGACATTCATCATCATTTAAAAGTTCAACGTTGACAGTTTGGATAATAGTATTCTTTAAAAGAGCACCAATCCATATTTTTAACGGTTCAAGCCCAGTGTCTCTTAAAGTTGTAACAATTTTCCAGTTGTCTAAATCAGGTGCATTGATAATTGTACGAATTAAATCTTCAATAATGGGTTTACTGTTTTCGCTTACTCGGTCTATACCATCAATAAATACAATAGGCACCCCTCCAACAGCTTCTAAACTTATTAGCCATTCTGAAATTGAGAAACTCGGTAATCCAACTCTAGATAGATATTCTAACCAATTATTACTTCCAGCAAGTTGATCTGATTTAATAAATAAAAATGGTAAGCCATTAGCTTTTGACTCTGTGATTTGTCTGAGGAGAACTGATTTACCTGTACCTGACAAACCTGTAATTTGGATAAATCTGCCTGTGTTTAATTTTTCTTCAAATTCATTATGTAATGCAGGTCTAGTTAATTCAAAATCCTCAATTGTTTTAAGTACTTGGTCTAAGCTCTGTTGACTAATTTCTTTGATCATCTGAACTTCTGGAATATAAAGCCTTTGATCAAACACTTTGCATTCAAAAAAATTATTGATTTCAGTGAAATTTAGTGTATCGAGACTTTCAGCTCCAAAATCGTTATGACTTTCATTATGGATGATCAGTGCCTTTGCTGTCGGGTACTTTTCATGATGTGTAAAAACTACTGAACCTGAAATTCCCTGAAAGTTTCTCTCTTTTTCTATCAGGTTCGGGGTTGGATTTGAATGTGAATTATAAAATATAAGCGTATCAATGCTTCTAGGAGTATCCAATATTAAGTTGGTCACCCCTGATTCTAAGCTATTAAATCCAGAAGCTACATAGAGATCGCTACAGCTTTTTTCATTAATTATTAGTTTATTGGTAGCAGTTTCATTAACCTGTACAATTACTAAATCTTTTGTTTTCTCATAATAGATTTTTTCTATTTGAAGAGTAGCCTTATCATTGTTTTTTAATAATTTAATATCTTTTATATCAAATTCTTTAGGACAGGCTCTGCAACATCTATCCACTTTTCTCTGGTATAAGTCACAGCTTTTTTTTTGGTCACAAATGCTATGTTTAGATGTAATAACAAAAGACTTCTCATCATCAAATGACTTAAAAAAATATCCACTGGAGTTATCTGTCAGTGTGTGAACTTGTATTAGATTATTTGTATTCATAGTAAAGTGTATTCACGCCATTAGTCGGATATGATTCGTTAATACTAAAACCTAGTTTTTTAAAATCATTAATTTTTTCCAATAGACTAGGATTATCTGAGCTTAAATGAATAGTTGGGGTGTTATCTAAACTTAGTATTCTAGCTAATGTCATATTATTAGGGTGATAATGCTTTTCATTGTTTGCACACAATATATAGTCAGTCTTTCCCCAAAGACTTAATGATTCAATATTTGTATTTCGTTCACTTCCATGATGAGATATTTTTACCACATTGAATTGATGATTATTAAAACCTAAAATATTCAACCCTTCAATCACATCTTCAGCATGAGCATCGCCTAAAAAAAGTCCAGAGAAAGATCCGCATTGAATGACTAATCCTATACTTGATTTATTAGTAATAGATGGGTCTTTTACGAAAACATCTTGACCAGATTGAATTTTTTGTAAAGCCTCCTCAGGCTTTATTTCTTCAGTCTTCGAACTTGAGATCTGTTTTTGCCTTCTCTTTTTTTCTTCTCTTTCTTTTTGAACATTGGCATCATTTAGCATGCATTCTAGAGCTTCAGCCGTTGGCGTTAGCGCAGTTAACGTAATATCATTAATTATTAATGGACCAGAATCTCTTGTTAAACATAGAGTTTCAATTCCTCGTTCTGCCAATAATCTTTGCTTAAGAGCATTATCTTGGTTATATGAAATTTGTTTTTGTGAATTTTTTATAATATCAGGGATATCTTGAAGACTATTAAAAAGAATCGCTTCTAACTTAACACCTTCATCAATTAATGATTCGAACCCGCCAATGTGATCATCATCATTATGGGTCACTATTGCTAAATCAATCTTTTGCTCTGAACCGATAAGATTTTTTAAATTATTATGAACATTTCTTCGAGTAAGAAATGGTTTGAGAGGCCCACAGTCAATTAATATTTTCGTATGCTCAAAATCCAGTAGAATACAATCACCATGAGCAGCATCTATTACATGAATCTTTAACATTTAATATTTCTATAAAAAAATAATGATTTATATTTATTCTATAGATTTTAAAAGTGAATGTAACTATTTTTTCATTGTGGCCAATGAACTTAGTAATAATCTTGTACTAATTTATGGTTGACCTCACACCAATAACTTAAAGGGGCTAGTAAACCTATTGAAGCTGCCTTATTTATGGAATCCTTTAACAATAGCGATAAGCCTTCTTCATAATCACCAATTCATTTAACCTAAACTAATTTCCTTACACGGATGGTGTTGAAGTATCCGTGTAAGCTAAATTAATATTTTGACTTTCAATCTTATTCTATAATTCTTGCTTGAAATACTATTAATATTTCTCTTTTTATATCATTGAAACTTCTAACCGATGGATGGCATAAATGCTCACCTTTTTTACAATCTGGAGATAATGGCAATATATGGTAACCACTATCAGACTCATAAACCTCAAAAGATACTAAATTCTGCGTAATAGTATCAACCGCATCAAGGGTATACAGCAAAGACATAAAAGTTAATCCAAAATTTTAAGTGTACTAAAAGTTATATGGCTTTATTTTATATGAAAAAATATCTAAAAGCTGCTCTACAACTTAAATCTTAATTACCCCATCCCCCTCAAAAACACCTCCAAAACTCTCTCATCAACTTCATCTGAGCTTAAACGCTGAATAACGGCGCCTTCGATCATATATAAAAATAATTTGGCATCGGTAAAAGAAGCATCGGAGTTAAGTGCTCTAAGCTGGCTATATATTTCGTTGGTAAGCCATGTTCTATATCTCACGGCGGTTGTATAGGCGTTTGGATAGTTATTTTTCGTTTCAAAAATGGCTTTAAATAACAGGTAATACAGCCCATCTATGTCTGCGTGTAAGTTATAGAGCTTTTTGAGTTTATCGGCTGCGCTTGTGTCGTGGTCGTATTCGAGCATAGTGACTACTTTTTCTTGGAGTCGTTCTTTTTGCACAATCAAGCAGATTTCAATAAAGCGTTCTTTAGATTGAAAGTAGTTATAAAACGTCATTTTTGGTATTTCAGACTCTTTCACAAGCCTGTCGACGCCCACGATATGAAACCCGTTGTAATGGAACAGCTCAATTGATTTATTTACGACTTTTAATGCACGTGTTGGGAGAACTAAATTTGGCATATTTTTACCGTTATAAATTAAATTTTTGTTGTATATAAATGAGATATAAAAGCCTTCCACTTTTTCTAAAGGTGAAAAAAAGGCATAGCAAAGCCATAAAGACTGTGCCTAGCACATCTCAAGTTTTAGTTGTTGATGAAAGTTTTAAGTAATAACGAGCTAAAGCCTGAAAAAGCCTTACGGCGATCAAGCTGCGTTAAATGTTTTAAGCTGTGTTGTTATAGCTTTTGGCAAGCGTTGCCAAGAAATGATGGATGCGCAAAGCCAACTCCTTATATATGGAG
The DNA here is from genome assembly GCF_000582055.1 of Acinetobacter sp. 766875. Lineage (NCBI taxonomy): Bacteria > Pseudomonadati > Pseudomonadota > Gammaproteobacteria > Moraxellales > Moraxellaceae > Acinetobacter > Acinetobacter sp. 766875. The sequence goes on along the minus strand of NZ_JEXX01000034.1, from coordinate 10,850 downwards.
TTCTGCCAGAGCATAAGATTTATGGTGGCAGAACGAAAGAATAAACGGTCTGCTAAAACCGACTGGCAATGTAGGCCAGCCCGCAAATGGTAATCTCCAATATTTGAAGTGTCAATGTGAAATTGGCTAGAAAATATTTAAATAATTATTATTTTTCATTTAATTACATAATTAAGGATATTCTTAAGTAATATTTACAATCTGCTTCTATATCATTAAGTTAAATTTTAAAGTTGAAAAAATCTAAGGTCGGGTTTTGTTCTTATTAAGCAAGAATGAATAAACAAAAATGAGTAATTACTCTTATGCCTAACTTAAGTATTCAGTATAAAATTATGATTTAAACCACCAATCTCACCCATTAGGCTGCGTTATATCTTTAAAGTAATAAGAGCAAAAAATGACTCAAAATAAAGTTGAATTAGCAGAGAAATTGTCAAAAGAGTCTCATCAAGGCCAAAAGTATGGTTCTCATGATTACTTTGATTACCATATTAAAGGTGTGGTCAATTCATTAATCGAGCATCAATTTTCAGAGGTCTATATTATTACCGCCCTTCTCCACGATAGCGTTGAAGACACACCTCTGACCCTAGACAAAATCGAAAGCTTATTTGGAAAAGAAGTCCGTGATGCAGTAGATGCATTAACTAAACGTGAAGATGAAACACGCGAAGAATATTTAATTCGTTGTGGTTTGAACCCGATCGCTCGAGTCGTAAAACTTCATGATGCAGCCTTTAATGCGCATAATTCACATAAAGAAAATAATCAGTCACGTGTAGATTATTACCTTCAAACCATGTTAACTGTTTCAACGGCGCAAGATAGGTTGGAATAAAAGACAACGAAATGAATCCGTTGTCTTTTTTACTTTTAAGATTGTGCAAATGCCCAAATGTCTTTTGATGCAACCGTGTCAGATATAAGTCTAAAACTCATAGGCTCTAAGTCTTCATCTACCACAACATAACCTTTCGAGTTATTTTTTAATGCATCACACTTATTATCGGTAAGTTGATAATTTGCGGTATTGGCTAATGCACTTTCAGTAATCACACCCGTAAACACACAATTCGGATCTTTCGAGACAATTTTACCTTGTGCATTCACCTCGGCATTTACCGTCGTTCCATCTGGAAACGATAAATCGTAGGTGCCGACCAATTGATTAAGCAAAAGTTTTTGATCAGCAATTTTTTCATAATGTGCTAATTCAACTGTCATCGCTTGATTAGATTGGTTGCTTCGCCAAGCTTTGGCTTTTGCGTCATAGCTCATCACAATTTTGGCACGGTTTTCGTCATCATCTAAAACCAATAATTTAGTCCCATCTGCGCCAGAATAGTATTTACCCGCTATAGGTAACTCTTCTTCAGTTTCGGTACTAATAATATAAGTGCCGACGTCTAAACTCGGTGCTAGTGCAGGTTTTTCAGTCGAGACTTGGTCATCATGATCATTGTCATTACAAGCCGCCAATCCAAGCCCAAGGAGTAAAACCAACAAACAACGTTTCATGGTCTTTCTCCTTACTTGTTAAATAAGCTTTTTAAACGGATTTTAAGCCATTCTTGACCTGCTGGTCGTTGGTCATAAGCAACTTGCATGGCAGTCACAGCAATTTTGCTTTGCATTACAGCACTTTCATCCGACATTTGAGCGGCAGTTGGCGCCGATGGTGCCGCGTCTATTCCTAAACCAAATTGGTTGTTGCCTTTACTATCTTTGGTCACTTGGAACTTCAATTTATATAAGTCATACGTCCCAATTTTTGAAAATGCAAACGGCGTGCTCGTTGTTAAATTTTTAGGGAAATTCACATTGAGGGTAATGCCTTTTGGCAACAACTGGCCCTTGCCTGCCTTAGCTTGTAATTCTTTTAATAACACTACGGTTTGCTTTGCCACAATCGCAGAGTTAGGGTTATTTAAAGTTTTGTCATCTACCGTGTTGGTATCGGCGCTTAATGCAATAGATGGAATGCCACGGCCTGCTGAAAACTGTACATTGCCAATCGTGCCAGAGTGCACAACGACTTTTCCGACATTTTGGCCTTCATTTGGGCCAGATAAAACTAAGTCTGGTGCTTTACCCCAATGCTTTGGCGCAACCACGTCTAGTCCATAAACGGTTGCCATGACTGGCGTACCATGCGTGTAATTCCAGTCGCCATTGGTATAGCCCGCTTTGGTAAAGGTTCCAGCCGCAGGTGCGCCAATCGGTGCTGCACCATTGTGACAACCGTTTTCAGCCGTAATTTGCTTATCATTATCTGCGTTAATCGTTGTTGAGCTGTACATGACAATTGCACCACCACGACCACTTTGTGGTGAACAAGGTACAGACACAAGCACGTTATGACCATTTGCTTTTAATTCATCATAGAGTGCTTTGATATTGCTGGTTAGACCGTCATCATTAACCAATAAAATATTTAATGCAAAAGCTTGAGTCGTACACAAAGACAGAATAAGGCCGCCCAATAAACTTTTTTTCATCACTTAACTACCATGTTCTTAAATTTTGATTTGTATAGTAGTTGCCCTATATGTAGGTTTAGTGACTAAGCACTCGTAAAAATCCAAATATTTTTCCATTAAAAATTAAATAATTATATTATAAGTTCTTGCTATATTTATTTTTATCAACTAATTATCAGCCTCATTGTTCATGTTAAAAATGACAAAACCCACTTTCGTGGGCTTCATTCAAAGTATCACCTCAGGCTTTAAATTAAATACGCCCAACCTCTAAATATGGAATCAGGTTTTTATCAAAATTTGGACGTGGGTCGCCTTCAAAACTAATAAAGCCATGCATACCCGTTAAACGCTCACCTTTATAAAACTGGTTTAACTGATAACGCGGGTCTTTATGGGAAAGCGTAAAGCTCACCACGCCAATACCCTGCTGTTTTGACTTATTATAGGCATCTTCGAGCATTTTATGATGCAAAGCCAAATCTTCGGGATGGCACATAAGCGTATGCAATACATGATACTGAATAGAGTCGCCAAGTTTAGGCAAACGCATGCCTTTGGTCATTGGCCTCAAAAAGTTATAAATGGGTCTAAGCACAGCTATGGCCGAGCTATAATTTAGAATTTTGGTTTGTTTAATACTATGCTGATCCCATAGTCCAAACATACCCACCAGTTTTTCGCCCTTAAAGTAAAGTGAAAAGTCTGAGAGTTTTATTCCTGAAAAATACTGATGACCTTGAGCAAGTTCTTCAAAGTCATAGGCAGGTATAAAGTTATAGTGTTCTGCCATGTCGCGAATAAACTGATTCATGGCTTCCACATGTTTAGCTTCGGCTATACAACTCTGAATCTCTTGAACATTACTCTGTCTAGAAGTCTGCTTGAGAAAAGCCGTGATTTTTCGTTTTGCACCTGTACTCGTCAGGCTCAGTGTCTCTATAAGTCCTTCATCATAATAATCGGGCATTCCCGTTTTACCCGTTTGTATAGCGGCGCGTGCGGCATGGTTATCATCAAAAATAATCATTTGACTAAAGTTGGGTGCATGCATGGTCTGTTTTACATGCTTGGCTAATACCTTCACCAGTGATTTACCCCGATAACTATGATCTACCCGTAAGTCTCCAGCGTATCGTAAGTTTTGTATGTTTCGGTCGACATAACAAGGACGATAGCCATTGCTATAACAAGCGAGTTTCTTTTGGCTTTCGGTATCTTCAATCACCACATGCAGTTTATGCCGATAGACAATGTCAGACGCTCTAAAATAACTCGGTTCACGCTGAAAGCTAATTTGTATGCCTTTAGTGGTCATCGGCACAGCTATTAACTCTCGTAAAGCCTGATCATCTGCCAAAGTCGCTTCACGGGTAATGAGGGTATTTTCTGCCAGTGGTGTATTTGTTTTATTCATTATTCACCTGTTGTGCGGTCTGTGTAGGAACCAAACTATTTAAACGTCCCATTTGGTCGAGTAGTTGATAGACAAACACTACTTCGTCTTGGTCATTTACGGTTTTTTGAGTTTGTGCATCGAGTAGCTTCTGTTCGGTATTGAGCAAATCAAAAGTGGTTTTGGTGCCAACATCAAACTCTTTACGTGTATAGACAAAGGCAATAGACGCTGCCTCTATGGCATTTGCAAGTGCATCTTTATTTTGTCGGATGGTTTGAAGCTGCGCATAAGTGGTACGGGTACGTTTATTTAAGTCCAGTTCAAGGCTTCGTATTTTCTGATGAGCCAAATCGATATCGGCCTGCGCTTTTTTAACATTGGCGCGATTTAAACCATCGTCATAGAGCGGTACATTGAGCTGTAATCCGACCATATAGTTATTACTTTCAGAACCAATATAACTCGCTTCATCTTGCTTTCCGGCACGGCTGGTCAGCATAACCGTTGGCCAAAGCTCCCGTTTAGTTAAGGCATATTGTTTCTCTGCGGCTTGCTTTTCATATTTAGCCCGCATTAACGCCGGATGGTTTTTGGTTTGCGCCAAAATCTCATCTAGTTCATTCGGTATAGCCGGTAGTTGTTTTATTGCAACAAGGTTGTCTGGTGTTGTACCTGTCACTTGGTAAAACTGTGCTTCACTTACAGTCAGGTTAGACTGCGCCTGTGTAATATCGGCTTGGCCTTGGGCGACTTGCGCCAAAACCTGAGCCAAGTCTGCACGGGTAATCATACCCACGTCAAAACGGCGCTTTGACTCATATAAAGACCGTTGCAGGTTCGCCATGGTCTTTTGTCTAAGTTCTAAAATGGCTTTCTTTTTTAATACGTCGGTATAGACCATCACGGTATTTAAAATAGTTTCCGACCGTTGATCTGACAAACCTTGGTGTTGGGCAGAAAGCTGACTTTCGGCAATATCTACACCCAAGCGATGCCGCCCAGAGGTATAAATCGGATAATCTGCCTGTAACTGCAAACTTCGTCCTTTACGGTTTCCTTCAGTTGGAAACATGACTTTTGGCGGTGTATCTATTCTTTCATAGTCAAGTTGACCGACTAAATTGACTTTGAGTCCATCGCGCTGTTTGGCCTGTTCAAGCATAGCGGTAGATTGGTTCACGCTTAAACGGCTGACTTCAAGCTGACTTTCATGTTTTAAACTGGCAGACAACGCCTCGTCTAAAGTCATAGCATGTGTATTCGACACAACTAACACGCCTAAATACAAGGCGTGTCGAAGTGTTAAAAAACGAGTATTAAAGTGCTTCATCCCTTTCATAGTTGTTCCAAACTATTGAGGGTGACTTTCTTAAGTGGCTCAGGTTTGATATTGCCTTCGATAATGCCATCAAACATGACCAGTTTTTTGTAGGCATTCCAGCCATTATTGGCTTGGCGAATTTGAGGCTGGTCGAGCTGCCCCAAGTTTCGTGCAAGTTCATAGTGGAAGTTTTGACGTAAGATACTGTCGATATATTCATTGTTAATGCTGTGATGAATTTCACCTTCAAAAAGCACGCAATAAAATGGTTTCACTTGTTGTTGGGTATCAATCGCCAGTAAGGAAATCGCTTTCGATTCCGTTTCATTTAATTGAGACAACAACTGTTGGGCGGTTTCAGGTGCTAACTTTTCACCGACCAGATCTACCCCAAAACGGCGGCCTTGGAACTCAAAACACGGAATTTGCTCTATAAAGCCAGTCACTTTTAAGCAATCATCCAGACAGTAACGCAGTAAGCCATTACCCGAAGTAATCAGTGGGCTGACCACGTCACCTTGTTTAAGTTGCCATGAAGGAACGATTTGACCTTGTTTTTCACCTTCTAAATATTCAAATTCATAGAAGTGGCTTTGGTATGCGAGTGGATATTGGTCGTTATAGGGAATGGTCACTACACCTTCGGTCGCCCATAAGCCTTTACCTTCAAACTGAACACTGGGTAATTTCTCTTTTAATTTTTCGGCCCAAGCTTTTGAACCTGCGGTATCCCAACTCGACACCAGACTTAACTTTGGCCAGAGCTTTTTAAAGTCAATCTGTTCGCCGTTTGAACTTGCAATTAAGGCTTGAGCACTTTCAGGGCTATGCGGTGCAGTGACTTCTTTTAATGAAGCCTGACGGTTGCCCCATTTACCACTTTGTAAAACTTCAACCACATCTTTTTGCAGTGACTCCAAACGCTCAAGCAATTGCAGCGCAAACGTTGGGCTCCACACCGAAATCATGGCTAAGTTCCGGTTTGCGACCAAATAACAAATGGTGGCAAACAGTGCATCGTCCGCGTTGGCTGCAAAGGCAACGTTACTTGGAACAGCTTGGGTGAACTTAGACAATATACGTTTACCTACGCCAAGTAGCGCACTGTCATCATTTAAGTTTTTGTCTTTTAAAACTTCACGCTGACTTTCTGGCAACCATGACACCGACCAGTAATGTGTACCCGAACTAAGCCCTGGGCATTTACGGTATAAACTTGCCATCCACGGCGCAATTGCATGGTCAAGTTCATCTAAAAACAGCTTGGTGTATGGAATAAACTTGATTTGTTCACTCGAACCACTGGTCGGCTGGAAACGAACCAGCTTGCTGCTAGATAGTGAAAGCTTTTGTTCACGGTAACGCTGAATGTCTTCTCGCCATGCGCTATAGCGAGTCGCAGGAAAGGCTTTTACAAACTGCTCATAGTTTTGAACTTTTTTATCTTTGGCAAAAGTCGAGGTCTGTAAAATCGAATGCAAAATTTGACGTTGCGTGGTCTCTAAAGCATTAAACTGCTTTTGAAAATTACGGTCAGATGCATCACACCATTTTTTTAAAATAAGATGCGAGCCAAGCGTTAGCCATTCATTAGTTTTCATTGGATGGCCTCTCTACGTTTTGTTTTATGAGTTATACGCGCTGCTTCACATTTACCTTTACTGGTCGGCTTCGTCATGAGCTTCACAGGAAAACGGGCTATATCTTTCCAACCAAGACGGCCAATACACGGCAGTTCTGTACCGGCTTTCCAAGTTGGATTTTTCTGTTCAAAGAAATGAATATTTGGGTTCTTTTCTCTCATTTCTGCAGTAATCGGTGCGACTTCGCCTTTTAGTGGCTGATAGTCATCACCAAAGTTAAGCAAGCCTGCTTCACGGTCATAATATTCACCAAAGAATTTTTCACAGTAGTGCTCAACCACTTCCGAAAGATGTTGGTTTTCATCTTTAATGTTTGGGTAATACACATAGTAATTATTGGCTAGTAAGAGATAGGTCTTATAGCCTTTAGAAATAAGGAGCCAATAAAGTTCGTTAAAAGGATATTTGATTCGGAGCTTAATCATGAGTTTAAGCATAGTGCTTTGTAAACTACGCGTGCCCCAGAAATTCTTCAAAATAACCGTATCACCGCTAAAGAGTACGGTGTAGTCTTTACCGTTTAAATAAAAGTGCTGCACAACAACCGTCGAGAAACCGACTATTTCGTCTGTTTCAGAGTCAAAAATTAAAATCGCACCGCTTTTATTTTCAAAATCATCTACAAAAATAGAAAATCTGGTATTTTCATAATACTGTTCGTAAATGGAATACATCACTTTTAGTCGATCAGTATCAATTTGCTCTTTTTCAAAATATTGCCCATAAGTTGCATTTTTCAGGTTCAATTTTGAAATCAGTTTATATGTTGTATTAATCATAATACTTTAATCTCCCACATTCAGATCTGTGAGTTCCACTCGCTCGTACGGCAATATTAGAAACTCGTATAAGTGTTCTTTTTCTATGAAGGGATACGTTTTGATATGCCCTATTGTTTTCATTCTTTAAAAGCTGCCCTCTACTGCTAAAACCTTACATATTCATTTTCTTCCCCCTATCCATAAAGATGGTTAAAAAGGCGGTCACAAACATGATGATTGCGAGCATGCGTAATAAATCGTTGAAACTCGATGTTAATGCTTGAAAGTGAATGTCGCGGTAAATCACACTGAGCGCGATTTGCTGAGCATTTGCGCCGACTTCCTGATATTGCGCCGTAAGCTGGTCGAGTCGTTCTGTAAATATCCAGTTTTGCGGTGTCATCGACTGATTAATTTGAGTGACGTGCATGGCTGTTAGCCAGTCTAACGATGAGTTAATGAGCGCCAGTCCAACCGCGCCGCCAATATTCCGCATGAGGTTATAAATACCGCTCGCATCGGCTACTTTACTCAGTGGCAAGGTGCTCATCGCCAAATGTGACACCACAATCAGGCAAATCATAAGACCAATACCGCGGTAAATTTGCGGCCAAAACATAAAGTCATAATCGCTATGAATGCTGAGGTGCGAATTGAGCCATACACCAAAACCAGCCAGAACCATTCCAACAAATACGGTTTTGCGGGTATCGAAGTTAGGAATAAGCCACGCAAGAAACGGTGCAAAGCAGAACATGACAATGCCTGTCACCATCATGACGTGACCAATCTGGCTACTATTCATTTCACGGACTTGCCCAAGAAACACAGGAATCATGTAACCCAAGCCATACAGCGCCATGCCAATCACAAACGTTGTAATAGCACTCAAAGTAAAGTTTTTATTTTTAAATACCGATAAATCGAGCAAAGGCTTAGGCTGGGTAAAACTTCTAGAGAAGAAAATCATGCCGCCTATTAGGCAGATCATAAAAGCAATACGAACGCCTGTGTCGGCAAGCCAGTCATGTCGTGCGCCTTCATCGAGGAAATATTCAAGCCCACCCAAAAACATCGCCATACCCACCAGACTGAGCCAGTCCATGCTTTTGATGAGTGAATAATTGGCACGGTCGATATTTGGACCTGAGTAAATGACTGTGGCAATGATAATGCCCGGAATAATATTAATCAGGAACATCCAGTGCCATGAGAAATTATTGGTAAGCCAACCACCAATGGTTGGGCCAATCGCTGGACCTAAAGTACTGATCATGCCAAACATGACCAAAGGCAATGAGCGTTTTGCTTCTGGGAAAAGCAAGTACAACGCTGTCATGGAAGTCGGAATCATGCCGCCACCCATAAAGCCTTGAATGCCACGGAACACCAGTAAACTTTCTAAGTTCCATGACAAAGCACAAAGTAAAGAACTCACCGTAAACCCAATTGCACACATGGTGTAATACACCCGTGTTGAAAGCACCCGCGAGACAATACTCGACATTGGAATTGCAATAATTTCGGCAATTAAATAAACCGTTTGTACCCAAGTGACTTCATAACGACTTGCACTCATACCAGCTTGAACTTCGTTTAGAGAACTCGCCACAATCTGAATATCAAGAATCGCCATGAAGTTGCCAAAAATCATGGCAGCAAAAATTGCCCATGCAGTTTTTGCAGGAAACCTCCACTCGGCTTCAACATGCTTATTCATTTTCTTATTACCTAAAATTTTTTTATTAAGTTCTTAGGTCAACGGTGGCACTCACCGACATTCCAGGTTTAATCAAATCAATATGTGGGCTTGAATCTATGGCAATACGTACAGGAATACGCTGTACAACCTTGTTAAAGTTACCCGTTGCATTGTCTGGTGGCATGAGTGAAAAAGTTGCGCCAGAAGCTGGTGAAAAGCTCTCAATTTTTCCGGTATAGGTGAGGCTCGGATAGGCATCAAGTTTTAACTTCACTTTTTGACCGATGTGCATTTTTTCAATTTGGGTTTCTTTGAAATTCGCTTGTACATACAAACTATTTTCAGGAATGATTGCCATTAAACGTGTTTGTGGAGAAACGCGTGAACCTTTTTGAATTGCAAGGCTACCGATCTTACCCGAAACAGGACTGACCACTTTTGAAGAAGCTAAATCGACCTGATACAGGTTTAAATTTGCATTGGCACTTTGAATATCTGCTAAAAGCTGCGCTCGACTCGCTTGTAAGCTCCCCAACTGAGCCTCTGCTGCATTTACGGCGGCTTGCGCTTTGCTGAGCTGTGCTTGAGCTGTTAAATATTGAGACTGGATCCCTTCAAAATTTTGTCGGGTAATCACGCCATCTTTTAATAAATCTTGATAGCGCTCATATTCTTTTTTCAAACGAGATAGGTCGGCTTGTGCTGCCACTACACCACTATTTGCTTCAGTAATTGACGACTTGGCAGACTTTTCATTTTGTTGTTGTACGCCCAGTGCGGCTTCTTTTAAGCTGACCACAGAACGGGCTTGGTCATAACGAGCTTGATAGTCACGATGGTCTAATACAGCTAAAGTTTCCCCTTTTTTTACCACCTGATTATCGTTAAGTAATAACTCCATCACTTCGCCTGAAATTTTTGGCATGACCCAAGTCACATCGGCTTGCACATAAGCATTATCAGTAGATTGATAGAATCGATATACCAAAAAATAATATACGATACCGGCAACTAAAAATAACAGCAGGACACTAAAAACACCCCAAGTTATTTTCTTTCGACTTTGGAAATTAGTATCAGTTTCTAGCTGAGCTACGTTATCCATATTCATTCCGCTTATTTGTAATATTCAATTTTTTATTTAAGCCAATAAAATTATTGGTTTCTTTTTTACGTAACTTTTCACTTGGTTTTATTCAATGAATCGTGACAGCGTAAAATTTGGTGCAAATTATGGTTCTGAAGTTAATTAAATATCATTGACTTCTTTGCCATATATTTTTTCTATTTATGTCAATAAAGCATATTATATAAACTATGTTTAAAAATTATGTAATTCGAACTAGTGTAGATTTCTCGTAATTAATCCATCTAAAAATTCAATACAAGCTATTGTTAATAAACACTTTAATTTTTATTTAAGTTTCAATAAAACTCCTTTAATAAAAGCAATATATTGCAGAAATATTAAGAATAAATTTTATTGTGTAATATTTAAGTATTATTAATTAAAATAATATGTAATTTAAAAATGAGTTAAC
>NZ_JEXX01000033.1:0-29682 GCF_000582055.1 Acinetobacter sp. 766875 | reverse complement strand
ATTCATAAATCTACAAACAAACTTGATTTAGTTATAACACTAGATAAAATGAACACAGTCAGATTCAATCAGCCCAGTCTGTAAAGATTTGGAAAACGCTTCGGCAAACAATAAGACCAAAGCAAGTATCCATAAACAGTTGTGCTGGCGACCATAGCAAGAGTGAACCACCTGATCCCTTCCCGAACTCAGAAGTGAAACCTCTTAGCGCTGATGGTAGTGTGGGGTTACCCATGTGAGAGTAAGTCATCGCCAGCTCATTATTCTAAACACCCCAATCTCAAAAGAGGTCGGGGTGTTTTTTTATTTACGGTAAATTAATCAGAATAGTATTATTAAAATATAGAACTACAAATCATTTTTGGACGCTTACTCGATTCTATTAGATTAAAAATTGAACTAAACGGCAGAATATTATAAAACTATAAAAAATTAGAAATAGGGAAAATGAAATGGAATATAAAGGAAGTTGTCATTGTGGTCAGGTAAAGTTTGCCGCGGAAGGTGAGCTAACAGAAGTTTTATCTTGCAATTGTTCCATTTGCCAGAAGAAAGGATCTTTACTTTGGTTTCTACCGATTAATCAAGTTAAAGTTACTTTGGACACTCCTGATAATTTGGCGAACTATACTTTTAATAAACATGTGATTAACCATCATTTCTGTAAAAATTGTGGTATTCATCCATATGCCCAAGGTATAGATAATCAAGGTAATTCAATCTTTGCGATTAATGTACGATGTATAGATGGTATTGACTTAGATAAGATAAAAATAAATTATTTTGATGGGCGTTCAGTTTAATCGCTATTAGGGGTTTATCCAATGAACACTAAAAAACAGTTAACTTCAACACAATTAGATTTACTGCTTGAACTGTTAAAGGCGAGATTTGAAAAGAACACACATCGTCATAAAGAAGTCGATTGGTCGAATGTACGGGATAAATTAATAAAATCTCCAGACAAACTTGGGCATTGCAAGAAATGGAAAATACTGGAGGAGAGCCTGATGTTATTGTTTTTGACCAGCAGAAAGATCAGTATTTATTTGTAGATTGTTCTCCTGAAACCCCAAAAGGCCGTAGAAGCCTTTGCTATGATCGTGAGGCTTTAGAATCTAGAAAAGATCATCCTCCTAAAAACAGTGCAATAGATCTTGCTAATGAAATGGGAGTTGAGCTTTTAACAGAAGAGCAATATCGTCAGTTACAGCAAATTGAAGAGTTTGATCTTAAAACATCGAGTTGGCTTGCAACCCCAGTCGAGATTCGTAAATTGGGTGGAGCACTTTTTGCTGATCGTCGTTATGGCCGAGTCTTCATTTATCATAATGGAGCACAGTCTTATTATGCTGTACGTGGTTTTCGTTGTTGTTTAAAAATATAGGTGTTGTACTTAAATAAAAATAATTCTATTTGATGCTTTATGCCAAGAAATTGAAGATTCTTGCAACTTTTGATTAACAGTAAACATGACAAGATATGTTCAGGAATTAAATAAAAAGCTCAGGACATTTCTAAATATGCAACTCAACCCAATTTACTATAATGAACAACACATTGCTTTTGCTGACAATGTTCGTCGATTTGTGCAAAAAGAAATGGCACCTTTTGTTAATGAGTGGGATGAGGCCGAGACATTTCCTAGAGAGCTTTATAAAAAGGCTGCTGAAATTGGCCTATTGGGTCTAGGTTTTTCTGAAGAATATGGTGGTATTCCTGATGCAGATCCATTCTATTCATTACTCGCTGGTATTGAAATGGCAAAGGCGGGTTCTGGCGGAGTACATACTTCACTCATGGTGCACACAATTGGTGCCCCTCCAATTCAACATTTTGGAAGTGAGGAATTAAAGGCTAGAGTCCTCCCAGAGATTATTTCCGGTGAAAAAATTTCTGCATTAGCAATTACAGAACCAAGTGGCGGGGCTGATGTGGCAGCGTTACAAACTAAAGCTGTTCGGGAAGGGGATTATTATATTGTCTCAGGTGAGAAGACTTTCATCACCTCAGGAATTCGTGCAGATTACTACACTGTTGCAGTACGTACAGACCCCACAAAAACTGGAGCTGAAGGCATTTCAATGTTGCTCGTTGATGCGCACAGTGAAGGAATTACTAAAACACCTCTAAAGAAAATGGGTTGGTGGGCTTCAGATACAGCTCATTTGCATTTTGACCAAGTACGAGTACCTGCATCAAATCTGCTCGGCAAAGAAAACGCTGGTTTTAAAGTTATTATGAATAACTTTAATATGGAGCGGTTCTTCTTGGGAGTAGTCGCTTATGGGTATGCATTAGTCTGTTATGAAGAAGCTTTAGATTGGGCACAACAACGAAAAACTTTTGGTAAGAGATTAATTGATCATCAAGTGGTTCGTCATAAATTGGTAGATATGGCAACGCAATTAACCTCAACACGGGCATTGCTTGAAGAAACTGCATGGAAAATGACTCAGCCAAAACTACAAGGGCCTGAGTTAGTAGCGCAAATTTCGATGCTGAAAAATGTTGCGACTCGCACTATGCAATTTTGTGCTGATGCAGCTGTACAAACATTGGGTGGTATGGGGTTTATGCGAGGTACCAAGTCGGAACGTATTTACCGTGAAGTGAAGGTCAATATGATTGGTGGTGGTGCTGAAGAAATTATGAAAGATTTAATTAGTAAACAGCTGAGTTATTAATTTTTACAAGGTGGTCGTTGAGCCACCTTTTTTCATTTCAAAGCCATCACCAAGACCATTTCAGTTAACTCATCAATTTTGACTTTACCCTCAGATTTATACCAAGTTACAGTCCATGAAATTGCACCGCCAATTAAGCGTCGCCAAATAAAGGCATCATGTTTTACCTTGCCTTGTGTGCGTAAATTTTCAATGACGTCGAGCCAGATTTGCTCATATTCATTACGCATTTTTAACAGGTAATTTTGCTTTTCTTTTGAGAGAGCAAACCATTCATAAACCAACACAGCCATGGCTGCACCTGTATCGCCAGTAATTGAAATAAGCTCAGCTTTAATAAGGGCTCGTAATTGTTGTTCTGGATCAGTAGATTGATGTGCTGCCTCTTCTAAACGAGCAAGATTGTAAATAATGGTTTCCTCCATTACATGAGCGAGGATGTCATCTTTACTTTTAAAGTGATGAAATAAACTTCCCGATTGAATTCCAATAAATTGAGCAAGTTCACGTACAGTCGTTTTGTCATAGCCTTGCTTGTGAAATAAATAGGCAGCCCCCCGTAATAAACGACCACGCGGGCTATCGTCAAAGCAAGAAATATTTGGAATTTGTTCAATTGAAGTGGCAATCATGTGTTCAGTTTGTTCCCTTATCTAAAAATCCATAACGGAAATTTCTCTAAATTTCATCACATTTCAGATTGTTTTCTGAATTTGGAAGATTTGGTCAACATCACAATAACATTTTGCGCTTTACAAACCAAGCGCTTGCTTGGTAATGTTGAGGCTGATTTTTAGACAAAATAATGAGAAATAGAATGGCAAATAATCAGCAGGATGATCATCGAGTCGTAAAAATAGGTTGTGCCTCTGGGTTTTGGGGAGATACCAATACTGCCGCTTTTCAGTTAGTGCATTTGACCGATATTAATTATTTGGTTTTTGATTATTTGTCTGAGATTACCATGTCGATTATGGCAAAAGCGAAGATGGTAGAACCGAAACATGGTTACGCTTTAGACTTTGTCAGCCGAGTCATGGCACCTTTGCTGAAAAAAATTGCTGAAAAAAAGATTAAAGTGATTAGTAATGCCGGTGGTGTTAATCCATTAGCTTGTCGGGATGCCTTACAAAAAATTATTAAAGAGTATGGTCTAGATCTGAAAGTGGCTGTGGTGTTAGGTGATGATCTTTTGCCAAAACATGAGCAGTTAAAATCACAGAATATTCAAGAAATGTTTAGCGGAGAAGCTTTGCCTGAACAGATAGCGAGCAGTAATGCTTATTTAGGCGCGGTTGCTATACGTGACGCCTTAGACTTAGGTGCCGATATTGTGATTACGGGTCGTGTAGTTGACTCTGCTGTGGTGCTTGCGCCCTTGCTTCATGAATATCAGTGGCCGCTCGATGATTATGACAAATTGGCGCAAGGTTCGTTAGCAGGTCATGTCATTGAATGTGGTGCTCAATGTACGGGTGGTAATTTTACCGATTGGCAATTGGTGCAGGGCTTCGACAACATGGGTTTTCCAGTGGTTGAAGTGAGTGAGGATGGCTCATTTATTGTAACTAAGCCTCAAGGTACAGGTGGTCTGGTTTCTACTGCTACAGTTGCAGAGCAAATTGTTTATGAAATTGGTAATCCTCAAGCGTATTTACTACCAGATGTAATTGCTGATTTCAGCCACGTGCATTTAGAGCAAGCTGGGGAGCATCGGGTTCGTGTAACGGGTGCAAAAGGACAAGCTCCGACTACGCAATATAAAGTCAGCGCGACCTATCCTGATGGTTATCGGGTTTTAGTGAGTTTCTTAATTGCAGGTCGTGAGGCACCACAAAAAGCACAAGTTATTGCTGATGCGATTTTATCTAAATGCGAACGTGTTTTAGCAATGCGCTCAGTGCCGCCATTTAGTGAAAAGTCTGTTGAAATTTTAGGTATTGAAAGTACTTATGGCGAACATGCCCAAACATTAAATAGTCGTGAAGTAGTGGTCAAAATAGCTGTAAAACACATGTTTAAAGAAGCATGTATGTTCTTTGCATCTGAAATTGCTCAGGCCTCTACAGGTATGGCTCCAGCCTTGGCAGGAATTGTTGGAGGCCGACCAAAAGCATCTCCAGTGATTAAGTTATTTTCATTTTTAATAGATAAAAATCAGGTAAGTGTCGAAATCGATTTTGAAGGAAAACGCTACCCAGTTGAGATTCCACAAGGAGTTTTTACAGAGCAATTGCCTACTTTAAAGGCAGGTGAAAATGCAATTTATCAAGGAGATGAAATTGAAGTTCCTTTGATTGAAATTGCGCATGCCCGCAGTGGTGATAAAGGTAATCATAGCAATATTGGTGTGATTGCACGTAAAGCAGATTATTTACCATGGATTCGTGCAGCACTAACTGAACAGACTGTTGCAAGCTATATGCAACATGTCTTGGATGCTGAGAAAGGGCGAGTAATTCGTTATGAGTTACCGAGTTTAAATGCACTGAATTTTATGTTGGAGAATGCCTTAGGTGGTGGTGGTGTTGCAAGCTTGCGTATTGATCCGCAAGGTAAAGCCTTTGCCCAACAGTTATTGGATATGCCTGTTAAAGTTCCGGCACATCTTTTAGAAAAATAAAATGAATGGATGAAACAAAGATGAGTTATCAATCAATTTTTAGACCAGATGCTTTCGCCAATAAAGTCATTATTGTGACAGGTGGGGGCTCAGGAATTGGACGCTGTACTGCACATGAGCTTGCGGCTCTCGGCGCTCAAGTGGTGATTACAGGACGAAAAATTGAGAAATTAGAGAAAGTAAGCCAAGAAATTATAGAAGATGGTGGTCGGGTTCATTTTATTGTTTGTGATAACCGTGAAGAAGAACAAGTGAAAAATATGATTGCTGAAGTGATTGAGAAATTCGGCAAACTCGATGGTTTGGTAAATAATGCGGGTGGCCAGTTCCCTTCAGCTTTAGAGAATATTTCGGCGAATGGTTTCGATGCAGTCGTGCGTAATAATTTACACGCAACTTTTTACCTAATGCGTGAAGCTTATAACCAATGGATGGCAAAACATGGTGGCAGTATTGTCAACATGACTGCTGATATGTGGGGTGGCATGCCGGGAATGGGACATTCTGGTGCTGCGCGTTCAGGGGTTGATAACTTAACTAAAACGGCATCGGTTGAGTGGGGGAAATCTGGTGTTCGTGTAAATGCAGTTGCACCGGGTTGGATTGTGTCATCCGGTATGGATAATTATAGCGGTGATTTTGCCAAAGTGATTATTCCAAGTCTTGCTGGCAATGTACCGCTAAAACGTATGGGAACTGAATCAGAAGTTTCATCGGCGATTTGTTATTTACTGTCAGATGCTGCGGCTTTTGTGTCAGGTGTAACTTTGCGTATTGATGGCGCTGCATCGCAAGGGACACGCATGTATCCACTAGCCGAAGCGACAAATAGTCAGTCTTATAATGGTTTCCATCGCGCGTTTATTCCTGAAATTTTTAAAAAAGATAAGACTGAGAAAGCCGAACAAAACAATAGTTTAGGTTTGGAGTGAGGAATAAAAAAATGACCATTCTCCAATCTGAAATTGCTGTTGGTAGTGAACAGTATCAAAAAAATAAAGAGGCACTACTTGCTCAGCTGAGTGAAGTCCGTGCAATTCAGCAAAAAAGCATTGATAAATCGTATGCTGCTAAACCGAAATTCGATAAAAAGGGCAAGATTCTGCCGCATGAGCGTGTACGGTTATTGCTCGATGCCGATTCGCCTTTTGTCGAGCTTTGTGGCTTGGTTGGCTACAGCATGCATGATGACAAAGATGGCTCCGAAGCTGGTGGTGGTGTAATTGCTGGCATTGGTTTCGTCAGTGGTGTGCGTTGTCTGGTCTCTGCAAGTAATAGTGCAATTAAGGGTGGGACTATGTCTCCTATGGGCGTACAGAAAACTTTGCGTTTACAAAAAATTGCCTTAGAACAAAAACTCCCGCTGATTACGCTGACTGAAAGTGGTGGTGCTAACTTAAATTATGCAGCTGAAGTATTTACCTACGGTGGTATGACTTTTGCCAATCAGGCACGTCTTTCTGCAGCAGGTATTCCACAGCTTGCAGTGGTACATGGGAATGCAACGGCAGGAGGAGCTTATCAACCAGGTCTTTCGGATTATGTCATTGTAGTACGCAAACAAACCGAAATGTTACTTGCAGGTCCACCTTTACTTTTAGCAGCAACTGGTGAAGTCGCTACAGCGGAGGAATTGGGTGGAGCGGAAATGCATGCGCAGGTTGCCGGAACAGCAGAATACTTAGCAGGAAATGATGCTGACGGTATTCGGATGGCACGTGAAATTTTTGAACACCTGAACTGGAAAGAGCAAATCAAACCAGTTGATGTGACTTATAAAGAGCCTCGTTACGATACCGAGGAACTATTGGGTGTTATCCCAAGTGATCCTAAACAACCATTTGATATGAAAGAAGTGGTTGCACGCATTATTGACGATTCAGATTTTCTAGAATTTAAGCAGGAATATGATGACTTAACGGTATGTGGCTGGGCAAAAATTGGAGGCTTGCATATCGGTATTATTACCAATAATGGTCCGATTACCCCTCAAGGAGCAGCAAAAGCAGCTCAGTTTATTCACTTATGTGAACAGACTAACCGCCCCTTATTGTTCTTACATAACACTACTGGCTTTATGGTGGGAACCGATGCCGAGCAAAATGGCATTATTAAGCATGGCTCAAAACTGATTCAAGCGGTTGCCAATTGTACTGTACCTAAAATTTCAATCGTTGTGGCAGGGGCATATGGTGCTGGTAACTACGCAATGTGTGGTCGGAGTTTATCGCCAGATTTTATTTTTGCTTGGCCAAATTCGCATGTTGCTGTAATGGGTTCTGCACAGGCCGGAAAAGTATTACGTATTGTGGCAGAAGGAAAGCAAAAGGCGTCTGGTCAGGAACCGAATCCGCAAATGCTCGATTTTCTTGAGCAAAGTACGGCCATGAAATTAGAGCAGCAATCTACCGCGCTTTTCAATACAGCTATGCTTCATGACGATGGCATTATTGACCCGAGAGATACCCGAAAATTATTAATTTTCCTTTTAGAAACCATTTATGAAGCACAGCAACGCGAGTTGAATCCGACCCGTTTTGGTGTGTCCCGTTTTTAATCAACCTTTACCGTAATTAAAAAAATTAATAGGAAGAACACCATGAAATTTACTGCCGAACATGAAGCATTACGTCGTACAGCGCGTCAATTTGTTCAAAATGAGCTGAATCCACATATTCCCGAATGGGAAGAAGCAGAGCGTTTCCCGATCCACGACGTATTTAAAAAAATGGGTGATCTTGGTTTATTAGGGATTTGTAAGCCTGAGGAAAATGGCGGTTTAGCGTTAGATTATTCCTATAACCTTGTGGTTGCAGAAGAAATTGGATATGCGGCTTGCGGCGGGGTGCCTTTGGCCATTGGTGTACAAACCGATATGGCGACACCTGCTTTGGCGCGTTTTGGTAGTAAAGAATTACGCGATGAGTTTTTAACACCAGCCATTGCTGGGGAATATGTTGCCTCAATTGCAGTATCGGAAGTGCATGCTGGTTCGGATGTTGCTGCTATTAAAACGACTGCTAAAAAAGATGGCGATGACTATGTCATTAACGGCAGCAAAATGTGGATTACCAACTCACTGCAGGCTGATTTCTTCTGCCTATTGGCTAACACATCTGATGATAAACCACACGTCAACAAGTCGATGATTATTGTACCGGCAAAAACTAAAGGGATTAGTTTTTCAGAGCCGTTAAATAAATTAGGTATGCGTTCAACCACCACAGCACAAGTTTATTTGGACAATGTACGTGTACCTCAGCGCAACTTGGTTGGTGTTGAAGGTATGGGTTTCATGATGCAAATGATGCAATTTCAGGAAGAGCGTTTATGGGCCTGTGCTAATGCGATTGGTGGTTTGGAAAATTTAATCCAAAAGACTATCGCCTATACCAAAGAGCGTACGACGTTTGGTCAGCCGCTCATCAATAACCAATATATTCATTTCCGTTTTGCCGAACTCATGACTGAAGTAGAAGCGCTTAAAGCCTTAACCTACCAAGCGTGTGAACAGCATATTGCTGGTGAAGAGGTGACCAAGCTGGCATCTATGGCAAAACTCAAAGCTGGACGTTTAACTCGTGAAGTTGCTGATAGCTGTCTACAATATTGGGGCGGCAATGGCTTCATGTGGGATAACCCAGCCTCACAGCTGTATCGTGATGGTCGTTTAGGCTCTATTGGCGGTGGTGCAGATGAGATTATGCTGGGGATTATCTGTAAGTTGATGGATATCTTGCCAAAAAAACAAAAATAAGGAATCAGCCATGACACTTTCAGCATCGCTTCAAGCTTTAGATATTGATGACAGTATTCAATTAGAACAAGACGGCAGTATTTTATATCTCTGGTTAAACCGACCAGAGAGCCGTAATGCCATGAACTTGAATATGGTTAATGCAATACAGCAAGTTTTTACTGCCATTCGTAATGACCTTTCAATTCGTGCAGTCATCATTCGTGGTGAAGGTGGGACTTTTTGCGCAGGTGGTGACATTAAAGACATGGCTGCTTTACGCGTTGAAGCAACTAAGGTGGGTAGCCTACAACCTTACGCTGACTTTAACCGCCGTTTTGGAGCCATGCTTGAGCAAGTTGAAGCTGCACCACAGACTGTTGTGGTCATTTTAGAAGGTGCAGTGTTAGGTGGTGGTTTTGGGCTGGCATGTGTTTCTGATGTTGCCATTAGCCGTGACAATACTCAGTTTGGTTTACCTGAAACGGGACTAGGCGTAATTCCTGCGCAAATTGCTCCTTTTGTGGTGAAACGTATTGGCCTGACTCAGGCACGCCGACTTGCTTTACTGGGCATGCGTTTTGAAGGGCATACGGCGCTAAGTGTCGGTGTGGTTCATCAAATTGCACATAATGAAATTGAACTTGAACAAGCTTTAGAGGAAACCATTCAACACATTAAACGAGCAGCTCCTCAAGCTTCGCGTGTGACTAAAGCACTGTTATATCGAACGCTCAATGAGCCTTTGAGTGATTTGTTAGATGATGCTGCACAGCAGTTTGCTCAAGCAGTTGGTGGAGCTGAAGGTCAAGAAGGAACGGTGGCTTTTATTCAGAAACGGTTACCGAATTGGGCCGATGAATCATAAGCGATAGGGATAAAAATAATGAAATTTTCAAAAGTACTGGTTGCCAATCGCGGTGAAATCGCAGTTCGAGTTATGCAGACAGCCAAAGCCATGGGCTATCAGACTGTCGCAGTTTATTCAGATGCTGACAGTCATGCTCGTCATGTGCAAGAGGCGGATGAGGCTGTCTATATTGGTGCTTCAAAAGTATCGGAGTCTTATCTCTCCATCGCTAAAATTATTGAAGCTTGCAAAAAAACTGGGGCAGATGCGGTTCACCCTGGCTATGGTTTTTTGTCAGAAAATACTGATTTTGCTCAGGCATGTATCGACAACCAGATTACATTTATAGGGCCTACCGCTTCTGCAATTGAGTTAATGGGCAGTAAACGCCTTTCAAAAATTGCCATGATTGAGGCGGGCGTCCCTTGTGTGCCGGGTTATGAAGGTGACCGACAAGATCTCGAATATTTAGCAACTCAAGCTGAGCAGATTGGCTTTCCAATTATGGTCAAAGCTTCTGCGGGTGGCGGCGGTCGTGGCATGCGTTTGGTACAACAAGCATCTGAATTGGTTGAGGCGTTGCAAACTGCACGTTCAGAAGCTGAAAATGCTTTTGGTTCGGGGGAGCTTATTTTAGAAAAAGCAGTTATTGCTCCGCGTCATGTCGAAATTCAGGTTTTTGGTGATACTCACGGCAATTATGTGTATTTGTTTGAGCGTGATTGTTCGATCCAACGTCGCCATCAAAAAGTAGTTGAAGAGGCGCCGTGTCCAGTCATGACGCCTGAACTACGTCAGCAAATGGGTGAGGCAGCTGTAGCAGCGGCAAGAGCATGTGCCTATGTCGGTGCTGGGACAGTTGAGTTTTTGCTTGATGCATCGGGTGCATTTTACTTTTTGGAAATGAATACCCGCTTGCAGGTAGAGCATCCGGTCACTGAGCTTATTACAGGATTGGACTTGGTTGAATGGCAGTTACGTGTGGCGAATGGTGAGCATTTACCTTTAAAGCAACAGGAATTGACCTTAAATGGACATGCGATCGAAGTGCGCTTGTATGCAGAAGACCCACGTCAGGATTTCTTACCACAAACAGGAAAGGTTTTACGCTGGAAGCCTGCAACTTTACCAAATGTGCGAATCGATCATGGCATGTTGGCAACTGATGAAGTCAGCCCATTTTACGATCCGATGGTAGCAAAGGTGATTGCATATGGGAAAACCCGTCAAGATGCGATTCGCTTACTGGCTCGTGCAGTCGATGATAGTGTTTTACTTGGAGTGAATAGCAATAAACAGTTCTTGGTCAATTTACTGCGCCATCCAGTTGTTGTTGGAGGGGATACCAATACTGCATTCATCCAACAGCACTTCCAAAATGATCCGAGCTTACACCATCAAGTTTTATCTTTAGAAACTTTAGCGATTGCTGCGGCATTATTTAGCCAAAATAAAGGTACTGCGGTGTGGCAAACTGGGCTTGGTGTGCCATTACCGTTAAAATTACAAATTACCGATCAGCAAATTCAATTGCAGGTTTCATCTGTAAATAACACATTTACGGCTCAGTTCTGTGATCAATCAGTTTGTATTGATGTGCTTGAGAGAACGTCAGAGTACCTAGTTTATTTAATTGATGGTATTCGTCGCCGTGTGCAGTATGTATTAGATAGTGATCAACTTTATCTAGACCGAGATAATGGTAATATTGTGATACGCAATGTGACCTATGCTGCGCCAGAAGCTACCGATGTAGCGGGAGATGGCAAAATTCGTGCACCAATGGATGGTGCTGTGGTTAATATTCTGGTGAATAAAGGCGATCAAGTGGTGAGAGGTCAAACCTTACTAGTGCTTGAAGCTATGAAAATCCAGCAGCAGATTAAAGCTGATGTAGATGGTGTAGTTGAAGATGTGTTAGGGCAACAGGGTCAACAAGTCAAAAAACGGCAAATGCTATTTACTATTCAAACTTAATTGAAAAATACCGCTCTTATTGGGCGGTATTTTTTTATAGCAGTTTAAGAGTTATTCTCCATCTGCCTCTGCAATCACTTGGCTTGCTTTTTTTAGGCTATAAAGCAGCTGCCCTAAAAGCACATCTCTATTACTTAGGGTAACCATAACCATCGGATGATGGAGAGCAGGAATCGCTGTTAAAATGGCTTTGCCATTATCTGCATCTAATGTGATGTTATTACAGCCAGTCAGTTGAATCTCTTTTAAAAATGCACTGACCATGGCCAAAATCGAGCTACTCACCGCTGCTAATTTGGTGGTATTAGGGTAGTTCTTGTGGCTCACTGTTGCCAATTCAAACCCATCTGAAGAACAAATCATGACAAAGTCTACACCACGTGTATTCATAAGAATTTTTTGAGCTTCACTTTTTGCAAGTTGTAGCAATTGTGTTGGAGCGGTTCGTTTTTGAACTGGAACATTAAGCATGATCTTTCCCTTGAGATGTTGCGCCTACCTTAACTTCAAGTGATGCAATTAATGATTCAACCATCATTAAAATTTGCTCTTGTTCTCTTGCATCAATAAAAAATAATGGATATTGAAGTTCGTTTTCTGCTAACCAGTTGCGATACTGTTGGAGTGAAGATTCTTTATTTTCATCAATATGCGTAATACCAATCGCAATATTATCGTTATAATTTTTAAAGGTTTCCAAGTAGCTTTCTAGTTCAGCAATTGGAGTAGAGCTATTGTGATCTAACAGAAGAATAATACCAATCGCACCTTTACAAATAACTGACCAGATAAAATCAAAACGGCTTTGTCCAGGGGTTCCATATAGCCCGATTTTAATACCATCATCTAAAGTAATTTCGCCGTAATCAATCCCTACAGTTGTTTGTGATTTTTGGTGACTTTGTACATCAGTATTAAATGCTTCTGTTTCTAAAATTGGAATTTCAGATAGCGATTTGATCGCTTCTGTTTTACCAGCCCCCATACTGCCTGCGAAGACAATTTTATATTGTTGAATAATCATAGTGTTCCTTAAAAGCCAAAACGGCGTCGAATTTTCCCTATAAAATTTTTAAAAAAATGACTTTCTGTATTTGAGTTTTCTGAATGAGTCTGTGGCGTGTAAAAACACTTATTCGCGGAAACATATTGCCCATTATTTGCCATTAAACATGCTGTAATAAAACGTAGAACAACATCGATAGGTTGGTTGAGTTGTTTAGCTACTTCAGTGACTTTTGCTCCCTGAATAAAACAGGCAGAGAGCTGTAGGCTTACTTTTCTATATTCTTTTTGATAGGGTTGTGGCCAATGATTAATTTTAAAGTAACCATCAGCTGACGCTAAATTCTCAAATTCTTTTGAACACCAAATTAAATTCCACAACCAATCCTGTAAGTAATAATCCTTTTTACGAGAAACCTTTGTAAAGTCTGATGTTTTTGCAAAGGTAAAGTTAAAACTCATATTGGTCTGTGTTTTTTGACGAGAAGGTTCTAACCAAGCAATTTGAGTTCTATTATCAATAATTGCCAAGGTTCCCTTGTCATCAAATAAATGTAATTTAATATTTTCAGAGCTATGCAAATTTTTTATAAATTGCTCATCTATGATAGATATTTCATTTAATAAAGTTGAGTTGGAACGAACATCAGTATGTTTTAAAAGAGATAATACATTTGCTTGTAACCATGAACGGAGATGTTCTGTTTTTTCTAAAGGGTAGTGTAAGGTATGTTCGTGTATAGTGCCTCCATTTTCTAAAGGTGTTTTTGTAATTTTTAAATAAGGAAATTTTTTCTTATTAAGAATATTTTGAATATTGTCTGCATCAAAAAAGTTTTCATTAATAATTAATAAATCAATCTGATTACTAGAAATGTTAACCCAGTTAATTCCATATTGATTAGATATCAAATCACGGATTAAGATTTTTAATTCGTCTGAAACTTTTAAGCTTAAACCAGAAACTGCAATATTTATGCAATGGCTATCCATAGTATCATTTTAAATTTTTATTAAGTAATATTGTAATGTTATATGTGCTCTTTATATTAAATATAAAGAGCACAGCTTAAATTAATTAACTAAAATCGAGCTCTTTTTCAAAGGACTTTAACTCATGACGAGCCATGGCTAAATTCGACTTGGCGCGATCAAGTACTAAATAAAGGAATAAATTATTATTACTTTCTAAAGGACGAATTAAGTGATAAGCCTTCCCTAATGTAATTAAAATATCTTCAATATTGTCATTTAATTTTAATGCGTTAGCTACATTTCGCTTTGCGCGAATGACTTCTGTGTTTCCAGCAGCTGCCAGCTCTAAATCAATATCCCCACCGCCTTGTGTAGCAAGTGATAAACCACTTTCTGAATCAACAAGTGCAGATGCAATAAAACCATCAATTTCAGTTAAGCTATCTAAAGAAAGTTTAGCCATTTTTTTATCTCTCAGGATTATAAAGTTATAATTACTACTTTTTCCTTAAAAGTAGTTAAAAATCATTATATTTTTACTCAAGTTGAAGTCAATAAATCAAATAAATTTCAAAATTGTTGTTTTAGTAAATAAGTGACCAAAAATGTCATCTTATAAAAAATATTATAAGATTGTTTTTACATTAAATATTTAATACTGTGCTCATGTTTGCATTATATAATTTCTATTATTAATTCTAATAATTGTAATAGAATGTTAAAACAATATTTATTGATAAATTATGTTTATTTAAATAGAAAAGAGGAACTATAAGTTCCTCTTTTAAATAATTATAATAAAATTAAATAAGATGTGTATAAATACAATATAGGTAACCTAAAATAGCTAAAGCAACAAGAGGTGCGATAACTTTTGACCATGCCGGAATAAAAGTTTCGATAGGTTGCTCTTCGATGTGTAATTCTTCATGATGCGGTTGGGCTTGGTGAACCATTTGGTTGAACTCCTTCATTGTTGCATCCAATGATAGCTCTTCTTGTTCAACAGGTTTAGAACCAATGAGCTCTGTTAGGTGGTTTGTTGACCAAACCCAATCCTCAGCCTGACCTGATAAATGTTCAACTTGCCCTAAAATGAGCTCTTTTAAACCATTCTGTCCGAAACCTCCAGTTTCATCAAGTTGATTAAGCTCAGTTAGCTGTAAGGTCAAAATTTCTGAAATACTTTGCTCAAGTTCGGCATTTTTTAAAATCGACTGATTGTGCTTAGAAGTTGTTAAATGACGCGCTATTTCTTGAATATATAATGGATCGGCTGTTTTGATTTCATTATAAATTTTATTGTCGTCTTGACGCCATAAGCTAATTAACTTTCCAAGAGTGAGCACATTCACTTCATCAATCAGCTTATTTTTCTCATTGGCTGGATATTGATTTAAAAGCTGAGGCTTTTGAATTTTTATTTGCTCAGCAAAGTATTGGACTAAATCAAATGCCATACTTTATTCCTCTAAAATTAATCTAAAATTCTTAATGTTGGCTTTTTCTTGGTTGGTTCAGATGTTTCTTGTGTTTCTGAGTCTAACTTATCTTCTACAGGCGCTACATTGGCATATTCTTCAGGGTCAAAGAATAAACCTTGTCCATTTTCACGTGCATAAATACCCAAAACAGCTTGGATAGGGACATAAATATCTTTAGAAACACCGCCAAAACGTGCTGAAAAGGTTACGGCATCATTGCTAATAAGCAGTTGATGTACAGCATGGGGCACAATATTTAAAACAATTTGGCCATCTTTCACAAATTGTTGTGGTACATCCGTATGTGGTTGTGTTGCATCAACGAGTAAATAAGGGGTGAGTTGATTGTCGCAAATCCATTCATAGATTGCGCGAGCAAGATAAGGACGTGTAGGGGTTAATTCAATAGTTTGCTCAGACATATCACACTATTCCATATTTAATTGTTCATTGTAACGGGTTTTCTCTTGGGGCGTCATTGATTTAACAAAAGAAGGGCGACTAAAGATACGTTTACAGTACAAAAATATAGGCCGACACTGCTGCTTTGGTAAATCAATTCCCATGCTATTAAGCCGCACAAAAATTGGGGCGAGCATACAATCCAAAATTGAAAAATTTTCGGACATAAAATAAGGGAAATGCTGAAATAGGGGAGTAAGAGAAATTAAGGTATCACGTAATTCTTTTTGCGCTTTTTGCTTTTGTTCTACATTTAAAGTATCTGCATGTTTGAGCATATGATCGGCCAATTTAAACCAATCATTTTCAAGACGCCAAATGTATTGCCGTTGTTCTGCACGTGCCATAGGAGCATCAGCGTAAAGCTTGCTCTGACGATATCGGTCATCGAGATATTCAGCAATAATTGGAGCGGAAAATAATTTGAGGTTTTGCTCAAGTAGCATTGGTAATTGGTTATAAGGGTTTAGACTCGCTAAATCCTCATCTTCATGATCAGTTACGATCAATTGATATTTAATTTGCTTTTCTGCCAATAAAAAACGGATCCAGTGAGAACGGAAATCATCAGCATGGCTGTAAAGGGTAATTCCCTGAATTGAAGTGTTTTCGACCGACATATCACAAGGTATGGTTGTGTGAATCGGTTAGAATACTAAAAATATGAGTGGAAATCACGGTACCATAGATAGAGTTTCATATATTTATCTGTTTCGCTCATGCTTAAAATGAATAAGCAATAAAAAAGCCTTGGGATAACCAAGGCTTTTTGTCCGATTCGGTAAACGAATTAACGTTTAGAGAATTGAGGACGTTTACGAGCTTTACGTAAACCAAGTTTCTTACGTTCAACTTCACGAGCATCACGAGTAACGAAACCAGCTTGACGTAGAACAGGTTTTAAAGTTTCGTCAGCAGCGATAAGCGCACGAGTAATACCGTGACGGATCGCGCCAGCTTGACCACCGATACCACCACCTTTAACAGTGATGTAAAGGTCAAACTTTTCAGTAACTTCTAAAAGTTCTAAAGGTTGACGAACAACCATACGAGCAGTTTCACGACCGAAATATTGCTCTAAAGTACGGTTGTTAATAACGAGTTTGCCTGTACCAGCTGACAAGAAAACACGTGCAGTTGCGGTCTTACGGCGACCTGTACCATAATTAGTAGCCATGTGCTGTATCCCTTAGATGTCCAAAACTTGTGGCTGTTGAGCAGCATGAGGATGCTCAGTACCAGCGTACACTTTCATTTTTTTGATCATTGCATAACCAAGAGGACCTTTTGGTAACATGCCTTTAACCGCTTTTTCAAGAACAGCTTCAGGTTTGTGAGCAATTAACTTCTCGAAGTTAGTCTCACGGATACCACCAGGGAAACCAGTATGGCGATAATATTTCTTATCAAGTGATTTGTTACCAGTCACTTGAATTTGTTCAGCATTAATCACAACGATGTAATCGCCAGTGTCAACGTGAGGAGTATAAGAAGTTTTATGCTTACCGCGTAAACGACGAGCGATTTCAGTCGCAAGGCGACCTAAAGTTTTGCCAGAAGCATCAACAACATACCAGTCATGTTGAACTTCAGCTGGCTTAGCGCTGAGAGTTTTCATTAAACCACTACCTATTATAGTTGGTTTGGACTATGGAATCTGTCCAAACAAAAGGAGCGAGCATTCTAAACGAGTTTGCTCAAAGTCACAAGAAAAATCCAGTTTAAGTTAGATAATTTAATACATAAACTGATGAATGGCAGATATGTTAAAATGAAACAAATTCTTGTTATATGTCTGGGGTGATTGTGCTGCCTTTATATATCACTTCCGGTGAGCCTGCTGGTATTGGTCCAGATATTTGCTTAAGTCTGGCGGAACGCATTGATGAGCGTCCAATTGTTGTTTTGGCTGACCGAAATTTATTGCAACAACGTGCTCAAAAGCTAGGCATGGACATTAAGTTTTTAGAGTATACAGGGCAAGCTGAATCATGTTTGCAAGGCGAACTTTATATAGAGCACGTCGCGTTAAAAACAGAAGTCATCGATGGCCAATTAAACCCAGCTAATGCAGCTTATGTATTAGAACAATTACGTCGCTCAGCTGATTATGCAATGTCAGGTAAAAGTGTAGGTGTGGCTACTGCGCCGGTACAAAAATCGGTCATTAATGATGCAGGTATTTTATTTAGTGGTCACACTGAATATTATCAAGAGTTCGCTGGTGTAGAGCGTGTTGTCATGATGCTCGCAACAAAAAACTTGCGGGTAGCTTTAGCGACTACACATTTGCCTTTAAGAGAGGTAGCCGATGCAATTACCAAACAACGCTTACATCAAGTGATAGACATTTTACTTCATGACTTAAAAACCAAGTTTAAAATTAATGATCCAAGAGTATTAGTGTGTGGATTAAACCCTCATGCAGGTGAAGATGGTTACTTGGGGCATGAAGAGATTGATACGATTAATCCGGTTCTTGAAACTTACCGCTCTCAAGGCATTAAAATCAGTTTAAGTATGCCAGCAGATACTTTATTCACTCCTGATCACCTTAAAAATACCGATGGTGTTCTTGCCATGTACCATGATCAAGGTTTACCTGTGCTAAAATCACAAGGTTTTGGTGAAGCAATTAATATCACATTGGGCTTACCGTTTATTCGAACTTCAGTCGATCATGGTACTGCTCTGTCTTTAGCTGGGACAGGTTTGGCAAAAAGCTCAAGTTTAAATGTCGCTGTCGATTTAGCTTTATCGTTGGCAGCGAGTTAAATTTTTCATGTTGGAAATGTTCTATGTATCAAATTAATGCCCTAAACCCGAAAGATGAAGGGCATAAAGCTCGTAAACGTTTTGGTCAAAACTTCTTACATGATCAGCGAGTCATTGCCAAAATTGTACGCTCTGTTAATCCGCGTCCAGGCGACAATATTGTTGAAATTGGTCCAGGTTTGGCTGCTTTAACCTCTCCTTTAATTGGAGAGTGTGAGGCTTTAACTGTAGTCGAGCTAGACCGTGACTTAGCAGCAGGCTTACCAGAACGTGTACCACATCCAGAACGTTTAACTATCGTAGAAGCTGATGCATTAAAATATGATTTTAGCCAACTTGTAAAAGATGGCCGCCCATTACGCGTTGTTGGTAATTTGCCTTATAACATTTCTACACCATTACTTTTTCATCTCTTGGAATTTGGTAGTCAAGTTAAAGACATGCATTTCATGTTGCAAAAAGAAGTGGTAGAACGTATTACTGCTGAACCAAATACAAAAGAATATGGTCGTTTATCGGTAATGATTCAATATTATTGTCAGCCTACCTTTTTATTTGAAGTACCTGCCGGCGCATTTAATCCGCCACCAAAAGTGACCAGTGCTGTATTCCGTTTAGTTCCTTATGAACAAAAACCGATTGTTGCGAAAGATGAGAAAGCTTTAGCTCGTTTGGTTGCACACGTATTTACTCAACGTCGTAAAACTCTAAGAAATAGTCTTAAAGGTATGTTAGCTGAAGATGGCTTCGAAAAAGCAGGAGTCGATCCAATGGCTCGTCCAGAAACTTTGACACTTGCTGAGTTCGTAGCTTTGGCAGATCAAATGGTGGCATAAATGACCAAGCGTTATAACTATGTAATTGGAGATGTGCAAGGTTGTTTTGAAGCACTCAAAGCATTACTAAAAGAAATACGTTTTGATCCTGATCAGGATTTTATTTGGTTTGCTGGTGATTTGGTTGCACGTGGGGAGAACTCGGTAGGTGCACTGCGTTTCATTAAGAAACTAGCCGATCGAGGGGCTGCCGCTACAGTATTGGGTAATCATGACTTAACACTCATTGCTTGTGCTCGTGGTCTTAAAGAAATTAAAGAAAAAGATCGTACGCAGGACGTTATTGATGCTGTAGATGGTGATGAACTCATCGACTGGCTGCGTAAACAACCATTATGTTTATTTCCAAATGAACAAACTGTGCTAACGCATGCTGGTATACCTTGTATTTGGAGTGCATCAAAAACGGCTTCGTTAGCGAAAGAAGTTGAAGCGGTATTAGTAGATGATGATCTGTCTGTGCTAGATGCTTTTTTGGCTGAAATGTATGGTTCGAGACCGGATCTTTGGCACGATGACTTAACTGGTAATGACCGTCTACGCTGCATTACCAATTATTTAACACGTATGCGTTTGACCAATGCAGAAGGTACTTTGGAATTTAGTTTTAAAGATACTTTAGATGCACCAATGCCGGAAGGTTATTTACCTTGGTTTGAATTTCCAAGTAAAGCTGCACAAACACATCAAATATTTTTTGGACATTGGGCTGCTTTAGAAGGCAGAACTATTAGTGATCATATTCAAAATGTTGATGGTGGTTGTGTGTGGGGTAAGAACTTAATTGCTTACCGTCTTGAAGATCAGCAAATATTTTCAGTAGTTAACCCTGTGATGTAATAAAAAAAGCCGCAAAAGCGGCTTTTTTATTTTCGAAAATTATTCTAGTCGAATCCAGATTTGATTGCGGCCTAAAGCAGAAACTCCAAGATAACCGCGCATATGTAGACGGTTACCATTTGCACTGAGTTTGGCTTTTAATCCGTAAACTTTACCAGTATTTGGATCTAGAATTTTTCCTCCGGTATAGGTTGTACTATCAACTTGTTTTAAGCCAGTCGCAATATCCAAACCTACAATATGCTTATTGGTATAAGGCGCTGGACAGTTATCACAAATTTCTTTTGGTGTATAACCCGGACGCGGTGTGATTTTTACAACTTTTCCTGCATACGTACCATTCGCCTCTTTACGTATTTCTACGTGAGCCTTAGGTGTGCCAGTTTTATCGTCAATTGTTTGCCAAAGACCGGTAATATCGGCTGCAAAAGTAGCAGTATTCATTCCCAATAGGAGCAAAGCTCCAACAAAAAATTTCCCCATAATCAAAAATCCTTTTAGATTTGAAAGTCCATCTTATTTCTAATTAATAACGGGTTCAATGTTTATTTAAACTACTTTTTAATCAATGTATTCCAAAAGATAACATGAAGGTGGGTAGCCAGATTGCAGTAAATACCCCATTTAAGGCCATACCAAATGCAGCATAACGACCCGCAACAGGGCCACGCTGCCAAGCTTGAGCAGTTCCAATTGCATGGGCAGCTAAGCCTAGAGCTAAACCTGATGCTCTTTCATCATGAATATGCTTAAGTAAAAATGGTGAAAATGCTGCACCAATAACGCCAGATAAAATCACGATCAGAGTGACTAAAGTTTCTGGAGCATGTAATAAAGTCGCGATATTTAAAGCAATAGGTGTAGTTACAGCGCGTGTAGCAAAAGCCAAAATAGTAGGCTCAGACATATGCAATAAATAAGCGAGTCCCATTGGTAAAGCAACAGCACTAATACTCGCAAAGCATAAAATGCCAATAACCGATTTAAGAGGTAAGTCGTCATAACGCATCGCAGCTAATGGTATAGCTAAAGCAACCGTGACATATCCTAATAAATGGCTAAATAAATCATTTACGTAAATACGGTATTCTTCATAAGGAACTTTCAAGATTGACAATAAACCAATCACAATGAACATACCAAAAACTAAAAGAGGCACTTGAGGGAAACGACGGTTTAAAGGTTTTGCACAAAGATAGCCAACTAGCGTAATCAAAAATCCATATAAAATCATAAACATTTTATTCTCCTTATAACCAATGTTTGGCCATTTTTGCATAGACCCACAAGGGTATAAGGGTACTCACCACCAATACGAAGAGAAACAAAGGAATTTCTTTACCCATATGTACCAGCATAATTAATGAACCTGCACAAATAGGTAAAAAAGCAAAACCACTTTCTTTCATAATTTTATTATTGGTGTCGACAAGTCTTAAGGGGATTTTCTTAAACTTGCGCCAAATGAGTAAGATGATGAGTAAACTAATTAAACCAACTAAGTTACCTAATTCTGGATGACCAAAAGCACGCATAACCACGACTGAGCCTTCACGGAAACCGATAATAAGTAGAAAAGTTCCTACCCATGCTGCCCAATCTATACTTTTGATCTTATCCATATTTTTTATCTCTAAAAGTGTACTTATCAAGTTTTAACTGATCTAGTGCTTGATTTCAAACTCTTCCAATGGTCTTTTAAACTGACTCGCCCGTTCACCCAATATCTCGTCGATAGGGAGTTTGGCTTGACGAATTAACTGCTCAAGCTTATGAGGTGCAATTCGTATATCAATATGTAAAATTCCTTCATCATCATAATGTTCAGATTCGATCACGTTTAAAGCATAAAGCTGGGTACGCAATTTGCCATAAGCAGGTTTAAGTTTTAATGAGAATTGTTGAAGTTGCCCCATTAAACATTCTTGGACTGCTTGGCGTAGTAAATCTAGCCCTAAACCTGAATGTGCTGAAACATACACGCGATCCGGAACATGAGGTTGTGAATAAATAATTTTAGCCTCTTCACCACTTAAATCGATTTTGTTGTAGACACGAAGGACAGGTGAATCTGCTCCAATTTCTTTTAAAACCCCTTCAACAGCTTCAATCTGATCAAGCATGTCATGGCTACTACTGTCAATGACATGTAAAAGTAGGGTGGCTTCAAGCGTTTCTTCTAAAGTTGCTTTAAAAGATTCAACTAGATCATGTTGTAGGTTTCGCACAAAACCTACAGTATCTGCAAGCACAACAGTACCAATACCATCCCATTCTAAACGACGTAAGGTTGGATCAAGAGTTGCAAACAGTTGGTCGGCTGCATACACATCGCTTTTTGCTAAAATATTAAATAATGTGGATTTACCCGCATTGGTGTAACCTACCAAGGATACGGTTGGGATTGAAGCTTTTTGTCTTGCCGCCCGCCCTTGTATACGAGTTTGATGAACTTTATCTAACTTATCTTTTAATTGTGTAATACGCACACGAATGAGGCGACGGTCTGTTTCGAGTTGGGTTTCACCGGGACCACGTAAGCCAATACCACCTTTTTGTTGTTCAAAGTCAGCAGACCAACCACGAATCAGGCGAGTTGATAAATGTTTAAGCTGAGCAAGCTCGACTTGTAATTTACCCTCATGGGTGCGGGCACGCAGCGCAAAAATATCTAGAATTAAACCAGTACGGTCAATGACTCGGCATTTTAATATTCTTTCTAAATTTCGTTCTTGAGCAGGTGTTAAAGCATGATCAAAAATAACCAGTCCTGCTTCTAAATCACGAACTTGTTCTGCAATTTCATCGACTTTACCGGAACCAATAAAAAACTTAGGATTTGGCTTATTACGTTGCACTTTAATGTGTTCAAGAATATCTGCACCAGCAGACTGTGCAAGTAGAGCAAACTCTTCGGCATCCAGATCATCTAATAATTGTACAGACACACTCACTAATATTGTGCGTTCACCGCCTTGATGCCGATCAACATATTCCACGTGGTTATAAATCCTGAAAAGGCTAAAACTTTATTCTAGTGGAAACTTGAGTAAAAGGGGAAAGGGTTTGCTCTTATCCTTTAGATTATCTACATACATTTTATTTTTTATTTGCTTCTATCGCATAGCGATGCAAGTTTATTCCGAAACGTATAGAATGGCTCGAGATGGGTATAACAATGATTGATCGTTAGTGAAATTTTATGGCTCAAACGCAAAGTATAGTGAATTCAACATTAAAGAAATTTTCAAAAATAGGTTTATACGGAAAAAAAGTTACTTCAGCGACAGCGGCAATCAGTGAAGGTTTTTACTTAGTTTATCGTCATGGACTTTATAAAGATCCAAATAACCCTGTTAACACACGATACGTCCAATATTTTTGCCGCCGTTTATGTAAAGTCTTTAACCTCGATGTTCAAGTGCATGGCACCATTCCGAGAGAACCGGCTTTATGGGTAAGTAATCATATATCTTGGCTTGATATTGCTGTTTTAGGTTCAGGTGCACGTGTATTCTTTTTAGCGAAAGCCGAAATAGAAAATTGGCCTATTCTTGGCAACTTAGCAAAAGGTGGTGGCACTTTATTTATTAAGCGTGGGTCTGGTGACTCTATTAGAATTAGAGAGCAAATTGCTGGGTTTTTAAAACAAAATATTCCAGTTTTATTCTTCCCAGAAGCGACTACTACAGATGGTCATTCTGTTAAAAAAGTTCATGGTCGTTTACTTGGAGCTGCTATTGAAGCAGAGCGTCCGGTACAGGTATGTTTAATCTGTTATGTAAATCGTCATGGCGAATTAGATACCGTTGCACCATTTATTGGGGAGATGTCTTTTGTTGAGCATATTCAGCGTGTGCTAGAAATGCCGAAAGTAACGGCTCATTTATTAACATTGCCTCCTATCTCGGTAGAAGGACATGATGTAAAAAGTTTAACTCAAGAAGTCCAACAAAAAATGGTAGAAGGTTTGGCTCAATTACATCAAAAAGTACTTAAGCCAAAAAGTTAATTACATAAAACCTTCGAGAGGCAGCCATGAAAGAAACTTCATGCCTGCCTTTTGCCACCATTTCATTTCTGGCT
This sequence comes from Acinetobacter sp. 766875, assembly GCF_000582055.1. Classification (NCBI taxonomy): domain Bacteria; kingdom Pseudomonadati; phylum Pseudomonadota; class Gammaproteobacteria; order Moraxellales; family Moraxellaceae; genus Acinetobacter; species Acinetobacter sp. 766875. The sequence continues at coordinate 5,346 of NZ_JEXX01000033.1, read as the reverse complement.
CTTTTCTATAAATGACAGGTCCTTTTGAAGTTTCTTGTTGCCAATAAATATTATTATTCGGATCTAGTTTTAATTTATAAGCATACTTATTTAAATTTTCATCCATCGTATGGTGAATTGTTTTAGCCAGTGATGGGCTATCTAAAATTACACCAATTTCAGTATTTAAATAGGCTGAACGTGGGTCAAAATTAAATGATCCAATAAAAACCTGTTCATCTAAAGCCATGAGTTTAGTATGTAAACTTGAGCGACTTAAACCTTTCATGTTTACTTTTGCTTTGGTTGCCAACTCATCCGTATTTTTATTTAAATTACGTTTATCTGGAGTTGGTAAAAACTCATAAAGTTGTACGCCGTTTTTCAAAAGCTCTTTTCGGTATCGACCATAAAATGCATGAACCACAGCAACATCATTGGCTTTAAATGAATTTGTTAAAACACGAACTTCTACCCCTTCTTTGGCGAGGGTACTTAAAATTTTAGCGCCTTGCTTTTCAGGAATAAAATAAGCAGAAATCAAATCAACATTGCTTTCTGGTTTTTCCAAATGATTAATCAATTGGAAATTCAAATGCTCTTCTTTTTTTGCTTTTGACTTAATTTTATCAGGGGAGTCTTTTACAACCTCTGCCTTCACCCAGTCAAACTGAATGTTATGGTCTAACCATTTATCAAAAGCATGCGATCTAGACGTTAAATTGAGAAAGTTTTGAACAGTGGCTTGTTGATAGTGAGCATCTAGTTGTTCTTTCAAACTTTCATATCGTAAACGGTGTTGTTGAGCATTGACAATACTTTGGACTGAGTATGCATATTCATGATTCCAGTAGTCATCAAAAGAATTTACGATGTCATCAACAGCAGCACCGACTAACATGACATCGACATCAGAGAATTGATAACTATCACTAACGTTATAATACTGATTTGTCATATTACGCCCACCAATAAGCGCAACCTGATTATCGGCAATAAAACTCTTATTATGCATACGATGATTGATACGCTTTAAGTCTAATAGCATATCCATCGCACGGTATTTACGAAAACGGTATGGGTTAAATAATTTAACTTCAATATTTTTATGCTGAGAAAGGGCCAGTAAAACTCCTTCCATCTTTTTAGCATTATTATCATCAATTAATAGACGCACTTTAACGCCACGATCGGCAGCACGAATAATGGCATGTAAAGCTAAAGCACCGACCTTATCGTTATCCCAAATATAGTACTGTAAGTCTAAAGTCTTCTCGGCTTTATCAATCAACCTTAAACGAGCTGCGAGAGCTTCTAACGGATCATTTAAAATGTGGTAACCCGTTAAATTTGGATTTTGCTCACGTAAAGGTGTAATAATTTTTGCAAGTGAAGTTTGAGATGTATCGATATCACGCGCGTATTGAACTGGTTCAACCCGATGTTTAGGTAGCGTGCTACAACCTGTCAAAGTTACAGCAAAACTTGAACAGACAATTAAAGAAGCTTTGATCAAAAAGCCTTTAGCCTGTTGATGAGTTTGAAGCTGTTTGGAATGAAAGGATTGTGCCATAATCAATACATACGATAAGGTGAGCTAGAGTATAATTCGTGCATATTGAAAGATAAATATTGAATTTGATTACTAGCAATCAATATAAGATAAGTCGAGAATCGTAATGTGGAACCCAAATTCAATCATCTTTTGTTTTTACTTTATTTTTTCAATACTTGCCTTATGGGGAATTGTCGAAGCTTGGGTTCATCAATCGCGTACCGAGACGATTCATCCATTTAAAGCTTTTGTTCACTTACTTGCTTTTTATCTATCTTATCTTCTTATTCCACTTTGGTTCTTTAATTTATATGCAGGTTGGATGGGGTATTACTCAATTCATCAGACTATTTTTATATTTTTATTAAGCGGTATTCTCATTTATGCGCGTTTTATAGAACCGCATACGGTACGTGTCGATGTTCATCAGTATCGTTTGAATCCAGACCGCCGTTTTAATAAGCCTGTAAAAGTTGCTTTAATTGCCGATTTACATATAGGTTTATTTTCTGGCCATGAGCGACAACTCAAAATCATTGTGAAAAAACTCAATGAACAAAAGCCAGACCTAGTGGTTGTGGCAGGAGACTGGACTTATGAGCCAGAAGATAAGTTGGTGCAAGAATTGAGCGTACTCAAAGATATTCAGGCCCCTGTGTATTCTGTTCCTGGAAATCACGATGAACAATATCCAGGACCTCCTATTCAACAACTATTAAAAGACGCGCTTCACTACAATGAAGTTATGGATATTGAAGGGAAAATTGTTGAATTTGATGAATTTCGTTTAATTGGTATTGGTGATCTTTGGGCGGGGAAAACCGATATGCGTTCAATGCCAGACTTACCTCAAGATAAGCCTTGGTTAATTTTGTCCCATAACCCAGATACTGTAGATATGGTTCCCAAATTACCTAATCGCCCCTTAATGTTATCTGGACATACTCATGGGGGACAGGTCGAACTTCCTTGGGTAACCAACTATATTATGAAAAAAGTATCAATCTTAGGTCATAAACGTGGCTTTTATTCACATGAACATGCTGATGTTTTCGTCACCGTAGGAACGGGTATGGTTGGAATACCCTTAAGATTTCGGGTGCCGCCTACTATTGATATTATTGAGCTTGTATAAAATAAAAAAGCCAATCACAAAGGATTGGCTTTTTTATAATTAGAAACCTAAGGAATAATGACGATTGCAACACGACGGTTAATTGCCCGATTTTCATTGGTTGTATTCGGTACATAGGGTTGAGTTGAACCACGCCCAATAACGTAAATATTTTCCTTTTTAAAACCGTGAGTCAAGAAAAGGTTCGCAACACTTTGCGCGCGTTCTTCAGATAACTTTTGGTTGTATTCAGGATTACCTACATCGTCAGTGTGACCAACAATTTTTAATTTATTCAAATCATATTTATTCAATTGATTTGCTAAACGTGTGAGCTCTGCCTCATGACTTTGTTTTAATGTTGCGTCATTAAAATCAAATAATAAGCGTTCTGGTAAACCTAGAGTCCAACCTTCATTAGTAAGTACAAAACCCTCTTTTTTTAGCATTTTTACTTGACGATATTTCAAAGGACCAAAACTCAAGCAGCCTGCAAGCGCAATGCACAGCAATGCAATAAAGGAGAGTTTCAAAGATCTTGTATTCATAAATTAGCCTAAATTTAATTCTCTGGTTTATAAATAAACCAATGTTGCTCAGAAGTCTTAGCCTTATACATCGCTTGATCTGCTTGCATAATAAAATCTTCTGGACTAGACGCAAATTGGGATAAAGCAATCCCTACACTAAAACTGAAATAAATCGTTTGATCATTTAGATGCAAAGGTTCTTTACAGCTTTCGAGTAAATTTTCAGCAATAGATATTAAATGATCAGCATGCGTAATGGAATGCAAAATAACCGCAAATTCATCTCCGCCTAAACGGGCAATAAAGTCTTGATGACGTAAGCGCGTTTGTAACCTTTTCGCCATCTCTTTCAAAACTTCATCACCAGCTAAGTGTCCGAACTGATCATTAATTGATTTAAAGTTGTTGTTATCTATGAATAATAAGGCCGACTTGTTGTCAAAATCCTTATCTTCAAACATATCTAACAATATTTGATAAAAATAATGTCTATTCGGTAATAACGTAAGCTGGTCATGATGGGCTTGAAAAGATAATTTACGATTTTCCTTTTGCAGTTGATTATCCCAAATCTGAATTTCTTCAAGTAACTCATTAAATACGGTATTTAGATCTTGAAACTCTTTAATTCGGTTATAAGGAAAACGAAGGTTATAAGCTTTTTGTTCACTCACGATTTGAGCAATATTTGTGAGCGGATAAATCGCTTGCATAATTTGACGATAAGTCAAATTCACTGACCACCATAAAGCACAAACAATAAATAACATTGCAATCGCAAGACCGACCATAATCATCTTTAAAAATTGCAATATTTTTTCAGAGCTACCAAAAAGTGTGAGTTCACCTACATTCTGCTGGTGATGATAAATTGTTAAATGTACCGGCTCATTTAAAAACCAGTGATCAAACCATCCTTCTAAAACTGAAGTTTGACTCGACAATTTAAAGCTTTGTGCAATTAAATGATGTTCAGAATCATAAATATGAATTGCTCGAATAGAATGATCATTTGTATATTCATTTAAAATCTGTTCTATCGTGATCTTGTCATTAAATACGACAGCTGGCTGAATACGCTCTAGAAGCGTATGGCTGAGTAACTGCAAATTCTGCTTTGCATAAGTTTCCATAGTAAAAACGGAAATAGATACAAAGGTAAAAGAACAAATAAAAAAAGTAATAGCAAAAATCGTAAATTGAGACTTTCTAAAAAGAGCATGTAGAGAAGTGGACTGATACAACTTAGATATCATAGCCCTTACTCCGCATTCTTAGCCAAGAGTAATACCCTTGGATCAATATGGACCTTGGAGTGGCTTAATGCATCTAAGTTAACTTTAAAAGTGGTGTAATTATTTTGGTCATATAAGCAAAAGATACTACCAACTTCACATTCTGGATTATTAATACTTAAAGAAAGCAAAGAACGATATGGATAATTTTGAATTAAATTTTGTTGCTGCTGAGGAGAGGTTGTAGAGAAATAAACAGCTTGGCAATGCGACTTAGGAAAATCTTTAGCATTAACCGTTTGTACACGATAGTTATAAGATAATTGCTGAATATAAGACTGAAAAGTAGAAGTAATTGAAGCATTATCAATTACACAAAGAGTAGGAGTGCTTACATTCTCCCATTTGCTATAACTTAAAATAGATAAAGTCAGCACATAGAAATTATGTTTTGAATTGGCATACGCAGGCCCACTCGTAGCAAACACTACAAGTATGCAGAATAATACTTTCTTAGCGGAGTGCCACATGGTGAGTTAATGCCAAATCAATTGCACGAATAATCTATTCTACATGAAGTTGATTAACTAAAAAAAGTTTAATATCTCATCTAATTTTGACTAAAAAGCCCAAAAAATGATCGGTTGATTCGTGGGATGTGAAAAAGGTATTGCAAAGGGATTTGGATGGTCTATAATGCACATCCATCGGCGGTGATGCAGATAGAAACTTGTTGAAAAACAGTTACTTGAGATTAGATTGGTTACTTTAAGTGATGAATTTAATGTTAAGTTGGTTTGAGAAATAAGTTTTAAAAATATCGAAATTACCTGTTGACTTTTAAGAGATTAAGAGTAATATAGCCGACCTAGCTTGCTGGTGACGAACCAGGAAGAAGATCATTAAGAGAATTGAAGAACAACTTGTGTGGAT
>NZ_JEXX01000032.1:0-33205 GCF_000582055.1 Acinetobacter sp. 766875 | reverse complement strand
AAGCCATACCAGCTGCAAGTGTTACGGCATGCTGCTCTGCAATCGCGACATCAAAGAAACGTTGGGGGAATTGCTTAGCAAACTTAACCATGCCCGAGCCTTCACACATAGCAGGCGTGATCGCAAGCAACCGCTCATCTTGAGCAGCTTCATCGCATAACCATTCACCAAAAACATCCGAATACTTTGGTGGGGCTTTCCCGCCTGAAGTGGCATTAATTTTACCAATCGCATGGTAAGTAATCGGGTCAGCTTCAGCAGGAGCAAAGCCTTTGCCTTTTTTAGTATAAACGTGAACTAAACGTGGACCTTTACGCTTTTTAAGCGCATTGAACACTTGAACCAACTGATTGACATCGTGCCCATCAAATGGTCCAAAATAATCAAAACCAATTGCTTTAAATAGGTTATCTGCTGCATCGGTTGCTGATTGGTGTAATCGAGAGTTATAAGTCCATTTTGGATGTGGCTGGATATAAGCTTCACCATGTTCATTTACATTGACTAAATGACCTTTTTCCCAAATTGCAGCTAAATGCTTAGCGAAGCCACCAGTACTGCAAGAAATGGACATGTCATTGTCATTGAGTACAACAATCAAGTCAGCATCATGTGCAACCGCATCATTCATAGCCTCAAATGCCATGCCTGCTGTCATTGCACCATCACCTACGATACAAACAACTTCACATGGGTCATTTTGATAACGGCGTGCAAGTGACATACCTAGGCCAGCTGAAATCGCTGTTGACGAATGCCCTACCCCAAAGGTATCAAAAACCGATTCTTCTCTGGCAGGGAAAGCTGCTAATCCATTTTTTGAACGGATAGTTGTAATTTGTTCACGGCGACCAGTCAGGATTTTATGTGGATATGCTTGATGTCCTACATCCCAAACTAACCGGTCATTTGGTGTATTAAAACAATAATGCAGCGCAACCGTCAGCTCAACCACGCCGAGGTTAGCACCGAAATGGCCACCACTCTGGCCTGCTGCATATAAAATATATTGACGCAACTCATCAGCCACTTGAACCAGTTGGCTATGCTCGAGCTGACGTAATTGTTGAGGATGATCAATTGCATCTAACAATGGCGTAACAGGGCGTTGAGTTGGAATTTCGGTATACAACATATGTGGCAAAGCCTTTATAAGCCTGGCAAATCCTAAGCTGGGTCAAAATGGGTCGATCATACAATCGAATGAAGTCACCTTCAATCAGCCACATTTGCGAACGAGATCATGCAAAGCAGTCTCTCATACATTATGGGTATGGTTGGCAGATTATCCTGAATAATCTGACTATTTATCAACTATTATCGTCTTCTTTATACAAAAAAGAAAACCTTAGTGTGCAAAATGATTATGACAATTCGACCAATCTCCCAGCATTACGCTATACTTTAAACCGTTTTCGGTTAAAAGATGAGTTAATCTGTGCCTATAGAGTTCATTGCAACATCAAAACTCCCGACCGCTTTTGGTGAATTCAATATTTCTGTGTTTCTAGATCCCGTTACAGGTGAAGAACATGTGGCACTTTCTAAAGGGTTAGAAAATCCGCCAACAGGCCCTGTTTTGGTTCGTGTACATTCTGAATGCTTAACAGGTGATGCTTTTGCATCATTAAAATGTGATTGTGGCCCACAATTACAAGCCACTCAAAAACTCATCAATGAAGCAGGACAAGGTGTAATTTTATATTTACGCCAAGAAGGTCGTGGAATTGGTTTAACCAATAAAATTCGTGCCTATGCTTTGCAAGATCAGGGTCACGATACAGTAGATGCCAATTTACTATTGAATTTACCTGCCGATGCACGCCGTTACGATATGTGTAGCATTATGCTCGATCACTTAAAAGTAAAAGAAGTGAAGTTAATTACCAATAATCCTTTGAAAATTCAGGCACTCAAAGATCAGGGTATTAATGTCGTAGATCGTGTACCGTTAACTGTCGGCCGCAATCCTTTTAATGAACAATATTTAAAAACCAAACGTGAAAGAATGGATCACCTTTATCAAAAAGATGATTTTTGATTCCAATTCCAAAATTTAAAAACAATATTTAAGGGATTTTTTCAAGATTTAGAAAAAATCCCTTACTTTTTTTATGGTTTTATGTTTTGATGTATTTAATTTATATCAATCATCTTTGAGGGTCATTATGCAACATCCGACTTCCACAGATATTCAACGTGTCCGCGAATTTCTCCTCGATTTACAAGCCCGTATTTGCACTGGTTTAGAACAACAAGAAAAAGCTGGCGGTGGTACGGCAGAATTTATTATTGATGATTGGGAACGCCCTGAAGGCGGCGGCGGTCGTTCACGTGTGCTGCAAAATGGCACAGTGATCGAAAAAGGTGGTGTGATGTTTTCTCATATCAATATTAGTAAACTCCCTGCTTCTGCTACTGAACGTCACCCTCAAATTGCAGGTGCTAAAGCTCAAGCACTCGGTGTTTCTTTAGTTATTCACCCTAAAAACCCAAATATTCCAACCTCTCACGCAAATGTCCGTTTATTCGTTGCAGAACGTGAAGGACAAGATCCGATTTGGTGGTTTGGCGGTGGATTTGACTTAACGCCATTTTATCCAGATGACCAAGATGTTTTAAATTGGCATCAAGCTGCTTATGACCTATGTAAACCTTTTGGTGACAATGTTTATGCTGAACATAAGCAATGGTGTGATGACTATTTTTATTTAAAGCATCGTGATGAACAGCGTGGTGTGGGTGGCTTATTTTTTGATGATTTAAATTGCTGGGATTTCGAAACCTGCTTTAAATATATTCAAGCTGTAGGCAATGGTTATTTAAATGCCATTTTGCCAATTTTCGAAAAACACCGTGAACAGCCTTATACCGAAGCTCAACGAGAATTTCAGCTTTATCGCCGCGGTAGATATGTTGAATATAACTTGGTTTATGACCGTGGTACGTTGTTTGGATTACAAACAGGTGGCCGTATCGAGTCTATTTTAGTCAGCCTACCTAATTTAGCTGCATGGTCTTATCGTCCTGAATGGGATGAAGACTCTCCAGAGAAGCGTTTAACTGACTATTACTTAAAACCTCGTGATTGGTTAGGTTTAAAAGAAAAAGTCGCTTAATTTTTTGTTTTGGGGATTCTTTGGCTTCCACCCTAAAGAATCTCCTTTTTTGATTTCAATTTCCCTTCCTTCATTCAAATATTTTTTCTTGTGTTATTTTGACTTATAGTGAGGCCTGCTGAATATTCAGCACAGGCTTTATCTGCTTTATGCCATTTTAAAATTTTGGATACAAGAATGACCAAACAGTTTGCAGTAATTGGCAACCCGATCGAACAATCACGCTCGCCTGAATTGCATCATGCTTTCGCTCAAAAAACAGGTGTTGATCTAAACTATCAAAAACGTCTCGCGCCTCTAGATGGTTTTGAGTCAAGCATGCGCAGTTTCTTTGCAGAAGGCGGCAGTGGCATGAATGTTACTGTTCCCTTTAAAGAGCAAGCTTTTGCTTTATGTGATGTATTAACCGAGCGTGCCCAAATTGCTAAAGCTGTAAATACCTTGTGGATGAAAAATGGCAAATTGCATGGCGACAATACAGATGGCCAAGGCTTAGTCGCCGCAATACAAGCTTTAGATTGGAACTTAGAAAATACAACTATTTTAATTTTAGGAGCTGGTGGTGCAACTCGTGGTGTCATTTATCCGCTGGTACAGGCTGGCGCTAAAAAGATCGTCATTGCCAACCGAACCCTCGCTCGTGCAGAGCAACTTGTAGATGACTTAAAAACAGCAGTTCCACAAGCCCAATTACAAGCAATTTCTCTAAATGATTTAGACGGCGATTTTGATATTGTAATTAATGCAACTTCTGCAAGTCTTTCAGGTGATGCTTTACAACTTCCTGAAAAATTACAGTTCAAATATGCGTATGAAATGGCTTATGGCAAACCTTCTAGTTTCCTTGATCAGGCGAAACAGCGTAATGTGCCTTATGCAGAAGGTTTTGGTATGTTAGTAGGCCAAGCCATCGAAGCTTTTTATATCTGGAATGGTGTAAGACCAGAGTTAAAAGATTTCTTATAAACAAAAAAAGAACCTACTTAAAGTAGGTTCCTTTTTTATCTCATTTACTATTTTTTAGCAGCGACCATTTGCTTATAAACATCTCGGAAAATTTCATAATCAATAAATTCATTATGTTCAGGTTTTAACTTCTGAATTGTTTTTTCCGTAAGCTGTTGTTTACGAGCAGCCACATAAACGTTCCCTAAAATATCAGCTGTTTCTGATAACAAATGGTTTTCTTCAGCAGAAACACCATTTTGTTTTTCAAATTCTAACTGATACTGCTTTGAGAACAGTTGGGCTGGCTGTTTATATTGCTTTTGTAGTTTCTGCCAAGCTTCACGCCCTGCTTTACCTTGCATAGTCTCTATTACAATATGATCTACAGCACGCCCTAACTCATGGTCAAACTGTTCATCCTGTTCAAGATGATGCTTTTTCTGTAAAGCAGTAATACGCTCTAAAGCTTTTCCTTGAGGGTTATAGGTATCTTCTTCCGAGAACCAGTAAGCATAAACCTCTGCAATTTCTTGTAGCTGTTGAACAGAGTAATATTTGATATATGACGGTTTTTCAGCTGTTAATTTGGCAATAAATACTGCTTTATAAGTTTTGTCATAAGCATGCGTTGTATCATAGGTTTTATCAGCCAGTACAGCCAGATTTGCATCTAAATCTTGTACATCACTATGTGTGCCTACCGGATGCTCTAAAACATCACCTTGTCCAAGCTTTTCTCCAAAACCTTTAATAAAGTTTTCGAGCATAGAACCTTTACTTGCTTCAGCTACAGACTTGGCCTGTTTAAGCTGCTTTTGATCAATTGAGGTTGCTTTACCGTAATTTAAAATTTGCATGTCCGCTTTAATATTAAAGCTATGTTTAAACTCGGCTGGCGTATAAGCAACATCATAGGTCATGTTCACTGCACGACCTTTATCATCTAAAGCCACATCAATCGTGATTGGATTTCTTTGCTTAGGTAAAGCTTGCTCAATCTCGGCCTTGTGTTTTAGCCATAAAGCTTTGAATGCTTCATCATTGATAAACTGGTTTTGGTTATAAGCTTCAAAAGTTTGTTTTAAAGCATCTCGGCGAGACTTGGTTTGAACTTTTTCAGCACTTGCAGCACTCTGGTCTAGCACATCAATGCCATAAACTTGGCAATAATTAATATCACCTAAAGCAACCGGTTTTTTCAGTGACTTTAATTCAATACATTGATCTTCGGTAAGCGTTACAGCGTCTTCACCTTGTGCATCCTGTACACCATCTGCAGCTACTTCTTCACTGCCATTTTGATCTTCAGAAACTGATGCATCTGCTGCTGCCGGAGCTTGTGCTGCCGCACTTAAATTGTCTTCACCTGCATCATTTGATGAAAGAGCACCATCAAAGTGTGCATTGATTAAACTATACAATTCCTGACTTACAGCAGCCGCATCTTCAGAAGAAACCTTTTGTTCTTCTTTATTAACAGCGCCTTTTTTCGCTTCAGAAGCGGCAAGCTCTTTTGCTACTTTTTCAGCCATCTTTTGGTTATCAAAACCTAATACACTTTTTTGAAGATATTTATCATTGACCTGACCATACAGCTCAACTTCTAAAAGCAACTCTTCAATGGTGGTTTTCAAACGAATTTTATCAACTGCCCCAGCCTTACGATCAGTCTCTGTCAAAGATACACGTTGTAAGTTTTGCGGGTCAGCCAAACGATAAGAAACCGCGCTAGAAGCTTTAAGATATTCAATAAACTTCTTCGTATCGACATTTTTAAAGAAGTCTTTATATTTTGAAAAATCAATATAAGCCAAATTATTTTGATTTTCTTTATTGACTAAGTACGGCATTAAACCGAAGTAATTTACGTAAAACTTATAATTTTCCAGATCAAGCACCATTGGCAATTTTGCCTGAACCAATAGCGTTGGTTTTTCATATTTAGCAGTAAGGTTAAATGAACCCATTTTTTGACGGTAATGAATTGAGCCATCATAGCTAAACTGAAGATCATTTAATAAATTAATTAATACGGCGTTTACTTTTTCAGAACGTGCTGAGGGCCCCAAATCACCTTGTTCATTTGCAATAGCTGCATATAGGGTTTGTTTCTGAGCTTTACTTAAACCAACTTTTTGCTCACGTAAATATTGATCAACTTTCTTTTGTAATTCGGCATCAAGTTTTGGCCTATTTTCAGCTTTTCCATTTTGCTTTATTTGTGATGGATCAACCGTGATTTTAAAGTTTCCGCGATAGTCATAACTTGGATATTCATACATCGCATTAACGCTTTGAATGGCCTTTTGCTCTAAATTCGCAGATGCCACTTGTGGACGCACGCCGTGTTGTGCACATGCAGTCAAGCCCAAACTAAATAAACATAAACTGAGATATTTTAAATGCATAACCTTTTTTAAAACCTTATCGCTTTATCTTTTTAACAAAACTTGCTAAAAATAAAAAAATTAGTTGTTTTTTCACATAAAAGTATAAGACCTGACTTTATCAGAAAATATAATTTCCAGTGTATTTATTTTCGACAAAATTCGCTTTTCTGACATTCTTTTCGGGTGTGATTAACATTGTATTTTTATCATGCGAGTGAATAATCAAATCATCGATTCAGATAATCCCACAATGTCTTACAATTAGGATTAAAGCCATGCCAGCATATAAAGCTCCCCTACACGATATCCGCTTCTTAATGAATGAAGTATTAGACTATCCTGCTCACTATAAAACTTTATCAAATGGTGAAAGTGCAGATCCAGATACGGTAGATATGATTCTTGAAGGTGCGGCAGATTATTGTGAAAACGTACTCTCCCCCCTTAACCAATCTGGCGATGAAGAAGGTTGCCATTTTGACAATGGCGAAGTGAAAACTCCAAAAGGTTTTAAAGAAGCTTATGACCAGTTTGTAATGGGTGGCTGGCAAGGACTTTCTTATCCTGAAGAATTTGGTGGCCAAGGCCTTCCAATGTCTTTAAACCTGATTAAATCAGAGATGATGGGTACAGCGAACTGGTCATTTACCATGTATCCGGGTTTAAGCTCAGGTTGTATGAATACGATTTTGCAATTCGGTACAGATGAGCAAAAACAAACCTATATGCCTAAACTTGTTGAAGGTACATGGAGCGGCACAATGTGCTTAACCGAACCTCAATGTGGTACAGACTTAGGTCAGGTAAAAACTAAAGCTGAGCCTCAAGCTGATGGTACTTATAAAATTTCTGGTACAAAAATCTTCATTTCTGCTGGTGAACACGATTTAACTGAGAACATTATTCACATCGTGCTTGCACGTCTTCCAGATGCACCAGCAGGTACACGAGGTATTTCTTTATTTATCGTTCCTAAGTTTATTCCAACCGCTGATGGCGGCGTAGGTGAACGTAACACGGTTAGCTGTGGTTCAATCGAACATAAAATGGGTATTCGTGCTTCTGCAACCGCTGTGTTGAACTTTGACAACGCAACAGGCTACCTCATTGGTGAAGTAAACAAAGGCCTACATGCCATGTTTACCTTTATGAACACTGCGCGTATTGGTACTGCGGTTCAAGGCATTGCACATGCTGAGTTATCTTTCCAAGGTGCTCTACCTTATGCCAAAGAACGTATGTCTATGCGTGCCCTTTCTGGTAAAAAAGATCCAGATAAAGTGGCTGATGCGATTATTCACCATGCTGATGTACGTCGTATGTTATTAACTCAAAAAGCGATCGCTGAAGGCGGTCGTTCAATGATCTATTACGCAGCACAGCTTGCTGATAAAATGACAGACGCTTTGACGCGCGGTGACCAAGCTGCATTTGAAGATTATGATGACAAACTTGGTTTCTATACACCAATTTTGAAAGGTTTCTTGACCGAGCTTGGCCTAGAAGCTGCTAACCATGGTATGCAAGTGTACGGCGGCCATGGTTACATCAAAGAATGGGGTATGGAGCAAATCGTACGTGATGCTCGTATTTCTACTTTATACGAAGGAACAACTGGTGTTCAGGCACTCGACTTGATTGGTCGTAAAGTATTGTTAAGCTCAAAAGGTAAAGTAGTGCGTGAATACACTGCTGAAATCTTAAAATTCTGTGCAACACATGCACGTAATAAATACTTACGTCGTTTCGCTTGGGATTTAACAAAGCTTTGTGCTCAATGGAACACTTTAACTGTTCGTATCATGCTTGCTGCACGTAAAGACCGTGACATCGTATCTTCTGCTTCTGTAGACTTCTTGATGTTCTCAGGCTATGTCATGATGGCTTATTTCTGGGCTCAACAAGCCGTAGTTGCTTCTGAAAAATTAGAAGTAGGTGACGGTAAAGAAACTCCTGAATTCTATAAAGCAAAAATTAAAGTTGCTGATTTCTACTTCGACCGTTTATTACCACGTGCACAAGGTCATGCAGAATCAATGGTAACGACTTCTCGTACACTTACTTCATTACCAGTTGAACACTTTAGCTTCGACTACTAATAATAAGTAAGTAGTAAAATAAAAAAGAGCGCAATTAATATTGCGCTCTTTTTTATTGAATTAAAATAACTTTATTCTTTATTAAGTACATAAGCTTTTGTAGGAACAAAATAGTTTTGTTCTAAAAACTCACGATTTTTACCATAATCGCTATAGAACAGTTTTTCTAAATTTACGATTAATTTCTGTTTCGAAATAATATTAAAGTAGAAGTTAACATCTGATGTTGGACACTGAATCTTTAACTCATGAGCAGCAGAATCAACTTTCCACTTTAATGAAGGACATAATCGATTGATGACTGCACTTTTTGCACCATCTTTATTACTGATTCGCCCAAAATGAACAACGTTCCAATACGCAGTGCCATCAGGTAATAAGTTTAAAATATATTCCGCTTCACCTGTTTCACAATCGGCAAAATTATCTTCACATGAAATACGGGTATGATAGCGACCTGCATATTGTTGATCTGATTCAGATATTTTAGATGTCTGATCTGGTGCACCATCGGGTAAAAAAGTTCGCCCTGCTGCATCATCCAACGTTTTAACTGCAGTCGTACTTTTAACTAGACTATTATCATATTTAGAAGTCGTTGCTAACGCTGAGTGATCCTTAGAATCGGCATGATTTGCATCACAGGCACTCAGCGCCATACATAAGATGGCTGCCAAACCTAAATGTTTAATTAAAAGACCAGACCACTTCAAAGACATATACATCATTCACATACAACAGCAATGTGACTGTTCAAATTATGATTTAAGAACACTACCATTACTGCTACAAACACTTTTAGCCCCGAAAGGGTGCATTTTAGTAGATGTTGCTTTCATTCATTTAAATCATTTACATATTTTAACTATTTTTAATTTTATCGGACTTTAATTAGTTAATTTTGTCGCCATATTTCTATTAACCAAGGGAAATAACAAACCTTGTCATTTATATATTTGAGGAGAACTACATGACCAATTCTGGTTTATATCGCTCGAACCGACAAAGCATGATCGCCGGTGTAATGGGCGGTATTGCTGAACGTTTTGGTTGGAACGCAAATTTATTACGCATTATTTTCGTATTGGTCTCGGTAATGAGTGCGGCTTTCCCAGGAATTTTAGTCTACTTGGTTTTATGGTTAGTTATTCCGAAAAGACAGCCTGAACAAGTCCAAGGTTATCAACAACCTGTTCGTACTGTACGAGAAGAACAAATACATTAAATCACTTAGTTTATTTTGGTCGCTACGGTTGCATCCCCTAATCAACCGTAGCTTTTTTTATACTTAAAATTATAGTTTTCGATTTAACTGCTGTTGTAAAGCCGCGATCATATCTGCACGGCTAATGATTCCTATCAGTTTTCGCTCTTCAACAACAGGAATATAGTTAAATGACTTCTCAACAAAGTAAGGTACAAGATCTTGAATAGGCTGAGTTGGTAGTACAGTAACTACTCGACGACTCATAATTTGCTTTACATAATGTTGCCATGAGTTTCTTGGATCGGCTGCCCCTTTAAACCACTCCACAACTTCATATAGCGCTAAAGTTCCTACCAAATGGTTTTCTGCATTGACCACAGGTAAGCTCATCAAGTTCACTTGTTTAAATTTATCTAATGCCTGATGAATATCATCATCTTCATGTAGTTTAATCACATCACGGCTCATAATATCCTGACAGGCATATTGGTTCACCATGCGTTCATTGGCATGTTCTTGCGCTTCTAAAATGATTTTTTCTAAATCGTACTGACTAATATCTAATAGTTCAGTGTGATGCTCTAATGCATATTCAATATCTTTTGGCTGAATTGAGACTTTTTGAGTTGGCGTTGGGTCTTTACTGCGTTCATTTAAGTGTGCAGTAACCGGATAATGCCGCCCAATCAGTCTATTAAAAAAGATGGCGAAACCGAGTAGAAGTAATGAGTTGAGCAGAACTGGGTAGAAAACAAAATAGAAACCTAATTTGTGAATAGCCGCACCACCCAACACAGCCGTAATCGCAACTGCACCACTCGGTGGGTGCAAAGAGTCAGTGGTCATCATTAAAAATATAGCAAGCCCTACAGCCACACTAAAAGCCGTAGTTAAATCCGGAATGTACTGTGCACAGGCTACGCCAATAATGGCGGCTAAGGTATTACCAACAATAACATTCCAAGGCTGAGCCAGCGGACTGGTCGACACAGCAAATAAGAGAACTGAGGAAGCTCCCATAGGTGCAATGTACCATGCATTAATTCCACCTAAAACATACCAGCTAATTAAGGAAGAAATTGCTAAACCGCATAGCGCTCCAACGCCACAAAGCAACCGTTCTTTTAGTGGTAAAACCTTAAAATTCGGTTTTAAAATCTGTAACCATTCTGGCTGTATAACACTCACAGTACACCTTAGGGGATATGCCGTTATTTATAACGGACAAAAGTATACGCCCAAAGCCACATAAAGTGCATTTAAATTATATCTTTCAATTATCAGAAAACCTGTTGAATATATCCTTACTATTTAAAAATTTTAATATTCCATCAATTTTTCATTTAAATAACGCCAATAACGTTTCGGCAAATATTGCACATGGAGCTTTATATTCTGGCGTTCTGTAATATTTACGCTCTTAAAATAATCTTTCCAAAGCTGATCATACAAAACTTCTTGCTCATCTAACTCAAGCTGAAAGCTTTGACTCATTCCATTTTTTAAATTACGGTCAACGTCCGAGGCTTCGAGCGAAACTTCATGTATTTCCCGTAAATCATAATAAATTCCAAACTTACGTTGCTCATCATAAATCAACCAACGCTGATCTTGATAACGTCGTTTAAAATGCGGTTGAATGAGTGGTAAAACATTAAAATCAGGACGAACCAGACTTAAAAAAAGCTCATCTTTAGTTTTCTTAAAACGAATAAAAGCCTCCATCCGATGCTTCTCTCGCCCGACCTTTTTCGTCCACTGTGCAATTGCCAGAACACTAGGATTTGAATAATCTTTTTCTATGGAAACATGGCTAGTAAACACATAAATACAGTAATTAAATAAATGCTGATAGGCATCTAAAGATTCGGATAAATAAGCAAAATAAAATTGTTTTAACGAAGAAGATGAAAGCTTTTTTTGTAGCGCAGCCCATACACGTTCAGCATGTTGCTCATTATTTGCAACCTCAATTTTATCGGAAAATAAACCATGTTGAGCTGCATCATTCAGACAGAGCCTGATCTGTAATTCTTTAAATTGAAATGCACGAAAAACACAGCTTAGCAGCCCAACCATTGAACCATCAAAATAGTAAGCAACTTCCTCATTAAACATGGTCTAAAACCCAAGGCTTAATTGTGGCGAGAGTTGCTGCACATATTTCGAAGATCCCTGCGTCAAAATCTGCTGCCGAATAAAACTTGAAGACAATTCTTTTTGGAATTTTGGACTGTCTTCACAGCGAATAAAGAATTTAGCACGCTGATAGGCCACACCGAGTTTTTTAAGTAAATCGGTATGGATTTTGCCAAAACGGCGTGCTTGCACAATTTTCTTGGCCGATTTCACCCCAATACCCGGTACACGTAAAATCATTTGATAATCTGCACGATTTAAATCTACCGGAAACTGCTCGGGATGCCTTAAGGCCCAGCTTAATTTTGGGTCTACATCAAGATCCAAATTTGGGTGTTTTTCATTAACAATTTCATTGACTTCAAAACCATAGAAACGCATCAACCAATCACTTTGATAAAGTCTGTTTTCACGAAGTAACGGCGGTGCAGAACCAACAGCAGGCAAGTAATTATTTTCGGTATTAATTGGGATATAACCCGAATAATAGACGCGTTTGAGTTTAAATTCTTTATAGTGCTTGTCTGCCATGAACAAGACATCTTGATCTGACTCTTGATGCGCTCCTACCACCATTTGGGTGGTCTGCCCTGCTGGTACATATTTCGGCACATGCTTAATAACTTGTCGTTCATCTTTCAGTTGAATGAGTCTGTCACGAACCAAACCTAAATCTTTTTGTACTTCCTCATGTGATTTTTCTGGCGCAAAAGTTTTGAGTCCCATCTCTGTCGGCATTTCTAAATTAATACTCATCCGGTCAGCATATAAACCTGCTTCATGAATCAGTTCAGGCGATGCGCCCGGAATTGTTTTTAGGTGAATATAACCATTAAAGTTTTCTTCAAGACGCAACTTTTTAACCACTTGGAGCATGCGCTCCATCGTGTGATCGGCCGATTTAAAAATGCCGGAGCTTAAAAATAACCCTTCAATATAATTACGACGGTAAAAATTAATGGTTAAATCGACGACCTCTTGTACCGTAAATGCGGCACGTTGAACGTCATTAGAACGACGTGAAACACAATAGGCGCAGTCAAAAATACATACATTACTAAACAGAATTTTTAAGAGAGACACACAACGACCATCTTCAGTATAGCTATGGCAAATACCCGAATGACTGGCATCCCCCAAACCTTTATTTTTGTTTTTACGATCACTGCCACTTGATGAACAAGACACATCATATTTAGCAGCATCAGCAAGAATCTGTAGTTTTTCCCGAATGCGATCAGACATATCAAACGACTCATTTATGGCATCGTTTAGAAAATATCATGTCGCATTCTTAAATTTAATCTAGGGAAGTACGCTCAGCGTCATGAGGTGACGTTTAAAATAATTTGTCTTAATTAACGTATTCTTCAAGCTGCTTTACACGCTTTTCATACTCTTGCATTGGGCAATATGAATACATCGGTGAGCCGATATATGAACCTGCATTATTACATTCCTGATCTACATAGGCTTTCCAGAGTCGCTGAGATTTTAAAATATCTTGGTAACGTTCTGGCTGTTTGTATTCTTCGCTTTGTGCACGAATTTGATCAATCAGAGCAACAATTTTTTCTTCATAAGTCTTTTTAGCTTGTTCAGAACAGCTATACACGACCATATTATTAATGCTTTCAAGCTTCATTTCTTTAATGGTCTGGTCTACACATTGATTGTATTCATCTTGCTCATCAGTTTCGGTTTGCGCGTAAAGCCACGGGCTACAGAAAAGGCTGGAGAAAACAATAAGTTTGCAGCAAAATTTCAACATAACTTCTTCTCAGTTCTATAATTTTTAATATGCTTCAATATAATAAAAAAACGATTATTCATGCACTTGCGCTTGCACCCCTACCATTGCTGAGTTTATCTGCCTTAGGGGTCATGACATTAAATGCTGAGTTTAACCTTTATTCGATTGGAGTTATTTTACTAACCCATTTCTTATTTTATTTACTTTTTTATGGCCTTCTAGTTATTCCTTTCGCATATATCATTTCCTATTTTCTGGCCCGTAAAAGTCGTTTAAATCTGATGAGTATTTTCATCAGCGGAACTGCGATCTGGATTTTAATTAGCCCTATTGCACATTTGTTTTTTGTCGGGTCATTCCCGTCTCCTTGGTGGAATATTTATAAGATTTACAGTTTTTATCTCATGATTTTATTTACCGGCTTTTGCTACTGGTTAAGCTTGAAATGGCTAAGCCGAAAACAAATAGGCTAATCACGTATTCATTTGATTAAGCCTTTGCCACTCCCCTACAAAATCCTTATACTTAGTGGCAATTTTTCTCATAAATTCGTGGATGCTACATGAGTCGCGCCATCTCGCACATTGATACATTTCAGGGTTTAATTCTTGCCCTACAAAACTATTGGGCCGAACAAGGCTGCGTCGTACTACAACCTTACGACATGGAAATGGGCGCTGGAACATTCCACACCGCAACATTCTTACGTGCTTTAGGGCCTGAAACTTGGAATGCTGCGTACGTTCAACCTTCACGTCGTCCAAAAGATGGCCGCTACGGTGAAAACCCGAACCGTTTGCAACACTACTATCAGTTCCAAGTGGTACTTAAGCCAAACCCTGATAACATCCAGCAACTTTATCTTGATTCTTTAAAAGCAATCGGGATTGATACGCTTACTCACGACATTCGTTTCGTAGAAGACAACTGGGAATCTCCAACTCTCGGTGCTTGGGGCCTAGGTTGGGAAGTCTGGCTTAACGGTATGGAAGTAACTCAGTTCACTTACTTCCAACAAGTCGGTGGCGTTGAGTGTTATCCGGTAACAGGCGAAATCACTTACGGTTTAGAACGTCTTGCGATGTACCTACAAGGTGTAGACTCGGTTTATGACCTTGTTTGGACCAAAGGCCAATTCGGCACGGTAACTTACGGCGACGTATTCCATCAAAATGAAGTTGAGCAATCGACTTATAACTTTGAATACGCTCCAGTTGATAAACTATTTGAACTATTTGATTTCTACGAGTCAGAAGCAAACCGTTTAATGGAAGCTAAACTTCCACTTCCAGCTTATGAGCAAGTGGTTAAAGCGTCTCATACCTTTAACCTGCTTGATGCACGTGGTGCAATTTCTGTGACTGAGCGTCAGCGTTACATTTTACGTGTACGTACTTTGGCGCGCGCAATTGCACAAAGTTATGTACAAGCGCGTGCAGAACTTGGCTTCCCAATGGCAGAACCGCATTTACGTGATGAAGTATTGGCACAGCTAAAAGCACAAGCTGAAAGTGAAGCAGCAAAGGCGGAGAAAAACTAATGAGCAAACATACTGTTTTATTCGAACTTGGCTGTGAAGAGCTTCCACCAAAAAGCTTAAAAACATTACGTGATGCATTACAGGCAGAAACGGTAAAAGGCTTAAATGATGCAGGCTTAAACTTCGCATCTGTTGAAGCTTATGCTGCTCCACGTCGTTTAGCGCTTAAAATTGTAGATGTAGATGCTGCGCAAGCGGATACACAAAAACGTTTTGACGGCCCTGCTGTTCAAGCAGCTTACGATGCAGAAGGCAAACCGACTAAAGCACTTGAAGGCTTTATGCGTGGTCAAGGCATTACTGCTGATCAGCTTTCTACTTTCCAAGCAGGTAAAGTTGAAAAAGTTTGCTATTTAAAAGATGTGAAAGGTCAAAGCCTTGACGCTTTACTTCCACAGATTTTACAAACTGCATTAGACAATTTACCAATTGCTAAGCGCATGCGTTCTGCTGCAAGCCGTACCGAATTTGTACGTCCAGTGAAATGGGTTGTCTTACTCAAAGATGACCAAATTGTTGACGCGACTATTCAAGATCATAAAGCTGGCAATGTGACTTATGGTCACCGTTTCCATGCACCTGAAGCTGTAACTTTAGCGCATGCAAATGACTACTTGGCTGCTTTAGAAAAAGCTTACGTTGTTGTGAACTTTGAAAAGCGTCAGGCAACCATTCAAGAACAAGTGAAAAAGCTAGCTGATGAAGTGAACGCAACTGCGATTGTTCCAGCAGACTTACTTGATGAAGTAACAAGCCTCGTTGAATGGCCTGTAGCTTTACGTGCAACTTTTGAAGAGCGCTACTTAGCTGTTCCTCAAGAAGCTCTTATTACGACAATGCAAGACAACCAGAAGTATTTCTGTTTGATCAATGCAGAAGGTAAATTACAACCTTACTTCATTACTGTTTCAAACATTGAGTCTAAAGACCCAACTCAAATTATTGAAGGTAACGAAAAAGTTGTTCGCCCTCGTTTGTCTGATGCTGAGTTCTTCTTTTTACAAGATCAAAAGCAACCGCTTGCATCTCGTAAAGAAAAACTAGCAAACATGGTATTCCAAGCACAGCTTGGTACGCTTTGGGACAAATCAACACGTATTGCAAAACTTGCTGTTGCATTATCATCAATCACTGGTGCAAACCCAGCCGATGCTGAAAAAGCTGCATTACTTGCTAAATGTGACTTAACCTCTGAGCTTGTTGGTGAATTCCCAGAACTTCAAGGTATTGCGGGTACTTACTACGCGCGTATTGAAGGTGAAAACACTGAAGTTTCTGAAGCTTTAGGTGAGCAATATTTACCAAAATTTGCGGGTGATGTTTTACCTAAAACCAAAACAGGTACAACCATTGCCCTTGCTGACCGTTTAGATACGCTGGTTGGTATTTTCGGTATTGGACAAGCACCTACAGGTTCTAAAGACCCGTTTGCTCTTCGTCGTTCAGCAATTGGTATCTTACGTTTAATCATTGAAAATGAATTAGATGTAACTATTGAGGAGTTAGTGAATCTTGCGCTTCAAGGTTATGGCGATATCATTAAAGACCACGACAAAACTCGTGCTGATGCGGTTGCATTCTTGGAAGGTCGTTATCGTGCTAAGTACGAAGACCAAGGCGTTGCTGTTGACGTACTTCAAGCAGTTCAAGCTCTTGCACCAAAATCTCCACTTGATTTTGACAAGCGTGTAAATGCAGTTAACCACTTCCGCACATTACCTGAAGCTGCTGCACTTGCTGCTGCAAATAAACGTGTTGCTAACATTCTTGCGAAAGAAGCAGCCCCAGAAGGTTCTGTAGTTGAAGCAAACTTGGTTGAAGATGCTGAAAAAGCATTATTTGCTGAGCTTCAAGCAGTGACTCCTGTAGTTGAACCATTACTTGCAGCAAAAGACTACACGGCTGCCCTTTCTAAGCTTGCAGCACTTCGCGCGCCGATTGATGCATTCTTTGATGGTGTAATGGTAATGGCAGATGATGCTGACCTGAAAGCAAACCGTTTACGTTTATTGGCTCAGTTACGTCACTTGTTTACTGCTGTTGCTGATGTGAGTGTGTTGCAGGGTTAAGTATTTATAATACTTGATCTTTTAAATGAACCCCGCTATAAGTTTAGTGGGGTTTTTAAATATATATAATATGAAATTTTTAATACTACATTCTATTTTACTTGTTATACCTTATTTTCTGGTTTGGTTTGCTTTTTACTTATTCCAAGATAGAACCTTTTTTGTACGCCCAAAAAGTTATTACCATTTAGATCAAATGATAGCTTTTACCTTAATAACAATTCTCCTTTTTTTTATATGAAATTCCTTCTTTTTTGAAATTAAGTTTCTTGGTTTAAAAATTGCAAAAAGTTCTCTTTTATTTGATGATAAATTTATAACGTTTTTAGGAGTAGTTTTTGCTGTAATTGGATGGCTATATGCTGGTAGGTTCCAATTTATATCCACTATAAAAAGTCATTCAATTCAAGCATTAATGAATTCTAGATTATCAGATAGCTATACTGAAAAATTCGATAGCATTACAAAAGCGGTTGAAAGATTAAAGAAAACTCAAAATAACAAAGACTGTCTTACTGAATTTGATAATTTGAATACTCAAGAGAAATTAGATCTTAGATATGTACTTAACTTTTATGAATATATTTCTATTGGTATAAGAAATAATGAATTTGATGAATTTCTTCTAAAACAGATGATGAGAAGTCAACTTATTAATACTTTTATCTATTTTGAGAAGTATATTGAAGATATCCAAAAAGAACAGCCCACTGCATTAATTAACTTAATACAATTAGCAATACGTTGGAAAAAGTAAAAGATATAGATTTCTTTTAAAAGTTAACTATTTTTTTATTTATTAGCTCAGTTGCATAACCAGTTTGCTGATGTGAGTGTATTACATAGTTAAGTATTTATAATACTTGATCTTTAAAATAAACCCCGTTATATATTTAGTGGGGTTTATTACTAAATAGCTAAAATGACAAAAAATATTACATTTGCAAAAGATTTAAGAATAGGTGAGCTTGATGCAGAAGCTGATAGCAAACTACTAGATTCTTGTTTTATAGATAATGGCTATCTTGAACAATTAATCGATGTTAAAAATCCTAAATCGATCATTCTAGGGAGAACAGGTTCAGGGAAAAGTGCCTTACTATACAAATTAGAAAAGTCAGTTTCTAAATGTAAGCGCTTAGACCCTCACGACATCTCCATAAAATTCTTAGAACACTCTGATATTATTAATTTTTTTGAAAATTTAGATATAAAATTAGATCTATTTTATAGAATGTTATGGAGACATATTATTATTCTTGAGTTATTAAAATTAAGATATGATTTCAATAATAGTTTCTCATCTCAAAGTTCAATTTTTAGGAATTTTTTAGATTGGTTTAAAGATAATAATGAAAAAAAAGCATATGAATATTTTCAGCAATGGGGAGATAAATTTTGGTTAGAAACAGATGAACAGCTTAAACAAATCACTAGCAAATTAGAAAGTGAGACAAAGGCCTCTTTAGGAGCGAATAGCCAAATTATCAAGGCTGGAGCCGAAGGTCTTTCTAGATATTCTGAAGAACAGATTACAGATATAAAAAGAAAAGCCAATCAAGTTATAGATGGTTCTCAACTAGCCAATTTAAATCATATATTAGATACTTTAAATGAATCAGCCTTTAATGACCCACAAAAGAAATTTTACTTAATAATTGATCAGCTTGATGAAGACTGGGCAAACACATCAACTAGATGTAGGTTCATCCGAGCACTTATTGAGGAAATTAAGTCATTCAGAAAACTAGCACAAATAAAAATTGTTATAGCTTTAAGAAAAGATTTACTACAATTAGTTTTTGATAAAACTCGAGACTCAGGATTTCAAGAAGAAAAATATGAGTCATATATATTAGATATATTATGGCAACCTTCCGACTTGAGGAATCTAGTTGAAAAAAGAATTAATCAAGTCTTTAAATTCCAATATACAAATGGGAATATTACATTTGATGATTTATTTCCATCCCCTCGAAAGAAGGGTGGCCAATTAGCCTTTGACTTTCTAATCGAACGTACTTTACGCAGACCAAGGGATATACTGCAATTCGTAAATACTTGTTTCCAAAAATCTTCCGATAATAAAATTTCATGGCGTGCCCTCCTCGCCGCTGAAGCCATATATTCAAGTAAACGCTTAAATTCACTTTCTGAAGAATGGTCTCAGATTTATCCTTCTTTCTTAGATATAATTGAAATACTTAGAGGCAAAACAGCTAATATTTCACGTTCAACTTTAGCGGGAGAATCTTTACAAGAGGTCATACTCACTTTATATGAATATAATGAAACAGATACTTGTATTGAAATCTGCAAAAAAATTATGGAGCCAAAATCTACAATAAAGGAAAGTGAGATAATTTCTCAGCTCCTCGTAGCATTATATAAAACTGGTACTATTGGAATTAAAATTAGCAGTTTAGAAACCTTTATATGGTCCTATATAGATCAACCGAATATCACAATAGGAGAAGCTAAAAGAGCTACTTCAATAAAAATACATAAAATGCTCCATAGAGCTTTAGATATTGTTCTGGAACAAACGGATATCTACTCGAATGAAGATTACATTTAAAAAAATAAAGGGATCTTTTATAGATCCCTTTATTTTTTTGAGTTAAACAAAGTCTTTAATTTCTTCTAAACTTTTCGATGGCTCAAACCACATAAAATCATAATCGGCCACATCATGAATATAGAACGGATCATTTTTCATAATCTCCTCAGCTTCTTGAATCGAAGAGCTTAGAACTAAAATTACCCCACCTACTCTATTTTCTCGACGCCCTGATGCCAGAAACTTCTTTTGCTCATAATAATGATCTAAAAAAGCAATATGCTCTTTGAGTACAGCATCAACTTCGGTCAATGGTTTTTTATAGGTCAAGGTAACAACAATCATCTCATTCTCTTAAAGTAAGCAGCACATGACACAACATTAATCTATAGATAGTTTAATAATCTATAGATTATTCGATGGTACGCCTATTCCTCCAATTCATCCATACCAAAATTCCTATAATAATTACCCCTCAATAAGATAATAACTAGAGTTTCTTTATTCTTTTATTACACTACCTAATACAATTCCTCTACCCACATAAGTCATTATAATAATTTGATATTTTTTAAGAAAATCGTTATAAGTCTGCAGAGTTTATCAATTAATATCATCTAGAGTTATAAATAAATGAAGAAGAATATTCTACTACTTGTTATTTCTATCTTATCAGTTGGCCAAATGGGCTGTTCGATAAATCCTCATCGGATCACTTTACCTAACACTACAAATGCACCTGCTATAGAAAAGATTAATGTAGTGGGAATGTCTCGAAATGAATTTCTAAATAAATTCCATCCACCTGTAGTAAGTAGACTCGTTGGGGATAAAAGAGTAGATACGATCACTTCATATAAAATTAATAATAAACCCAAAGCATATGGAGTGGCTTTATATAATGGTTTAATAGCGAATACAATCGTGTCGTCAATACATAGTGTAATGCCGAGTAAATTACCGCTCGATTCCGTGGACGAAACTCTATTAATCCCAGACTCAGTAATTGGCAGAGAGAAAGTAGTCATTGCAATTACATATAATTCTTCTGACTATATTGAGAAAGTAGAAAGAATAGAATGATTTCATTACTGGTATTTTTGAGTTCTATCTAACTTTTTACCCTGCAGTAATTAGGCTCTAAGATACAACTATCGAGATTTGCTGATTTAAATGATCATTTTTTTAATAAAATTAATACTCTCATCTTAAATCAGCGCTCAAGAATTAAAATATTAAATTACTACCTTTTCCAATTCATCCACACCAAACTCCCCACAATAATTACCCCACCTAGCAGCACCATCATTGATGGTTTTTCATTTAAGAAAACAACGGCCAAACTCATTGCGACAATAGGCGAACAATACAAAAAATTCGATGCAATCGTTAACGGCATATTTTTAAGTACATATCCCCAAAGTACATAAGCCATCGCACTTGGGAAAATACCCAATAAGACAACCGATATATTGGCTTGCCAAGTAGCATGTAAAATTTCATTCGGTAAATGGGCACTATAAAATAGTAAAGGAATGGTTCCGAACCAGATGATGTAGCACATCATGCTCAAGGCATCATAATTTAAGGCAAATTTTTTATATAAATTAAAATAAAGCCCCCATGCAATTGCAGCTAAAACAATCAATAAACTATAGGGGCTCGGCACACCAAAACCATGATCTCCACTAACCACCAACACGGCGCCACAAAGGCCCAGCAAAATACACAACCACTGTTTGAAACGAATTTTTTCTTTAAAAAGTAAAGCTGAAATAATAAAAGTGAATAGCGGAATAGATTGACTCAAAATACTAGATGCAACCGCAGTCACATACTGCTGCCCGGTATTTATAAGTAAGTGATGCAGCGTTACAGAGAAAAAACCTAATACAGCAAGCGCAGGAACATCTTTCCAATTTAAAGGCTGAATTCCTTTTTTCATGACCAAAAGCAGTAAAAAAACAGATGCAATCAAAAAACGGAGCAAGGCAATATGCTGCGGTGTATATGAATGCAAGGCACTATGTACACCAATCGGTGAATACCCCCAACAAAAGACAGTAATAGCAATACATAAGTAAAGCTTAAAAGCTGGAGGCTGGGTTTCCGCAGCAAGAGAAATTGCCATGTTAAATCTACACTAATGAAATGGAACTCTTTCATCATATGCACATAGATAGTTGAATAAAATTAACTTATATTGAGTCAAATATTCATTAAAAGTGAATGATTAAATATGGATATTACCCAGTTAAAAATGTTTCAGACCGTGGTTGAATGCGGGACCATGGTTAAAGCATCACTACAACTACATTGCGTACCCTCCAATATCACTACACGCATTAAGCAGCTTGAAGAAGAACTCGGCGCACCATTGTTTTATCGTGAAGGGAAAGCTTTAAAACTCACCCCATCAGGAGAAATCTTCCTTAGCTATTGCCATAAAATTTTAGCGCTATGCGATGAGGCGAAACGAAGTATTCATCCAGATGCACCTCCCTCTGGCCCGCTCAAAATTGGAGCTATTGAATCTTCTGCTACAACTCGCCTACCCAACTTACTTGCAAAATATCATCAACGCTACCCTGAGGTTTCTATTCAAATTATTACTGGCACATGGAAACAGTTATTAGTTGATATTTCTCAGCACAAACTTGATGGTGCAATTGTCGCAGGTAATATTGAGTTTCCAATGCTGAATAAACTCAGTATTTACCAAGAAGACATGGTCTTGATTGCATCTCACTCTTTGGGTGAAATTCATTGCCAAGAAGATCTGATTGGTAAAGAAATTTTTATGTGGACTGAAGGCTGCCCTTACCGTGCAGCTTTAGAAGAATGGCTTAAACTCAAGAATATTTCACTTCCCATCACCAGCATTACCAGTTATGCCACGATTATTGGTTGTGTGAGTGCAGGTTCTGGTGTGGCTTTAGTCCCTAAGAGTATTTATGAGCAATATAAAAATTTAGCGCATATTCAAAGCTATAAGTTTGAACATCTTGCCTTTATGCAAAATCACTTTTTCTGGCATAAAAACGTGAGCAACCATAAAGCAAGAGATACGTTTATAGAACTTATTAAGTCTGAATTTTATTTATAAGTCTCAGAAGAGTAAGTCAATTGCTGTTAAATGATGAATTCTCGTAATTAAATCGTATGGGTTTTATCACATGCCTGCACAAGATTTATTTTTAACAGTAAGATCAGCACTTCAACTTTTAAAGTAATTGGGGAGATTGATCCAAATGAAAACCTTACAAGTGTTATGCGTTGCAAGCTCTATACTGGCCTCATCAACCCTTTTTGCTGAAACAACACAGACACAACAAGTAAATGAAGTAGCACCTAAGACGCAACCTTATGGTGACAATCCAAGTTTAGGACGTGTTCTATTATATAAAACAGGAAAAGGCATACAAAATTTAGGAGATTCTATTCAAGGTGCTTCCGAAAACACTTCACAAAAAATTAGTGAAAAATGGCAAAGTACTAAAGAATTTACAGCTGAAAAAGCAGAGGTAGTTCAACAAAAAGCAGATACAGCGAAAGTCTTTACTGAACAGAAAATAGAACAAGCCAAACAAAATATTACTAGTAGCCGAAATGGCCAAAACATACCAATTGAACAAGGCGAGTTAAGCAAATCTAGCACGACGACCAATTAAGATTGAGTTTGAATAGCGCGATCATTTCGCGCTTTTTAAAAAATATAGACATTTAAAAATACTACAAAGAGCGAGGAATGTGCCTTATGAATAGTCAAAAACTTCTCTTTTCAACACTCTGCTGTGTAGCACTAACTGCTTGTGCAACCACAAAATCCGTTTCTTCTTATTCTCAGGCTCAAGTTTTAGAACAAGATACTAATATTGAAGCTTATCCCACCACGACAGGTAATGTAGCCAAACTCATTAAACACGATAAACAAGCTTGTATGATTGAATTTACGGGTTATTTAGGTGGTGGCCGAGTCACTGAGCACTGGATTTTTAACAATAAAGGGTTAATTTCAGCTCAATCATTTACGGAGCAATATCCAGATTCTTCTGGCATATTAAGTCAAGCCATCAACTCAACAACGAAAAGTTCAACCACTTTTAATATCCAAGATCCCGCAATTCAAAATAATTTTAAAAAGCTACAGAGCAATTTTAGTAAAGCCAATTTAGCGAAGTGTGATTAAAAAACTCCCATAAAAAAACTCGTTGCAGAAGTAATCTTTTGCAACGAGCCCTAGCCATTTAAATTTCTTGGACCTAATAAGAAATTATAAATATGCTCTTTAGTTAACGGTTAAACCATTGGTTGCCGCCAGTAAATCAATACGTGGGAAAACCAAACCTGTTCTTGAATCTGTAATAGGTTTACCCGTGGTTTTTAAACGATTAATGGTCTGATCAATAGTTTCAGTTGGTGTAACACTGTTTGCTCTTAATAATGCAATTGCGCCAGCCACATGTGGCGTGGCTTGAGAAGTACCTCCCATAGTATAACCACCCGCAGTAATCATTGCCCCTGGTGCCAATAAAGTCACAAGACTGCCCCCGTTACTAAAACATGCCACCTTGTCCGCTGCCGTGGTTGGGTCAGAACATTTCACTGGGTTCCCCCATGAAACACCACCAATATTACTATCATATACAGCACCTACTCTTACCGCTCCAGCAACACAAGCAGGTGAAGAAATACCATCAGGAAATGCATCGTTACCTGATGCAACTACTGGTACTACCCCAGCAGCTCGCGCATTTGCGAACGCCGTTGCATAACTACTATTACTACATTCAGATTTGTATTTAACACCAGGAACACCAAGGCTTAAATTGATCGCTTTAATATTGTATGTTTTAGCGTTATTTACTGCCCAGTTAATCCCTGCAAGGATATCGCTATCATAGGCTGAACCTGACCGAAAAACGTCTATTCCAATAATTTTTGTTTTGGTGGCAACTTTAGACACAATCGCTGAAACATTACTACCATGACCATTATCGTCAAGTGAGCCATCATCTGGGGCACTATCAAATGCATAAACGACATGGCACGTACTTGAAGGTGAATTAACTGCTGTACAACCAAAATCCGAATGTAAGTAATTTACCCCCGTATCAAGCACAGCCACACTAGAACCAGTTCCATTAAAGCCTTTGGTATTAGCTTGAGGCTGGTTAATTAAAGGCAAACTTTCCATGGTTGTCGCCTGATTAATCCGGTTTGGATATACAGCCTTAACGTTCGGATCATTAAGCAAATCAACCAAAGCTTCTTTATTACTAATTCGGTAAAAAGCTATAGGTAAATTATTGTAGTCCCGAAGTACTTGTACCCCTACACCACGATTAAACCTTGACTGGATATTCTTTTTATTTGCAGCAATATAATTTCTTCGCTCCAAACCTGTAGCCACACTTTCCGAAGGAATATTGTATTCAACAATAAGATCATTAGATTCATTGGTAACCAAAGCATCTAAGTTAATTTTACCCTGAAATACTTTTTGTTTTGCTGCTTGATTTAACTGCTGTTTGGCACCTTTAGCGTCCAAAGGAACAGCGGATGCAGTTGTACTTAAGATCGTACATAGACCTAATAGAAATAACGTTTTACTTTGCATTATTTTTCTCCGTAGTTTTTTCAACTAACAATTTACTTATTTCGCTTTTATTTCATTTGCTGGATCTTTTTCTGGATCAATCGGTTGAATCGAAGGATCACTTTTTGTGTCATAAAAAGGAACAGTATCTTCTGATACGGGTTTGGGTTGAGTTGAATTTAAAGATAAGTTTTTAGGTTGAGCAGGCTCCTTAAGTTTAGAAAGTAAAGATGAAGTGTCTGGTTGTGATGAATTCGGCTTGTTTAAAGCAGAATTGAACACCTCAGATGCACCATTTGTTGGCTTAAAATAGAGAACAACGGCGACTAAGCCGACCAATATGAAAAGGGAAGCAATAATTTTCATCATTTAAGATCTCTGTTATTTTGTTTATAGACATCTATATTTATTTTTGATTATTCGAAATAAAGCGCTATTTCTTAAGATATATTTCATGTGAAATTTCTATTTCATAAAATATATAAACATGAGAAAAACAAAATCATCTTTTCCCGAATAAGCAAAAATACAGTTCTGCCCTTTACGTTTATATTTCTGGCAGAATATGGTTCAAAAAAGCGCCAAAAAGCACCTTATTCTCATAATAAGCAATAACTATGCAGTTATCTCGAATAAAAAATGAAAAAAGAATCATCTTTATAGATATAGAAAAATGGTCATGTTAAATATTTTTGGGTATTTTTATTTTAGAAAAGAAAAAGACGAAAAGTATTTTGCTCGTTTTTAAATCATAAAATATCGGTATCTATTTCACTTTATTATTAATATTTTCTTTTCTCCACAATTTCTCTCTAATGTGTTGAATGACTGTAATGCTGTTGTAACGTTTTGATTAAGGTGATTCCCAAGCGAATCAAGCCTTAGATATGATGCGATTGCGTTTATGAAATACCTCACTAAAAGGGTATATTCTTTGAAGGATATCGCAATGAAAATGATGAAAACAGCTATCGTGACTGCAAGCGTTCTTGCCTCTGCTTCTATTTTTGCACAAAGTGCGGGCATTAATGCGGACGCTTCTGCTCAAGTAAATGTACAACCGGGTGGACTTGTTAGTGGCGTAACAAATACAGTTAAAAATACTGCACATACTGTAGGTAGCACTGCAAAACATGCTGGTCATGTAGCTGCTAACACTACGGTTAAAGCAACTAAAAAAACAACAGGAAAAGTAGCTGAACTTTCTTCTGATGCTGTAACAGGCACTAAACATTTTGCTACTGAAGCAGCAACAGGGACAAAAAATTTAGCGACTAAAGCTGCAACAGGTACTAAAAACTTAGCAGTTGAAGCTAAAGCTGATACAAAAGCACATCTTGATGCAGTAAAAACCAAAGTTGCTGAAAAACAGGCTGAACAAAAAGAATTTAGCGCTGAAAAACAAGCTGATGCTCAAGCACGTGTAGATGCAGTTAAAGCTCGCGTAGCTCAAAATCAAGCAGAGCAAAAAGAATTTGTTGCGGGTACTAAAGCTGATGCTCAAGCACAATTAAATGCAGCTCAACCAGCTCATGCAGTCAACGCTCAAACAGGCGTAAATGTTGGTGTTAATGTTGCTCCGGTTGGAATCAGTGCAAATGCAAACGTAAATGCAGGGGCTCAAGGCTCTACACAAAAAACTGAAAAGAAATCTTTCGTTAAAGGCCTTTTCGGCACTAACTAATTAAAGTTAGCAATAAAAAAGGGCGACTCATCGCCCTTTTTTATTTATCTAAAAATTATGAGTGTGTTTCGGTTAAAACCAAACCTGCACGTAAACCAATCTTCACATTTGGGTTTGGAAATAAAATCCAGACCTGATCTTGTTCAACTACATAGTTACCAGAAGGCTGTATCGCAATGATTTCGCCTTTGGTAAATGTTGAAAAGTTCGGAGCCTCAGCCGATAAGTTCATTTGGAAATCCTCATCTTTTTTAATTAAAGAATCAGACACCTGAAACACTCGAATTTTTGTTTTATTTCTTAACGGTAAAGCTTGTTCAGAAACGACATTGCGAATAACTTCATCAATTGCGGCAAACTGGCTCAAGTCATTTTGTCCAAATGGCAAAGCTTTGCCTAACTCCAAAGTTGCACTCGCAGCTTTAAAGCTTTCACTTGTAAAATGTGTAAATGTTTTACCCGCAGTCCTGTGATAAACCAAAGCATCTAAGTCAGCAGCTTCAAGGCTTGCTGTCAAATCAGCATCATAGTCATGCGTTTGATAAGGTAATAGAGCAAAGGTTGGTAATAATGAAGCACGAATTGCTGTATGTAAATCATAGTGATAGCGCTTAGCATTACTCGCACTTTCTTGAAAGAAAGTAGCAACTGCCTGCTCTAAAACCTCAGCTCGCTTAGATTCCTCTGTTACAGGTAAATTTTTATACCCACCACAGAACATACGGTTTACATCGTCATGTACATAACGCTTGCCTTGACGCATCGCATAGGGATTACCCAATACAAGCAATAATCTCACCGCAAGCTTTAAACGCCCGGCAAATAAATCGGTGCAAAGATGAGATAGCAATTCAATTGGTGCCGTTTCATTCCCATGTACTCCAGCTGACAGTACGACAGCTTTGTCGTACTGCTTATGTGGTGTACATTCAAGAAGCCCCTCACCTAACCAACGCCAAGAAAAATTATCTTGTTTTCCCTCGCGCGTTGCAGGCAGCTCACCTTGTAAGGTTAATGCTAGAAAATCTTGCATGTCACCTCCTCATTATTTTTGGAAAGGATAAACCGAACCTAAACCTAAAATTTTAGTCAGTTCATCAAGCGCCATACGGCTTTCCATGAGTAGGTGCGGATCTGCCAAATCTTCTTGAGCTAAACGATCACGATAATGTTTATCTACCCACTGATTAAGCGTCATAAACAATTGATCATTCATAAGAACTTTTGGATTTACAGCATTTAATTCAGTTTCATTTAATGCCACTCGTAAACGTAAACAAGCTGGACCGCCACCATTACGCATACTTTCACGTAGGTCATACACTTGAATTGCATCAATTGGTGTACCCATTTGAATCATATCGTTCAAATAGCTCCATACCGCAGCATTTTGGCGAGACTCTTCTGGTACAACAATGGTCATGCCGCCATCTGGACGAGTCAAAATCTGGCTATTAAACAAATAAGTAGCAACAGCATCGTCTACAGTAACGCGGTTTTCAGGCACTTCAATCGAAATAAAGTCTTCACCGATACTTGCCATTTTTTGACGAATTTCAGCAAATGCCTGATCTTGATTTAAGAAAGCATGTTGATGGTGAAATAAAACCTGTTGGTTACTTACCGCAATCACATCGTTATGGAAAACACCCTGATCAATCACATCTGGGTTTTGTTGAACAAAAACCGTATGTGCATCATCTAAACGGTGCAAACGCGCAATTGCTTCACTTGCCTCACGCGTCTGACGTGCTGGATAACGCTTTGGTCCCGGTAAACCATTATTTAAATGTTGTTGACCATAAACAAAGACCTGAACACCACGCTTAGCATAATCACCACCTAAACGATTGTGATTTGCTGCCCCTTCATCACCAAACAAAGCCACTTGTGGTAAAGCTTCATGGTGTACAAAGTGACGTTCATTTTTAAAGATGGCTTGTAAGACTTGGCTTGTAGTTTCAGCTTCAATTGAACGGTGAAACTTATTGTTCAGATTAGCCGCAGTAAAATGCACGCGCTCATCTTGGCTATCAGCCGAAGGTGAAACTGTCGCAGCATTTGCAGTCCACATTGGAGAAGCTGAACTTAAAGATGACAATAGCTCTGGTGAATAACGCATTGCTTGAGCAACAACACTAATATCATCTCCGGTAAAACCTAAACGGCGTAACATCGGAACATGTGGACGCTCATGCGGAGCAAGTACACCTTGTTTCATTCCCATATCAGCCAAGGCTTTCATTTTTAATAAGCCTTGTTTTGCTGCTAATTTTGGATTCGAGGTATTGTTACGGTTTTTGGTTGATGCTTCATTACCAAAAGACAAACCCGCATAGTGATGTGTTGGCCCCACTAAACCATCAAAATTTACTTCATATCCTTTCATTTTTTCTTTCCCTAGTGTTAAGGCAACACAATCCCTGGAGATAATTTTTCTGGCAACGTCAAGCTTTCACTTTCAAGTGAAGCCATTGGCCAAGCACAGTAGTCAGCAGCATAAAACGCACTTGCACGGTGGTTACCCGAAGCTCCAACACCACCAAATGGCGCAGCACTTGAAGCGCCTGTTAATGGTTTGTTCCAGTTCACAATACCGGCACGCGCTTCAATGAGTAAGTCATCAAATAGTTCACGTTTTGGAGAAACTAATCCAACAGACAAACCAAAACGAGTTGCATTGGCAATTTTTAATGCTTCATCAAAACTGTCATAACGTTGAATGGTGGTAAGCGGACCAAAATATTCTTCATCTGGAATCCCCGCCACACCTGTTACATCAACAATACCTGGAGTAAGTAACGAGCTGTCTTCTTGAGGACGTGTCATTGGCAATAAGCTTTTTGCACCAAGCTCAAGTAGCTTTTGCTGAGCATTCATCATGTTTGTCGCAGCAGCCGATGAAATTACGCCGCCCATAAATGGTTGTTGCTCATCATTCCAACGGCCAACTTTCAGGTTTTTAGCAACCTCAACAAAACGTTGAATAAATGCATCACCTTCAGCACCGTTTTTTACCAAGATACGGCGTGCACATGTACAACGCTGACCTGCCGAAACAAAAGCAGATTGAATAGTGAGGTTAACAACCGCATCAATATTTTCAATTTCATCAATAATCAATGCATTATTGCCGCCCATTTCAAGCGCAAGAATTTTCTCAGGCGCACCTGCCATTTGCTTATGCAAGTGGTAACCAGTGTTTGCACTTCCGGTAAACAATAAACCATCAATTTCATGAGAAGCAGCCAAGGCTTCACCAGTAGTACGGCCACCTTGAACTAAGTTCATTACACCATTTGGCAAACCTGCTTGTTGCCAAAGTTTTACAGTTTCTTCAGCAGTCCAAGGCGTTAATTCACTTGGTTTAAACACAACTGTGTTGCCAGCAAGCAAAGCAGGAACGATATGCCCATTTGGTAAATGGCCAGGGAAGTTATATGGGCCAAAAACAGCAAGTACACCATGTGGACGATGACGTAAAGATGCCACACCATCTGCCATTTCAGTTGAGCTTTCGCCAGTACGTTGATGATAAGCACGAATCGAAATCGCAACTTTGCCAATCATTGACTGAACTTCAGTTAACGTTTCCCAAAAAGGCTTACTGGTTTCTTGACTAATTACTTCAGCTAAATGTTTTTTATTTTCTTCAAGCAGCTTTGCAAACTTTTCTACAATTGCAACGCGCTCTGCAAAAGCTAAACGTGCCCATGCAGGAAATGCTGTACGTGCAGCTTGGCAAGCTTTTTCAACATCTGCAGCTGTAGCTTCAGTACCTGACCATACAGTTTGGTTATCAACTGGGTTTGTTTTTACAAATGTTGTACCGCTGCCTTGTAACCAGACACCGTTTATAAATAAAGAGTTTGACATCAGGATACTTCCATAGGATTTAGTGATAACACACGAACAGCGTGCCCTTCTTGTACACCGAGTTTTTCAGCTTGTTCATGGTTTAAATTTAGAATGTTATCTACGAGATCAAGCTTCATTAACATAGCCCGATAGTCGTGATAGTTATCATTGGCAACAAGGTATTGTGTTTTACCCACTGTAGCTTCATTAGTAATTTTGACAGTTAAAAATTGGCTTTCTTTAACTGCACGCAACTCATCAATATTGGCTTCAATGGTTGGACCTGCATCAAAAATATCGACATATCCTTGATAGCGTAAGCCTTCGGACTCAAGCACATGATAAGCAGGTAAAGTATGTGGATGCATTTTTCCAATCACTTCTTGTGCAGCCTTTGGTAAAAGGTCTACATAGACTGGAAAACGTGGCATAAGTTCCGCAATGAAAACTTTTTGGCCAATTCCACTTAAATAATCTGCTGTGGAGAAATCCATATTAAAGAAATGGTGACCAATCGCATCCCAGAAAGGTGAACAACCATTTTCATCAGAAAAACCACGCATCTCAGCAATAAGTTTTTTCTCAAAATATTGCTTAAATGCTGCGATAAACATAAAACGGATTTTTGATAAGAATTTACCGTTTTGGTTTTCACGACGTTCCGGATCTAAAAATAATGTGCAGAGCTCACTACTTCCCGTTCGATCATTACTTAAAAATAAAGTCGGTAATGCTTTATAGACATTTAATGCTTTTGAAGCATGTACTTGGGTTCCAACATGAAAGTTATACCAAGGTTCGATTAAACCCACAGCAACTTCAATTGCACTCACCCCAATAACACGTTGAGCTTCTGTATCCTCAAGAACAAACAAATAACCCTGTTCGCTCTTATGAACATTACCATTTAAAGTATTGCGAGTACGTGAAATTCGAGCCGAAAGCGTATCCATATTTTGTGGCAAGGAAGTCAGGCCAACACCTGACTTACCTGCTAATTTATAAATATCTTCAAGGTCTCGAAACTCGGCATGACGGACAATCATCATGGCTAGCTTTCCTTTTTTTTATTTAGCCAACTTTGCCAAAGCTCTTTTTAAACGAGCTATCCCTTCATCAATATCTTGTTCAGGAATAATGAGTGAAGGTGTGAAACGAACTACGTTAGGCCCTGCGATCAAAGCAAGTAAACCTTCCTCACCTGCCCATGTGGTAATGTCTTTTGCTTTACCTGCATATTCAGCTTTTAATACGCAACCAATCAATAAACCTTGACCACGAATTTCATCAAAAACTTGATATTCAGCATTTAACGTATTTAATGCATCAAGGAAATATTGATGACGGTGTTTCACGCCTTCAAGTACTTCTGGTGTATTAATAAACTCAAAGACTGCACCTGCAACTGCACTTGCCAGCGGGTTACCGCCATAAGTCGTGCCGTGTGTACCCACTGAAAAATGCGGCGCAAATTTATCAGTTGTTAGCATTGCACCGACAGGGAAACCACCGCCCAATGCTTTTGCAGTAGTAAGCACATCCGGTGTAACACCGTAGTTCATGTAAGCATAAAGTGAACCTGTACGACCGACACCTGTTTGCACTTCATCAAAAATAAGTAAGGCACCGAACTGATCACACAGTTCACGTAAACCTTTTAAAAATTCGATATCAGCAGGAATTACCCCACCCTCACCTTGTACAGGCTCTACAATTACTGCACAGGTTTGCTCATTAATAACTGCTTTAGCCGCTTCTAAATCATTATAAGCAACATGGCTAATGCCGTTTGGAAGTGGTGCAAAGTCTTGTGAATATTTTGGCTGACCACCAGCCGAAACGGTAAATAAAGTACGGCCGTGAAACGCATTGTTAAATGCCACAATACCGCTTTTACCTGAGACACCACTGTCGAGTCCAACTTTACGAGCAAGCTTTAATGCTGCTTCATTTGCTTCTGCACCTGAGTTACAGAAGAATACTTTGTCTGCAAATGTATTTTCAGTGAGTTGTTTAGCAAGACGCAGTACGGGTTCATTGGTATAACCATTGCCGACATGCCAAAGTTTTTTTGCTTGTTCTGTTAACGCATTAACTGCCACTGGATGCGCATGACCTAATGCATTTACTGCAATCCCGCCTGCAAAATCGATATATTCTTTATTTTCTTGATCCCAGATACGTGAACCTTCACCACGTACCGGAATGAAATTTGCCGGTGCAAATACTGGAACCATCCA
>NZ_JEXX01000031.1:0-43739 GCF_000582055.1 Acinetobacter sp. 766875 | reverse complement strand
ATTGCCCAGGTTTCTGAAGTGGTTGAGCTGGGGGGATTAGACCCTGAACACATCATCACCCCAGGCATTTTTGTACAGCATGTTGTACAAGTACAGCCCGCACAGTAAGCAATAAGGAGAAATAACATGAGCTACCAGAAACTCAGCCGTGACCAGATTGCACAACGTGTGGCACAAGATATTCCCGATGGCGCCTATGTAAACTTGGGCATTGGCTTACCGACTAAAATTGCCAGCTACTTACCTAACGATAAAGATATTTTCCTTCATTCTGAAAATGGCCTATTGGCATTTGGCCCACCACCAGCTGTAGGTGAAGAAGACCCTGAACTGATTAATGCGGGTAAAGAGTTTGTGACCATGCTAGAAGGCGGCAGCTTTTTCCACCATGGCGATTCATTTGCGATGATGCGTGGTGGTCACCTTGATATTGCGGTACTTGGTGCATTTCAGGTTGCAGCCAATGGTGACTTGGCGAACTGGCATACAGGTGCGCCGGATGCGATTCCTGCGGTGGGTGGTGCGATGGATTTGGCGGTTGGTGCCAAGAAAGTATTTATCACTACAGACCATGTGACCAAACAAGGTGAGCCAAAGATTGTGGCTGAGCTGACTTATCCGGTAACGGGTAAACACTGTGTGGATCGTATTTACACCGATCTGTGTGTGATTGACGTGACCAAAGATGGTTTAAAGGTGATTGAGAAGGTTGAGGGTCTTAGTTTTGAAGAGTTACAGGCTTTAACGGGTGCAACTTTGATCGATGCAACTCAAGGGTAAAGTTTACACAGCATAGCCAATGCTACTACTGTCATTGCCTGTAAATGATAGTGGTCTTCGAAAGCCCTTTGTATAGGCAGTACCTTACTTTTTAAGGATAAAAAGTAACAAAAATCCTTTGTCACTCAGACACAACATCCCTGTTGTGCTGAGTAACGAGGCGACATCCATGTCGCCAACGCGAAACACTGGATGGAACTCTTTGAATACGCGGTTCTTGTTTATTAATTTGGATTTTACCGTAATTCGCTATTGTGACAGGCGACATGGATGTCGCCCGTTGGACAGGGAGGCATGGAAGCCTCCTCTGTTCAACAAAGGTTTTTGGTTACTTTTTTAAAAAAGTGACATGAATTAACTACTGGCATTTGACTCAACACGATAAGACTCCGTCATGACTACTTCGAACTTAGTAACCATGATCAGCACCAGCAAATGCTAAAAAGTTTCACGATGTAGCAATGACAGCAACAGATTTCAAAATGGAAATGTAAGAATGAAAAACGCTTATATCATCGATGCCATCCGTACTCCATTCGGCCGTTATGCCGGTGGCCTTGCACCTGTCCGTGCCGATGACCTTGGCGCTGTGCCGATTAAAGCTCTTATGCAGCGTAACCCAAATATTGATTGGGAGCAGGTCGATGATGTGATCTATGGCTGTGCCAACCAAGCCGGTGAAGACAACCGTAATGTCGGCCGTATGTCAGCACTGCTTGCTGGTTTACCCTACCAAGTGCCGGCAACCACCATTAACCGTTTATGCGGTTCATCACTCGATGCCATTGCCATTGCTGCCCGTGCCATTAAAGCAGGTGAAGCAAACCTGGTGATTGCAGGTGGTGTGGAAAGCATGAGCCGTGCGCCCTATGTGATGGGTAAGTCAGACAGTGCTTTTGGCCGCAGCCAGAAGATTGAAGACACCACTATGGGTTGGCGCTTCATTAACCCGAAACTTAAAGAATTGTATGGTGTAGACACCATGCCCCAGACTGCCGAAAACGTGGCTGAACAGTTCAACGTCAATCGTGCAGATCAGGACCAGTTTGCCTTGGTGAGCCAACAACGCACCGCAAGCGCGCAAGCCAGAGGCTTTTTTTCTAAAGAAATTGTGGCAGTTGAAATCCCTCAGCGTAAGGGCGATGCTGTTGTGATTGATACCGATGAACATCCACGTGCATCGACCACCCTTGAAGGTTTAAGCAAACTTAAACCAGTTGTGAAAGCAGATGGCACAGTTACTGCAGGTAATGCTTCAGGTATTAATGATGGCGCAGCAGCTCTACTGATTGCTTCTGATGAAGCAGTTCAGGCTTACAACCTCAAACCACGTGCCAAGATCATTGCTTCAACAGCGGTGGGTGTAGAACCACGCATTATGGGTTTTGCTCCGGCCCCCGCCATTAAAAAATTACTGAAACAAGCCAACCTGACTTTAGAGCAGATGGATGTAATTGAGCTTAACGAAGCCTTTGCTGCACAGGCTTTGGCAGTGACCCGTGATTTAGGTTTGCCAGACAACTCTGACAAGGTCAATCCAAACGGTGGAGCAATTGCATTAGGTCATCCACTGGGTGCCTCGGGTGCACGTCTTGTGACTACAGCCTTAAACCAGCTTGAGCAAACAGGCGGCCGTTATGCCTTGTGTTCAATGTGTATTGGTGTAGGACAAGGTATTGCTTTGATTATTGAACGTGTTGAAGCACTTTAAGGAGAAACAAATGCCATCTTTTCAATCTGCCGATGCACAAATTAACTATCAAACCTTTGGTGAGCCATCTTCCCCTGCTCTGGTGTTTTCAAACTCTTTGGGCACCAATTATGGTATGTGGCAAAAACAGTTCAATGAGTTAAAAGATCAATTTTTTGTGATCTGTTATGATACACGTGGCCACGGTTCATCATCTACGCCTGACGGTCCATATACTGTAGAGCAATTAGGTGAAGATGTTGTCCGTTTACTCGACCATCTAAATATTAGCAAAGCTGCTTTTTGTGGTATTTCAATGGGCGGTTTAACAGGTCAATGGCTTGCGATTCACTACCCTAACCGTTTTAGTCATGTCATTGTTGCAAATACTGCCGCTAAAATCGGACAAGAGCAGGCGTGGCTTGACCGTGCAAAATTAGTACGTGAGCAAGGTTTACAGCCAATCGCAGCTACAGCAGCTTCGCGATGGTTTACAGATCCCTTTATCCAAAGTCATCCTTCAATTGTCAACAACCTGTGTAACGACTTAAGTGCTGGCAGCGCAATAGGTTATGCCAATTGTTGCGAGGCTTTGGCTAAAGCGGATGTCCGTGAGCAGTTAAAAGACATCAAAATTCCTGTATTGGTGATTGCTGGAACTCAAGACCCAGTAACTACAGTTGCAGATGGCGAGTTTATGCAGCAACGTATTCCGCAATCAAAACTTGCAGAAATAGATGCCTCTCATATTTCTAATGTCGAGCAACCAGAAGTTTTTAATAAAATCTTAAAAGATTTTTTAGTAGGTTAATTTTAATGATTCAAAAAAATGGCCTATATAGGCCATTTTTTATATCTCGTAGAAACTTAATACCGAATCATGACCGATTTTAATTCGGTGTAATCTTCAATAAATGCATCTGAAAACTCTCTGCCAATTCCTGAAGCTTTCACCCCACCAAATGGCACTGATGGGTCTAAGAACGTATGCATATTTACCCATAAGGTCCCTGCTTCAATTTTAGGAATTAAACGTAAAGCTTTAGATAAGTCATTTGTCCAAATACTTGCCGTTAAACCAAAGCGTGACTGATTCATCAGTTGAATGAGCTCTTCATCAGTTTCGAATGGCATTACACCAACCACTGGACCAAAAGTTTCTTCTGAAAATAAAGGATCATCCGTATTTTTAAAGGAAATTAAAGTCGGTTGTACAAAATATCCGGTCTGATCTAAAGCCTC
Organism: Acinetobacter sp. 766875; assembly: GCF_000582055.1. Classification (NCBI taxonomy): domain Bacteria; kingdom Pseudomonadati; phylum Pseudomonadota; class Gammaproteobacteria; order Moraxellales; family Moraxellaceae; genus Acinetobacter; species Acinetobacter sp. 766875. The sequence goes on along the minus strand of NZ_JEXX01000031.1, from coordinate 40,027 downwards.
ACCTCCAGCAATAATCTGGTTGTTGGCTTTAGCCATATCTAAATAATGTTTCACTTTATGAAAGTGTGGCTGATTAGAGAGTGGACCAAACATACTTCCGTCATCCATAGCCGATCCAATTTTTAAACTAGAAAGTGCTTTAGAGAGTTTCTCAACAAGTTCATCATATTTTGTACGATGTACAAAAAAACGCTCTGGAGATGCACAAACCTGGCCTTGATGTACAAAAGTTGCTTGCAATAAAGTCGGTAAAATCTCATCAATATTTGCATCTGCCAAAACAGCTATAGCATTTTTACCGCCTAACTCTAGACTTACACGGGTTAAATCGCTGCTCATTGCGAGTTTACCAATGGCAATACCTGTTGGTACCGAACCCGTAAACGAGACTTTCTTAACGAGCGGCGACTCAATTAAATATTGCCCTGTATCGCCCTTACCCGTAACTACATTAATTACACCAGCCGGAATACCTGCCTCAATAGCAAGTTCAGCTAAACGTAATAATGATAAACTGGCGAACTCACTTGGTTTAAGCACAATGGTACAGCCAGTTGTTAAAGCTGAACCTATTTTCCAAACTCCAATCATCAGTGAAAAATTCCAAGGCACAATCCCTGCAACTACACCCACTGGTTGCCTTAAAGTAAAGGCCGTATATTTTTCTCCTTGCATAGAAGGAATAGAGGGTTGCATGGTTTGGCCATTAATTTTGGTTGCCCAACCTGCAAAATATCTTAAGAAAATAACGGATTGTGCAACTTCAAGATGACGGGAAATATTGATAAGCTTTCCTGTAGACAACGTCTCGAGCTGTGCAAGTTCTTCACCATGTTGCTCAATTAAATCTGCTAACTTATTTAGTTTAACGCCACGTTCATACGGCGTCGTTTCAGCCCAAGCATTTTGAAAAGCATGTTCAGCACTTTTGACGGCGCTTTCGACATCTTGTTGACTACCAATGCTAATTTGAGCAACGACTTGTTCAGTAGATGGATTTACAATATCCACTTTATCTAAAAGCTCGGCAGCAACTAACTTTCCATCAATAAAATGTCCATGTTGTCGCGCTATAAATTGCTGTACGCTTTCTAAAATCTGAACTTCGCTCATTTTATTTCTCTCAATTCATTTAAAAGGATTTATTAATAGATGTATTGCAGAATCAACTGCGCATAGACATTGGTTTTGTCATCGTAGTTTTGTGTACCACCACTATGGATATCGTTTTTCGGTTTATAGAGCCCAACTAAAGGAATAACATTGAATTTTTTATTAACCGACCAAACTGAAAACACATCTAGTTCATGTCCATCTACATTAGTTAAAGATTTATTAACTGTTTTGAACTTATAGGCCAAAGCACCCAACATAAAATTTTCTTTCAAGTTCATCATGTAAGAAACTTGATGAATATTTGCATTTTTATTGAATGGTCCAGCATAGTTTCCCGCAACTTCACCCTGAAACCATGTACCAAAGCCGACCGTATTTCCATAAAACATAGGGTCATATTGGTCTGAAAAATGACTAAAACGGTAGCCTAATGAAGGCGTATATTTTGAAGATAAAAAGTTATAGTTCAGCGCTAAGTAGCCAGCATTTTCTTGGCTATCTTTTTTATCTTGAACCACAAACTCAGTTTTAACTTGTAGCTCTGGTAAAGGCTGATAATTCAAACGTAAAGCATAATTTTTAAGATCTTCGCGCCCTGAAACGTGTTCAGCATCTTCAAGGTCTAATACATTTAAGTAAGTAAACCCAACGCCCTTATCTTTAAGCTGATACATCAGATCAGTCACAAAGAGTTCTGGGGAAAATTGTGCTTTATTATCTGACTTTAAATAAGCCATCTTTAGCATTGTATTCTCTTGCGGTTTGTACTGAAGCAAACTTGTAAAATCAAAGCTTCGACGAGCTGCCAGATAATATGCACCGCCCCGATCGAGTGTGCCATCCGCAGGCGCTTTTCCAAGGTTTAATGCATCACCCGCAATAAAGAACCCGTCACCAATCATGATATTTTGCCGACAGATACTTAAATCATAGGTCGTTAACTCATCTTTATTGGTGCCGTCTTTAAAACCAATGACCCATTCATTTACATCTGTTTTGCGTTCTTTACCATTACTATTTTGGCCTGCGTCACCATCACCAAATGTTGCCGAGCTAATACCACTCAAACTTGCATAGAGCTGATTGTTTTTAAAGGTGTATTGTCCTTTAGCACCATATTTAAGATGACCTTCTTGCCAATTGATTCTTTCATCATCTAGGTTTTCGCCGTTATAACTTTTACCACTACTAAAAGCCCCAAAAGTTGCTTCAAAAGTTGGCTTAATTTCTAGCTCACTAGCATGCACAGTTGAAAAAAATGAGACAAAGAAAGTCCCTCTCATAACCTGAGAAAATAAATTTTTCATTGAGAAATTCCTTTTTTGCGAACGGCCTAACCGTGCTCAGGTATGGGTAACTTATTTGTTACCCATCCTCGTTCATGTTGGTCTTTAGTGATGGTCGTGCTGCGTACTTTGCCCTTCTTCACCCAAGTTTAAAGTCGGGGTGTTGTCAAAGAAGTTCCAAGGTTTAATTAGGGTATAAACCCATTCTGTCGGCATAATTGGCCATTCTTCAGCACGTGCCACATGGGTTGTGCCTGTTGTCATCCACACCACAAGATCTTTATTTTCAATATTCTCATTGTTGCCAATGAACTGTCCTAACCCTGTGTCATGAGTCGAACGATTTGAATATTTCCCTTCAGGGTAGCGTTCATCCGGATTATATTGCGTCACCCAAATTTGTTTATCCATAAAGTTCAAACGTTTAAATAACCATTCATCTTTAGAAAAATTGGCTCCTTTCGCCACAGGGTGTGTTCCACCTGCAAAAGGAATGAGCTGGTAAGAAACCGGATTCCCTAATTTATTTTCCTTGTTGAAATTCGTGAGTAAGCGAATGGTAGATGGATCAAACTTTTCAGCTGCTTTTTGCTCATTCGTAATGACTTTACTGTCAATTTGCATTGAGCTGGTACGGACACCACCTTTGTCATTGGCTTTCACCACAGGGTCCATATGCATAAAGCTGTTGTTTTCACCATCGACATCCATGTCTAAGCGGAAGTTATAGATGTGCTGATGCGTTGTACCCACAATATTATGGTCAATTAAAGTTCCATATTTGGTATCTTCTTTGGCGGTACTGTCATGCATGGTGCGTGATTTAACGCCTTTAACAGCTTCAATACCCGTTGCACCCGCATTAATTCCAATTACACCATTTTGGGAAAATACCCAGTCAAACATGTAATCGTAGTTTCCAACCGTACTAATCCAGCGCACGACAAGTTCACGGCGGGCTTCACTGGCATCCTGATTGCCAAAAATTTCGTGATGTTTATATTCAGGCCCTGCATAACGTTCAAATACAGCAATGGCATTTGGAATTACTTGTGGTTGGCCTTTGTAGTCTGCAATCACGGCATCAAGTAAAACAGCGTTGTCGGGTGCATCTGTTCCCGGAAGAATAGATGAGGTAAGTGTTCCCATACCATATTCGCCAGAGTCCAAATAAGATTTGAAGTACCACCCGATATCAGGGTCACCATATGGAACTACCATTCCACCCAAGTTACCTTCATACATGACTTTCCGCTTTACGCCTTTATCTTTGTAAGTCACTGTTGAAAGCTGTAAGCCAACACGAGAATCTAATGCCACATGCAAACACCAGTTCCCCCAATGTATGGTTTGGCCGGTAATGCTAAAGTTCTTACCCTCAGGTTCAGTAATATTGAGTGGTTTTAACTTACTTGCTACGGGCTTATTCGACATATAAGGTCGATTTGCCATCGGCACAGGAATGATCGCACCTTCTTCAATCTTGATAATTTTTTCTTTATCTAAATCGACTACAGCAACTAGGTTCTCAATAGGATGCGCCCAATAGTTACCATCGCCGACATCGAGATAAGCAACGACTTTTAATATATTGAGTTGTTTATCCAGACCATCTTTACCGCCAAAATATCCAACAGTTAGCGGAGTAGCGATCACTTTCTTCACATCGGTAATACCGCGTTTGCGTAACGCGTCTTGATATTCTTTACTCGTCTCAATTACGCGCTGTACGGCTTCAAAATTATCAAGCAAAACCATACCGTGAGTATCTTTAAGTACATTCCATTTTGTGACTTGTTGAGTATTAAGATTAACTTCACCTTCAATCGCTTGATTGCCCTTTAATAAAATAAATGAGGCAATACGATCTTCTTTAAAATCTTTATGATTAATAAAGTAATCCCATACTTTGGCTTTTTCAGGTTCTTTAAGCTTTAACTCGGCAAAACGCATATTTTTATAAGCGTATTTCGAGCGGTTAATCACATCAAATGTCTTTTTGATTTCATCAGAATTTAAGCTATTGAGCGGGTGAAAGGTATTTTCAACTTTAAAAGTTTGATCTAAACCCGACTGGAAGACTTCGTTAAAAAAATCTTTTCCAATAACAGGTTTACCCTCCTTGATTAATAAAGGCACGCTGAGTTTTAAAGGTTTGCCATTCACTAAAACCTGATTTCAGTTTGGCTTGGCTCTCACCACCATAGAGCCTTTGGTAATTGTATAGGTATTGGTAAAGTCATCTTTAACAACTTTCGCGCCTTGCTCACTCATGTTTTGATAAAGTGAGACCATGTCGGCCTTTCCACCATGCGCAAACGCTTGAGTATTGAGTCCCCAAAAGCTTGCAGCGATTGATAAGTTAAGTGCCAGTATTTTTTGTATGTCATTCAATAATCGTTGTTTACGCATTGGTTTCATCCTTTTCATCTATCCCTGAACTATCTGAATCAGACAGTTAAAATGCACTTTCCTGTGAGTGAAATTCATTAGACCAACTTAATAGTTTTATGGTTATTAAGCTTATCTAACCTGCTCTAATGAATTTAATTTCAACACAGTTACATAGGGCTAGCTTGTTCAAGAATGACGTCGAATTTGTCTAAAAATGACATTAAAAGAAGAAATATTTAAACCGGCATACCCTCTCTAAATTCTTTAGGAGAAATGCCATAGGTCTTTTTAAAGATTTTTGAAAAATGAGCGCCGTCCCAGAAACCCCACTTCAAGGCGACTTGGGTAATCGAGCTTTGTTTATTTCTTTTATCGAGTAAATCTGCTTTGACTTTTTCTAGGCGCTTGAGCTGTATATATTTGTTAATAGATAAATTTTCTTGAAGAAATAAACGATAAAGATGACGCAGCGATACCCCAATATGCTCTGCAATTAATTTAGGTGTTAAATCAGGTTTTGCTAAGTTCTCTATAATAAAACGCTCAGCTTTTTCCATCAGGTTATTTGAGCTATTTATATTTTTATAATTGATTGTGGGTTTGATTAGAGCAATCAGTGCATCTTCAAAAGCATTACCATCTTCGGTTGCATACCAAAGTTTGATGTTTTCAGCAGACATATTTTTCAAAATATTTTTAAGTAAAAAACCACTCATATTTTGAGTAATCAGTTTTCCAAAATATTCGGTACTAATATTTTCTTTCAGTAATTTTTCACGCGACAGATGGACTGAAATCTGGCTTACTAATCCTTGCGGATACATCGAAATAGTTTCGACTGGGTCGACCAACACAATATCGCCTTCATTCAGACTTAGAGTCTCATTTTTATACTCGAGCAGCATTTTTCCCGAATACTGTAAAATCAAAAAACAAAAACGATTATTTACTCGATCGATTTCATCGGCTTTTCGGACAATTTTATTGGCATTGTTTTTGATAAAAGCAATTTCGGTATCGCCCAGTAAAAAGCATTGGACCTCACCGATGAATAAATTACGGGTTCCGTCAAAATCGGTTTCAAAATTGCCGCACACACTTTTAATATGGTGCGTCCATGTGAGTAATGCATCGCTTACATACTGGTTCATCCCTTACCTCTCTATACATATGCTACCGCTCAAGCTTTTGCTTCTGTGACGGTGCACTGTCTTGGCTTATTCGCAATCTTGTTTTATTGATAAACAAATTGTGTGCCAAAAATTCCTTATCCTTGGAATTGTTTTGATGATAGTCAGCTAGATGTAAAGAAGCTGATAAATCAATTTAATTTATCAGCTTAATGGGGCTTATGCTACTCCCGCAAAGTCTCGCAGCATGGTAATAAAAATATCCTTTTGTTCCTCAGAATACTTTTTAAACACCTCATTTTGGTGGCTATCGGCAATATCAAACAAATACTGCGCCGTTTGTTTACCTTTCTCGGTTAGTGCATACAAATTATCGTGATCGACCAATAGCCCTTCAAATTTTAAAATTTCAGCCGATCTTTCCACTTCTTGCATTGGCATAGCAATATCTCGTGGTAAATCCTCCTTACTTGAAGCAGTACCACTTGCCAAAACAAGCAAAAGACGTGATTCACTGGTACGGAAACCCGAAGCCATTTGTTTAGGAATATAGTCGGTTTGATAAGCTTTAAAAGCACGGCTCATCAAGTAGCAGACATTATTATATAAATGCCCATAATATGTCTGGTCTACACCGTTCTGTTCAGTTTGTTTAACTTGAAGGCTCGGATGCGGCATGACACAAGAATATGCACCTTGATGATAAACCAACGGGCTTCGGCCTTGGTCATGGAAACGAACCACTTTACCAATAATAATCCAGTGGTCACCACCTTCAATCACTTGATAACGTTCGCACTCAAACACCGCAGAACAATTTTCTAAAATGGGTGCGCGTCCTGCGCCAAGTTGAAAGTTTGTGTCGGCAAATTTATCAATATTGCGTCTCGAAAACTTATTAGACAGCTCAATTTGCGTGCCCGATAAAATATTGACTGCAAAATGTGTTGCTTCTTCAAATACTGAAAAACTTGACGATTTTTTATCAATACTCCACAAAATAAGTGGTGGATCGAGTGACACCGAGTTAAAACTATTTGCGGTTACACCAACTTTCTCACCTTGTGCATTTTGTGCGGTAACAATGGTAACGCCTGTTGCAAAATTTCCTAATGCCCGTCGGAACTGTAGTGGATCAACCGTAAACTCATCTATTTGTTGTAATACATTCATCATCTTTCTCCTAAACCTTCTCTTACATCCATATAAATCGCGAGAGCATTAGATATCTAAAACTAATCTCGGTGTTTTAGAGCGTGAACAGCAAACCAATATTTGTTCATTGCTGGCTTTTTCTTCATCAGTAAAATAAACATCTCGATGATCAGGTTCGCCTTCAATCACATCGCACATGCAGGTTCCACATACACCTTGCTCGCAAGACATTTCAATCTCAATACCTTCTTTAGCCAAAGCCTGCAAAATGGTTTCGCCAGCTTCGACCATAATGATTTTTCCGCTACGCTCAGCCACCACCTCAAATGAATCTCCCGAGGTGTCAGTTTCGACTTGGAAATACTCTTTGTGGATTTGCTGCTCAGGAAAATCGTGAGTCATGGCGAGGTTAATCACCCAGTCCATAAAACCGACTGGACCACAGGTATAAATATGACTTTCAGGGTCAATATCTTTAATGGCAGATTCAAAAAATGCTCTGTGGCTTGCCCCTTCGGATTTAAAATGGAACGTTGTGTATTTTGCTAACTCACCATTTTTAATTTCATCAACAAAAGCACATTTTTCAGGGCTAGCACCACAGTAGTGAAGCTCAAATGATGCACCTTCATGTGCAAGTTGATATGCCATCGTAATTAACGGCGTAATCCCGATTCCACCGCCAATTAACACACTGTGCTTGGCTTTTAAAAGTGGGAATAAGTTTTTCGGCTCACTGACCTGAATTTGCATACCATCTTTAATTTCATCAAATGCAGAAATCGAGCCGCCACGTGATTCAGGATCAAGTAAAATTCCAAGGCGAAACTTACCTTCGTCATTTGGATTTTGGCAAAGCGAATATTGGCGCACCATACCATTCGGTAAGTGCACATCAATATGTGCACCAGGTTCAACCCTTGGTAATGCAGCAGAAGTTGCAGATTCAAACTCCATAACTGCAATATTTCCACCTTCCACATGGCGATTTTTAACGACAACATCATAAAGTGTAGTCATGATTTAACTCCCTTTTTCATGGTTAAGCGATTGGCTTAACGCATGAATAAACCACCGTTAATATCCCATGTTGCACCAGTCACAAAACTTGCATTTGGACTCGCAAGCAACCCACAAGTTTCAGCAATAAAATGCATACTTCCTAAGGCCTTAACCGGAATATTCTGGATGAACTGTTCCATTTTTTCGTCTGGCACCACACTATGAACGATTGGTGACTCCATTGGTCCCGGTGCAATCGCATTGACCGTAACACCTTTTGCCGCAAACTCTTTGGCAAAAATTTTGGTTAACGTCACAATAGCCCCTTTGGTTGCCGCGTAGTGTGCACCCGTTGCAGTACCGCCATTTTGTCCTGCTAACGACGCCATATTAATGATGCGTCCATAGCCTTTTTTAGCCATGTATTGACCAATAATTTGGCAAGCTTGGAAGGTGCCGCGTTGGTTGACTTGGGTCACCCAATCAAAATCTGCTGCGGTAATTTCTAATACAGGTGTTGCTTTGGTGACGGTAGCATTGTTAATTAACACATCAAGTTTAGAAAATTTCTCTTCAATCCATTGCACCGCTGCATGAAAATCTGCCTCGACCGAAATATCCAGCTTTAAAGGAAACATATTTTGGGCATATTGACTTTGTGCCTTGGCATTTTCGGCTTTTTCAAGCGTGCTTGCTGACAAAATCACTTGATGGCCTTGGCTCGCAAAATATTCAGCAATCACATTACCGAGTCCAGAAGCAGCACCTGTCACTAAAACAACCTGTTTCATGTTACCGCTCCTAAAGAATGTAGCTAATACCAGCTAAGGTATCGGTTGAGTTAACCAAGTTAATGATTTTACGGTTAATCTTAAAACCAGTATCGGCATCACGGGTTAGATGGTACGTAATATCGGCCGTGTAATGCTTGAGGTTTTCTTTACGGAATTCACGTAAATTTTGAGCACAGCGTAAAACGATTTCATCATTATGGTCTTGAATCACTCGTACTCGCGAAATACTACGTACCGTATTCGCCTTTGGTGCCGTAGAAATTGCCTCACCATTTTCGAGTCGTTCTACACGTAACTTACGCATATGATTATCGTCATAGGCATAATTTAAGTTGTTTTCGTAGTCTGTGAGGTTCGGGTCAATCGGAATGATATAAACGCCCTTTTCATTCCATAAATTGAGCCATTCACGGTACTCGCTGTGGTCTAACATATCTGCTTCAGCCCAGATGAAAGCAGTGACTTCATTTAATAATTGCAGATTCATATTCATTGCTCTCTCCTTAAGCTGTCATCATCTTTTTCCATTGCTGATATGCTGCACGCATACCTGTTTCAGCACTGACATCACTTTTTAAGCCATCTTCGGTTTTGACTTCGCCCGGTAAACCGCGGTTGAGCATGATCCATAAATCATTACCGGCATTGGCACCGTGTTGTACGCGTTCCCAAGCTTCAGAGTCATCTGGCGTACCAAAACCAAATGGGCCTTGGAAATGTTCATGCAAACGTAAGCGATATTGATTGGCAATTTGTGGACCGCCGTCCATCGTAATCACCGAGTGATGAATTTCTGTTTCAGCAACTGAAATTGGCTGTAACACACGGAAGAACGCCATTGAGCATGCAATATTCGGAAATAAATTTAAGTTAAAGCCAGAACCACCCACTGCACGGACAATACGGCGTACTTCTAACTCTTCATGGCCTTCATCACGCAAAGCTTGAGCTAAGTCTTCAAAACGCTCTTGAATTGGTCGCTCCATTAAGTCTTCTTCTAAATCGACCAGTTCAGGAATCATCACCATGACACTGTGACCATTACCTAAGTCTTCAACAAAGCCTGGCTGGTTTTCAAAGTTAAAGAGTTCTTCGGTTTTTTCATCTACAGAACTTAAGAATGACTTGTGTACCAACGGGAAGTGATATGCATCGGTGGTATTTTCAAGCTGGATTTTCCAGTTACCCGGGAAACGGAAACGGTGTTCACCCAACACTTTAATTGGATAACCCGCACCTTGTTTCATAAACAGGTCGATCCATTTTTTTGCTGGCCCAAGGAACTCTTCAAGCGGTTGAATGTCTTCTTTAAATGAAGCGAAGATCATGCCGTTATATTCTTCTACCCGTAGACTCACCAGCGGTAATTCAGACTTATCTAAACAATCGCCGTAACTTTCCGGAGATGGCACACCACGTAAACTGCCATCAAGTGCATAACTCCATCCGTGGTATGGGCATACAAAACTGTTGGTTTTTCCTTTTTTATGTTCGCATACGGTTGCTGCACGGTGACGGCAACGGTTTAAAAGTACATGGACTTTCTTTTTACGGTCACGTACCACAACCACAGGCTGTTTACCAATATTAATGGTTTTATAGCTTCCGCCTTCCGGAATTTCGCTGGCATGTGCAACCCACACCCAAGTGCTATAAAAGATTTTCTCCATCTCTTCATCAAAAATGTGTTCATCTTTATAAAGAGAGGTATGGGCACGGTCACTTTTAACTAAAGCATCGTAATCAATGCCAATGTTATGCGTTGGGATAATACTGTTCATATCAATAGTCCTTTTAAATATGTCCTGGGTCATTCCTGGGAAGGTACCGGCAACTCGGCTTCACTGTGCCAATGCGATACCGGACGACTGAAAATATTCTGTGTTTGGAAATGTTTAATTTTCCATGTTCCATCTGCTTGCTTTTTAAACTTCACCTTGAGCTTTGCCGCATTTAGATGACTACGGCCATCTTGAAAAGTTGAAGTTTGCAACATCAGCCATGAAGCATTTGCATCATTTTGATTTAAATAAATTTGTTCTGAATTTACAAAATGTGCATTCATGACAAAGTGAGATTCTTTTTGTGTATAGCGTTTGAACATGTCATAAATCGACTGCCAAGAATCATAGCGACCAAAGGATTTGGCATATTTGTCACCAATACCTTCCCAAATACAGTCTTGATCAAAAAGATTCATCAACTCATAAAGATCTGTATTTGCATTGAGCTCGTCGCAGATTTCCATATAACGGTTTATGCAGTTACGGATAGCATTGTGTGCTTCCAACTGTTCTAGCCGTTTTATAATTTCTGCAATATTCACTTTGTCAGTCATTGCGGTCGCCTTAACGTTGAATAATCAATTCACGCCCAACACGAGCTTCAACTTTGCAATATTTCCAAAGTTTGTATGGCCCTTCACCCACCACGGTCGTTCTAAACAAGTTACAAGCTGCATGTACTGTCTCAATATCCGGAACATCTGCAAGTAAATAAGTAGTCCAAGGCCAGCCCGTACTTGCACCCACCATGCTTTGGTCATCATCAAGATTCCCAAAAACATGCACACCAGGTAGGTCATGAATGCCATTCCACATTTCACCAAATGCTGCCCAAACCGCTTTTGCTTCAGCAGGTTCTGCATCAAAAAAGTTCTGGTTAATACCCATGCAAAACAACACGCGTAATGGTTTTTTAGCTTCCATCTCAATATTCCTTTTTAAAAATTTAAACTTATAGATAACCTGGGGTTGGCTTTAACCCGAAACTGACCAAACCTGCATTTTGTAAAGTTGCATCACCCATAAAGGCATGCTGGGTCACCACGTTGGTGTCATTTACAAAACGGCTAAATGGGTTGTTGGTATAAATCGCTGTCATACCCGCGAGCATTTGCATTTTTCGGGTCACTTTGGCGCAAACGCGAGCTGCATGCGTACATGCCAGACGCATATCGCTAATCTGTTCAGCAGTTGCTTCACGACCAGCAATAATTTCATTCCACACAATATCCATGGTTTGATAAAACCAAGACTTTGCAGCCTGAAACTCTGCATCAGCTTGAGCAAACTCATATTGAGTCACTGGGCGGTTTGCAATTTCTGACCCACCCGTAATAGATGCTTTACCCGGTGCTAATTTTTCAAATTCTTCTAGTGCAGCAGCTGCAACCCCAATACCTACCACGGTTAAGACTTGAGTCGCTAAAGACAGTGACGGATATTTAAAAAATGGCTCGCTGAGGTTTGAAGGTTCACCACGTACAAAGGTCCATTTCTTTTCGACCAATACATCTTCAACCACCAAATCATGGCTTCCGGTACCTTTTAGCCCAACAGTGTCCCATGTCATTTCGATTTTGGCTTTGTTGGCAGGCATCACTGCCATGCGTGGTAAACCTTGCATTTCATTGTTTTTAAGCGGTGAAATCCCCACGCCGACAATGTCAGCGCCCATACAACCACTTGAGAATTTCCAACGTCCACGCACCACCACACCTTCATCGGTAATTTCGGCAGGCTGAGGTGGGAAAATACCCCCGGCAAATACGACATCTGGCCCATTTTGGTACAACTCTTTCAGCGTTTCTTCCGGCAAACTTCCTAAATACGCAGGGCTCATACCGAAACTAGCCACCCAACCCACTGAACCATCGGCTTTAGATAAAGTTTCGATCAACTCACAAAACTGCCGTGGTGACCATTCCTCACCACCAAAACGTTTAGGCACCAAGGCACGGTAAACACCAATTTTTTTAAGTTTTTCGATAATGTCTTGGCTCACATAGGCCTGATTATCAAACTCACCTGCACAGGCACGCTCACGAATTTCTTGACACAAAGCATCTAAGTCAACTGCTTGGTCTTGAGAAGCAAACTCCATTTTAGACAACTTATTCATCATCTAACTCCTTGTAATTTATTGCATTGCATCAACACAAAATTTTGCTATTGCACATAATTGCTCATCTTTTTGATGCTTTGATACGATCTGTAAGCCCACAGGCAAACCTTCACTGGTTTCAAGTGGCACTGAAATAGCTGGATGTCCTGATAAATTAAATGGTCGAACTAAACCGGTTAGGTTCAAAAAAGCGACCGTGTTTTCAGCTTCAGAAACTTTTGGTGGAATTTGCGGTAGTGTCGGTAGGATCAATGCATCATATTTGTCTAATAGTGCATCGAGTTCTTGGGTGAGCTGTGCTTTCACAACTTCTGCTTGCTTTACTTGCTCTAAAGTGGTGTGTGCCGCTTTTAATAACCGATTATTTACATCAGAACCAATTAAGCCCGTTTGGGTTAACTCACCAAAAGCTTGCCAGTTTTCATAGTTAATAATCTGCATGCCTGCATCATAAGCTGCTTCAAAATGTTCAACTTTTTCTAAAACGGTCTCTAAATTTGCTTTTTGAAGCGCTTGATAAATACAGTTCCAAACAACCTCATCTGCTTTGACATCGAGCACTGCAAGTTTTGGTGTACGAGTGCATTCAGCCCGCTTAAAAGTTGGATCAATAATTTGCATGGCTTTTTCAATCATCTCGACTGAATTTGCAAAAGGACCAACGCAATCTAAAGAACTTGACGGCGGGTATACGCCTTTGCGACTTACCCGACCGAAAGTCGGTTTTAAACCATAAACTCCACAACACGCAGCGGGCATACGAATAGAGCCGCCTGTGTCTGTCCCTAAAGTAAAGTCAGCTTGTTTTGCTGCAACTGCCGCGGCTGAACCACTCGAAGATCCACCCGGAATAAGTTCAGGATATTTAGGATTGATAGGTGTACCAAAAGCGTGATTAATGCCTGTAATTCCAAAAGCCAATTCGTGCAAATTTGTCTTGCCAATAATTTCGCAATCAGCTTTTAAGATGTTTTTAACCACCTCTGCATCATCGTGCGCAGGTTCAACTTCTAATAAAGCTTTACTACCAGCAATGGTTTTTAGACCTTGAATATCTATAGTGTCCTTCACCATTACCTTAAGTTTGCCGCTTCCTTTTTGCACACTTTGGCTAATAATATTCATTCACTTTTCCATGTATTTTTATACATTAACCAAAATATCAGAAAATTTAATGGAATTGTCAAGTAATTTTTCTAATGTGTGTTCAGGGAAATATGCAAATTTTTGTTTATAATAGGATTACCCTTTTTTACTAAGTTATTGCTTAGCTATGCTTGATCATTTAGAACAATTTCTTCCCAATAAAGAACCGTCGAGTATTCAAAACTTCCCCTTTTTCTGGGTTTCCCAAGTTAATGGTAAATATTCACAACTTATTGAAAAATCTATAAAGAAACTTGGCATTGATAATACTCGCCGTAAAATTATTTTAAGTACCAATGCACTTGGGGAAGCCAGTATCACTGACATTGCCAATCTTTCTACTTTAAAACTCACAACAGCCACAAAGGCTGTATATCGTTTGGTAGAAGATGGAATTGTGGAAGTCTACTCTTCTACTTCCGATGAACGTATCTCGATGGTGAAATTAACGGCCAAAGGTGTTGAGCTGGTTGAACAGATTAATCAAATTAGTGTGGTTACCTTAGCTGGGATCCTCAATGCTTTTTCAGAAGACGAGCTACACAATTTAAATTCTCAGTTAAAAAAATTATTTGATCTCATGCCATCCAGTTAATTATTTCCATCGACACTAAATTAACTTGGCTCTAGAGCAGTTAAAGCTAGTCATTCTTTAGCTGCTTACTATAAAAAGTCCAATACTAAAAATAAAAATAAGTAAAATCATATTGTTATTTAATTAAATTCTTCCAGCAGCTCACTTAACATACTTTTTAAGTATCTAAACATACTCAACAAGTAATGGAATTTTACATATAAAAAGAAAATAATTATTCAACAATCTACCCAATCTTACTATTTCCGTTTGTGCTAAGACCTCTTCTTCAAGGTCCTTACCAAACCAAATTCAATCATTTCTAGCCGTTTCATTATTCATTTCAAATGGGGACGTAACAAAAATTTTGAGGATGAATAGAAGCTAGAAATCAATTTCTTTAAAGCGTTTTATACATAAGGATTAAGTGTATGAACCAAACTAATATCGCTGTTGAAAGGACACAAAAGAAAACCAATGCATATGCATGGTACGTGGTCATACTTTGTATGTTGGCCTATATATTTTCATTTATTGACCGTCAAATTCTGGCGTTGATGATTGAACCCATCAAAGCAGACCTTCAACTTTCAGATACTCAATTTAGCTTGTTACATGGCCTTGCCTTTTCACTATTCTATGCTGTGATGGGCTTACCATTAGCCTATATTGCCGACCGTTTTTCCCGACCAAAACTGATTTCAATCGGAATTATTGTCTGGAGCTTGGCAACGGCCACTTGCGGTTTAAGTAAAAACTTTATTCAACTATTCCTAAGCCGTATGGCTGTGGGCGTTGGTGAAGCAGCTTTATCTCCAGCGGCCTATTCAATGTTTAGTGACATGTTTAGTAAAGACAAACTAGGCCGCGCGGTCGGGATCTATTCAATTGGTGCTTTCTTAGGTGGAGGTATCGCCTTTTTAGTTGGCGGTTACGTGATTAACCTGCTTAAAGGCGTGACACTCATTGAAGTTCCTTTATTAGGTGCACTTAAAGCATGGCAAATTGCCTTTTTAGTGGTGGGCTTACCCGGCATTATTATTGGTTTGTTATTTATTTTGACAGTTAAAGACCCTGCACGTAAAGGCCAGCAACTCAACCAAAGCGGACAAGTTGACCAAGTTAAATTCACACAGTGCCTTCAGTTTATTAAAAAACATGCAAAAACTTTTGCTTGTCATTATTTAGGTTTTACCTTTTATGCAATGGCACTCTACAGTCTGACTAGTTGGACACCAGCATTTTACATTCGTAAGTTTCAACTCGCACCGACTGAAACAGGCTATATGCTCGGCACTATATTGCTGGTTGCAAATACTTTAGGCGTGTTTTGTGCAGGATGGCTAAACGACTGGTTTATTAAAAAAGGACGTCAAGATGCACCGATGTTCACAGGTGTGATTGGTATTATTGGCCTGATTATTCCAATTGCGTTTTTTACCCAAACAGATCAACTCTGGCTTTCAGTAACTTTGCTCATTCCTGCAATGTTCTTTGCCTCCTTCCCGCTTGTGATTTCGGCAACAGCATTACAAATGTTAGCACCCAACCAATTTAGAGCACGCCTTTCTGCCCTATTCCTTTTGGTGAGTAACTTAATTGGACTAGGTGTTGGTACAACATTAGTGGCAATTATTACAGATAAGGTTTTTGGCAATCCATTAATGGTGGGTTCTTCTTTATCTATTGTGGGTGGTTTGTCCTGTGTACTGGCTTTAGCTCTACTTTTTAAAGGCTGTAAATCCTTTAGTGAAAGCATGAAGCTTGAAAAATTACATTAATTGAAGCAACAGCCATTTATAAAAACAGGAGTTCCCTTTAAACAATTTAGGGAACACCACACCAATATTTCACAATACGTAATGCCGAGGACTGGCATATATCTTGGAAATGGATTATGGAATTATTTCACCGCTTTCAACCACATACTTTAGCTCTTGCCACTTTAATACTTATGTGTAGCAGCTCATGGGCTGCAAATCCAAATCAGCAACCTGAAGATGAATGGAAATTCACTTTAAAAAATGCCTATATCAACCGCGATTTTGATAATGACGCCCTTAAAGATACCGGTAGCTGGTCTCAGGCAGCATCTTTATTTTATAAATCGAAAATGCATGACACTCCGCTAGTCATAGCAGATAAACCGATTACGATTGGGGCCGATGCTTCTGTGCAATACGCCGTGCGTTTAAGTTCTGACAAACATGTCGCAGATACGGTTCTACCTTTTAATAAAGAAACGCAATCTCAAGCATCTGACTATCTAAAATACGGCGCGACCTTAAAGCTAGGTTATGACAAAACACTTTTAAGTGTCGGTGAACTCTGGTTAGATTTACCTGTAACAGCAGTCGATGCTAGCCGTCAGTTACTCACTTCCTATTGGGGCACTAACCTTAAGTCACAGCTTTCAGATCAGCTCTATGCAGAAATTGGTCGAGTTGAAAAAGTATCTCCGCGAAATGAAGAAGATTTTAAAAAGTTTTCTTTCACATCCAATGGAATTACTAAAGAGTCTGATGGCTTAAATTATATTGACTTGCGCTATCAATTCACTCCGTCACTCAAGGGTGAATATTACTTTGGCAACTTAGAAGATCTGTATAACAAGCATTATGTTGGGCTTGAACATACTTGGAAACAGCCTAATTTTGCCCTCACCTCTAAGTTTAAATACTTTAACGCCAAGGATGACGGCAATACCTTTGATATTGATGCCCAGAACATTGGTTTACTTGAAACCGTCAAAGTAAAAAACCATACCTTTGGTTTGGGGTACCAACAAATTATTGGAGAGTCAGCTTATCCGCTACCGGATGGTTTCTTACCAGAGACGTATTTCATTAACTGGAATGCTACGGGCTTTTTCAAAGAAGATGAAAAATCTTACCATGTCATGTATGGCTATGACTTTAAAGATTATGTACCGGGCTTAAACGCAATGGTGAAATATGTTTACGGTCATGACTTTAAAGCAGCTAATGGTGAGAAAAACCATGAAACCGAATCAAACATCATTCTGAACTATGCCTTTCAGCAGCCTTTCTTAAAAGGCTTTGCCCTGCAATATATTCGTATTGACTACAACGTTAAACACGGCAATGACTTTGGCGAAGATCGTTTATTTGTCAATTACACTAAAAAATTCTAAATAAAAATTACCCCCTAATTTTAGGGGGTGATTTTTTATCCTAATTTATTAACCAACTTTAACGGCAAAACTTTCATGGCAATACTCATTGGTAGCCATGGCCATTGTGGTACATACGCTTTTACAGGCTGTTTTTCAATCGCTTTGACTAAAGCTTTACACCCTGTTTTGGCATCGACTTCAAAAGGTAAATGTTTTGCACCTTCGTTCAATTCAGTACGAATGTAACCCGGAAAAATGGTTGAGACTTTAATTGGAGTATCCAGTAACTCAGCGCGAATACCCTCGGCCAAGTGAGCAACCGCCGCTTTGCTTGCCGCATAAGTCGATAAATGTTTTGGTAACCCTCGCATCGCACTCATGGATGATATCACCACCAAATGACCTGAGTTTTGCGCTCTAAAAATTTCAATTGCTGCCTCACACTGTGCTAAAGCAGAAATGAAGTTTGTTTCGGCCGTGGCTCTATTAATTTCAAAATTACCTTTACCAATACGGCGACCATTTCCGACTCCGGCATTTACAATAATTCGGTCTAAATAGCCAAATTCTTGTTTAAAGGCACGAAAAACTTCAAAAACTTGATCGTAATTGGTAACGTCCAGACTTTTCGCAATTACCTTAATACCGTACTCATTTTCTAGTTCGGTTTTTAAAGTCTCTAATCGGTCTAAACGGCGTGCACAAATTGCCAAGTTATAACCTTTGGCTGCAAATTCATGCGCCATACCTGCGCCTAAACCAGAACTTGCACCTGTAATTAAAATTGTCTTTGCCATGCTTTATCCTTATTTTTAAATCCATGTTAGTAAATCTGGACGCTCAGCTTTTATAAAATGGTGTTCATTTAAACTTAAAACCTGAGCTTCGTTTCCAACTAAACGTAAAGTCGTGAGGCTTGTATTGGTAATTGCCCAATTCAAAGCAAAAGTTCGATTTGGGCTCAATTCAAGTAGCTTGCCAATTGCTACCGAAATCACCCCACCCGAGGTAAAAACGACTGCATAACGAGGTTTGGTTTTTGCCAACTCATCACAAAGTTGCTGTAGCGCCGTTTCAACTCTGCTTTTAAAATGCGGCCAAGACTCATCATATTCATGATGAAAATCGCCGTCGGTCCATCGTTCAATCGCACCTTCAAAGATTTTGGCAAGATACGCGCGAGGGTTATGCTCTTTTGCGACATCGGCTTTTAACAGTTCAGGCTGTTCAAAACGTGGCTCATAACGGGCAAAAACCTGTTGATGGTTAAACTCATTCCATAAATTATTATGATGAATTACCGCATCTGGAAAACATTCTTTTAGTGCGAGCTGTGCAGTTTGTTCATGGCGCCGCATAGTTCCTGCAACTACATAAGGTTGTTCTTTCAATATTTTCTTAAAATATTGACCTAATAAAGTCGCTTGAGCTTCACCATTTTCAGACAACTCATCATAGTTACTTTTACCAAATGATGCCTGTCCATGTCTTACCAGATAAATTGTGGTCATCTTCTTAAAATACCCTGTATTTTTTGTAGAGATTGCTGAGCAAATTTCGATTCTTGCAATTTTTGCTGCGCGATAAGTTTTAAAGCTCTCATATGTAGTGCATGGATCACGATCCAGAAATCTTTAAATGCAGGGTTTCGGGTCTGTTTATGGTAATAACGGTAATAGATTTGCTGAGCGATCACTGCTAAACGGAATACACCGAAGACTTCATAAAAAGTCCAGTTTTGAGGTTCCAGACCAGTTTTTTGCAAATAATAGTCAACGACTTCTTTGCGAGAGAACATTCCCTTTAGGTGAGTAGGCTGACGGCGTGTTGATCTGAAGATCATATTATCCGTAGGCTCAACCCAATAAGCTAAAGCACTACCTAAATCCATTAATGGATCACCCAAGGTCGCCATTTCCCAATCCAGCACCCCAATCACTTCTGTTGGATGCTCTGGATCTAAAATTACATTATCAAAACGCCAATCATTGTGAATAATGCAAGTTGTAGAGTCTTGAGGAATATTATCGTTTAGCCATTTTCGGACATATTTAAATGAAG
Organism: Acinetobacter sp. 766875; assembly: GCF_000582055.1. NCBI lineage: Bacteria > Pseudomonadati > Pseudomonadota > Gammaproteobacteria > Moraxellales > Moraxellaceae > Acinetobacter > Acinetobacter sp. 766875. Next base: position 20,327 of record NZ_JEXX01000031.1, on the reverse strand, counting down.
GAACGTTAATTGTGCGGACTTTTTCATAACGTTTATCCCAACCTTCAACTTGTCTACGGCAATATCCTGTACCTTTGCCAAGTTCAGCTAAAGGTGTGTTCTCATAAGGAACTTGATGCAGCTCAATGAGCTTATCAATAACATTTACACAAAGCTCATGAACGTCTTCTTCATTAAAGCCAAGCTCAGGCGGCAATTTTGCACGAGGAATAATTCCTTCAATGCGTTCCATGAGATAAAAATCACAGCCAATGACCGATTCATCCTGACAAAGTGCCACCATTTTAGGAAGAACTGGATAATAAGGTGTAAGGTTTTTCTGCACTGTATACTCACGAGCCATATCGTGGGCTGACTTGGCTTTTGTTCCTTTTGGTGGACGTCGTAAAATTAAATCCGTATTTTCATACTTTAAACGATAAGTCCAATTCGAAGCCCCGCCCGTATATTGAGTAACGACTGCTGGGCCAACTAGCTCAACACCTTGCTTTTTTAACCAGTTTTCAACTGCCCCAATATCAAGTTCTTCACCTTCACGTACTTCACCGCCAATATCAATTACCGACATATTCTCTTCCTTTAAACTTATACTTTCTTATGACGACCATAACCACGTTTGGCCAACTCTAATTTGGCAATCATGCCTTTATGTACTTCATCTGGACCATCAGCTAAACGTAAACTACGTGCTTGAGCAAAGAAACCTGTTAAAGGTGTATCTCGTGAAACGCCTGCACCGCCATGTAGCTGAATTGCCATGTCGACTACTTTTTCTAATACACTTGGAGCCACGACTTTAATTGCAGATATTTCAGTTAAAGCGGCCATGTTTCCTAAAGTATCCATTTTATAAGCTGCATACAAGGTTAAAAGTCTGGCTTGATCTATGGCTACTCGCGCATCGGCTACACGTTCGAGGTTCCCACCAAGTTTTAAAATTTCTTTGCCAAACGCCGTTCTAGACATGCCTCTATCAATCATAAGCTCTAATGCTTTTTCAGCAGCTCCGATACAGCGCATACAATGGTGAATACGCCCCGGCCCTAAACGACCTTGTGCAATTTCAAAACCTTGACCCGCTCCACCAATAAAGTTTTCAATAGGCACTCGAACATTATTAAAGTGAACTTCACCATGTCCATGTGGTGCATCATAATCACCAAACACAGGTAACATACGTTGAATTTCGACACCCGCCGTATCAATTGGTACTAAAACCATAGAGTGTTGATGGTGGCGGTCTTTAGTTTCATCTGGAGTATGGGCCATAAAAATAATGACTTTAGCATTTGGATCACCTAAACCAGACGACCACCATTTTTTGCCATTTAAAACAATTTCATTACCGTCAATGAGTGCGGTCGCTTGCATATTGGTGGCATCACTTGATGCAACATCTGGTTCAGTCATGCAAAAAACAGAGCGAATTTTTCCGTCCAATAAAGGCTCTAACCATTGCTGTTTTTGCTGTTCACTGCCATAACGCCATAACACCTCCATATTTCCCGTATCTGGTGCATTACAGTTAAAAACGGTTGGTGCCAATAAACTGCGGCCAGTCAATTCAGCAATATGTGCATATTCTTGAACAGTTAACCCAGCACCTAGCTTTTCATCGGGTAAAAACATATTCCAAAGGCCTGCCTGTTTGGCTTTAGATTTTAGAGTTTCTAAAAGGTCTGGCCATTGCCATTTTTTCCAGTTTCCATCTGGATTTAACTCATGAACTTCTTCCCAAAATTTTGCCTCGACAGGTTCTATTTCTTCTTGCATAAATTTTCTTGTTCGCTCAGTAAAATCTTGAGCTTTTTTTGAAAGTTCAAACATTCTTTTTCCTTTACATCATTATCTGGTCTTTACATCAACATAACTTGAAACTTAATATGAATGAAATGATTTTATTAAATAATGTCTCATGAATAATATTCATAACCTACATGGCCTAGACTTAAGTTTTTTTCACCGAATTGATATCAATTTATATCCGCTTTTTATCGCGATTTATGAGCAAAAAAGTATTTCAAATGCGGCAAGTAGTCTCAATATTACACAATCGGCAGCAAGTCATGCTTTGCAGCGTTTACGCCAGCAACTTGAAGATGATGTATTTATACGTGTAGGTAATAAAATGTCTGCAACGCCTTTTGCAGAACAGATTTATCCAACTGTTAAGCAAGCACTTTTAACCATTCAAAATATTAGCCAGCAGAAACATGTGTTCGACCCAACAAGTTTAAAAAGCTTAAAAATCGCCGTGCATGACGAAATTGAGCCAATTATTCTCCCAAGATTGGCTCAACATTTTCAAAATCTTAATTTAGATTTGCAGTTTGTCAGTATGAAGCTCGATCGAAAACATATTATGGCGGACTTGGCGACACAACAGCTCGATTTCGTAATTGACCTAGAACAATACTTGTCTCCGAAAATTACCTTTGATCTTCTGGTCACAGATGAGTTTGTCATTTGTAGTCAACTTAAAGAAGTCGATCTAGCTCGTTATATCAGTGGTCGGCACATTGGTGTTTCGTCACGCCGTACAGGCGCTTTACTTGAAGATATTTATTTAAACCAATATCAAAAAATTTCAAGAAATGTATTTATGCGCTGTCAAAACTACTCAACAGCGTTACAAGTTTTGGGAGCCCAAGCCGACGCAATACTCACTATGCCTCGTATGATTTTGCAGCATTTATCTTATAGCCCTGATATTCACCTACATTCTCTGCCTTTTGAGATGACCAATATTAAAATGGGTATGTTTTGGCATGAAGATTTGAGGGATAATTTAAGGCATCAATTTTTGCGACATGAAATTATTAAACTTTTTCAGTAAAGCAAATTGATCTACTAAGCTTCTATCGTACAAGGACCAGTAATGAGTAAAGATGAACGGATAATCCAGAATCAGGACAACAAAAAAACGATTCGTCATGAAGATTACATTGCTGGCATTGGTAAAGGCATGGCGATTTTAGATAGCTTTAGTAGTAATCAACATCGTTTAAATATTTCTATGGCGGCTGAAAAAACCGGACTCACCCGAGCAGCAGCAAGACGTCACTTATTAACTTTAGAATATTTAGGGTATCTTGAGTCAGATGGCCACTATTACTATTTAACTCCAAAAGTACTCAAATTTTCAGGAGCTTATTTAGGTGCAGCTCAGCTTCCAAAAGTATCTCAGCCTTTATTAAATCTTCTAACTAACCAAACCTCTCTCATTTATTCAGTGATGGTACTTGATGGTTATGAAGCCATTACCATTGCCCGTAGTGCTGCCCACCAACAAACTGACCGTGTAAATCCATATGGTTTGCATTTGGGTAACCGCTTACCTGCTCATGCAACTTCGGCGGGTAAAATTTTACTAGCACATTTAAGCCAAGAAGAACAATTGGACTGGCTCCAAAAATATCCACTTCAGCGTTTAACTAAATATACGCATGTCGAAAATGATAAATTTTTAGAGTTACTAAAAGAAATCCGAGAACAAGATTGGTGTTATTCGCGTGAAGAACACGAATTAGGTGTTCATGCGCTCGCCGTACCGATTTATGGACAAGACTTTAAAGTGGTGGCTGCTTTAAATATTGTTTCTCCAACCATGAGAACAACTGAAGAATATTTAATTCAACATATTCTGCCATTATTGCAAGAGACTGCGAGGGATTTAAGGCAAGTTCTTTAAATCTTACTTAGGCTATTTTCATAAAATTAATTTTACTTTGCTTAGGCTATTTGAGTACCTAAAATGATTGAATGAACACTTAGGCTATTTCTAAAAGTAATTAAATGGGATTTTTAAATAGCGGATACCATTTGCTTCAGGTTCCGGAAAATTTCCACCGTTCATATTAATTTGAATTGAAGGCAGAATTAATTTTGGCATTGCCAAAGTCGCATCTCTTTCCTGACGCATTTTTATGAATGAGTCTTTGGAAACTCGTCGATTTAAATGGATATTGCTTTGTTTTTGAGTTTTTATATCAGTTTGACAGACATATTCATCACGACCTTCGGGCTTATAGTCATGACATAAAAACATACGCATATCGTCTGGAAGTGTGTAAAGTTTTTGTACCGAATCATAAAGTGCAGCAGCACTTCCTTTAGGAAAGTCGCATCTGGCCGAACCATAATCAGGCATAAATAAAGTATCACCTACAAAAACAGCATCACTGATCACATAGCTTAAGCAAGCGGGTGTATGCCCTGGTGTAGGGATGTTATAGGCTTCTATCTCCCCTATTTTGAAATGTTCATAATCTTCAAACAAATAGTCAAAGGGCTGATTTTCATTAAATTTCTTAAAATCAAAATTATAAATAGTCGAAAATGTTTTTTGTACAACTGAGATTTTTTGACTAATCGCAACTGTACCACCCAATTTAGATTTTAAATATTGAGCCGCAGTCATATGGTCGGCATGTACATGGGTTTCTAAAATCCATTGTACTTTGAAGTTTTGCGCCAAGACATAATCAATAATTAAATCAGCATTAGTCGTTTTTGTAGTGGCCGACGCGGGATCATAGTCAAGCACACTATCAATAATCGCGCATTGACGAGTCGCTAAATCCGCAACAACATAGCTAAAAGTATTGGTATTTTCATCAAAAAAATCTTTTACTAGAGGTTGTTGCATATCTTTAATTTCCTTTATTTAAAATTCGGAAAATAAACATTCCTACTAACATCGCGACAATAAAATAAAGTGCTTCAAAATGTCCTAATCCAACAAGAGTTAAGGCAGGCGCTGGACATATACCTGCTATTCCCCAGCCTATACCGAAAATAAAAGCGCCTACAATTAACCTTTGGTCAATCTGTGTATTCGTTGGTAATTGAATTTGTTCATTAAAAATCGTTTTTGGTTTTTTAATAGCCCTTTGAAACGGAATAAATGCCACAGCAATTGCACCTAGCATCACAAACATTAAGCTAATATCCCATTGCCCAAAAATATCTAGAAACCCTAAAACCTTTGCAGGGTTAGACATACCAGAAATCATTAACCCCAATGAAAACAAACCACCAAATATAAAAGCAAAGACATTTTTCATAAGATTACCCCAACACATGGCGAATGATATAAACGGTTAACATGCCAGCAAACATAAAAACTGCTGTCGCTATTATTGAGCGTTTTGAGAGCCGACTCATACCACAAATACCATGACCACTTGTACATCCAGAGCCTAGCCGTGTTCCAAAACCAACAAGTAACCCTGCCAGAATAAGTGCAAATGAATTGGCTTTAATTTCAATGTCGGGCTGATAAAAATAACTGTATATGAAAGGCGTAATTACGAGACCTGCAATAAACCAGAATGCAGAACTTTTAAAAGTATCTTTAGTTGGTCTAATAAGTTGTGCCATCAAACCACTAATTCCGGCTATACGACCATTTATATATAAATATCCAACTGTTGCGATGCCGAGTAATAAACCACCCAAAAAAGCATAGACAATATTTGACATATAGCTACTCTTAACAATATATGTTTTTGTAATCTGTATTATACGCTGATTCTTTTAGAAATACTTAATATAAAACTTTTAAGTCTATAATTCTTCTTAACAAGAAAAAGCCCCAAGATTTTGGGGCTTTATCATTAAATTAGATCTTTAATGCCTAATTGTTCAGGTAATTTTTCCATGACTTTATTTAATCTATTATTTGCTGGAGAGATACAACCTGTGTAATGGCTTAATTTTGTTTCTGTACCATTTGGTTGAATCCAAGTAATGTAATAGCTAGACATGTCAGTTGCAGTTTGCTGGCAACCCGCAGTTTTAGATTGAGTTCCTGTTTGTGGACGATAAGTTTTTAATTCATCAGCAAGTTTTTGATAATCTTTTACGCTACCTTGGATTTCTTTAACACCAAGTGTTTTTGTATATTGTTTACCTTCAAAACGAATTAAGCCTGTAGGCGCCACTTCTACTGAATAAATTGGACATGCGCCGAAACATGGACTAGAAGCATAACGAATGGTTTCTTGTGTATTAGGTGCTTGCTGAACAGAAGCACAACCCATTAAAGCCAAACCGGATAAAGTTGCAAGAACTAAAAATCTCATTACATCACCTATTATTATCAAGTGGCTTTAATCTAACAAATCAGATCCAAATTGTCATTAAAGACTCATTTTTCATATTTTTATTTAATAAGACTAGGCTATTTTTAATTTTATAAAGAAATTGTAATACAAAGCACATAAAAAAAGGCCCATCTTTCGATGAGCCTTAAGCCAATTAAAGCTTAAATTCCTGAAATACAAATTATTACTGGGTAGTAATAACCTGCGCCAACCATTCTATAGTAATGCAATACATTATTTAAATATAATATAAGTATATATTTACGCTTGTTTTTCCAACAAAAAAAACATGTTTTTCAAGCCTAAAAAGCTAATAATGTTTATTTTTAATTAAAATTCACAATCTTAAGTTAAACAAAACTTAATAAACTTATTAATCTTATTTATAGGTAAAACATTATAAAAAATGCTTAATAGTTCGGCTATCTCTAGCGTTCAGAATAAAACATTTATAGGTATATTTTAAGTTTAGCAATAACTTCAAGCACTTTTTTACTATTTGGTAAAGCTATCTCACTAAAATTATAGAATTTCCGCAAACACTCTAATAGAAAAAAGATATTAAAAAAATAAGGGCAAAAGAAAATTTATCCTTTTGCCCTCTTTAATTACTTCTCTAAACTATATGCGATCACATAATCACCATGGTCTGGAGACTGACGTGCACCACCCGCGGTAACCACTACATATTGTTTACCTGTTTTAGGTGAGACATAGCTGATTGGTGTACCTTGGCTACCTACTGGCATACGTGACTTCCACAGCTCTTTACCTGTAGATGAATCAAAAGCACGCAAGTAGTAATCTTGAGTTGCAGCAAAGAAGACTAAGCCACCTTGAGTTGCCATCGGTCCACCAATAGTCGGCATACCAATCGGTGCTTTTAAGCCCATCTTAATACCTAAAGGTCCAGTATCTTCAACTGTGCCAAGTGGTACTTGCCATGCAACCTGACGAGTTTTCATATCAATTGCAGTCATGGTACCAAATGGTGGTTTTTGACAAGGAATACTTAAAGCAGACATAAAGCGGTTTTTATTCACTTTATATGGTGTACCTTTCATTGGTACAGCACCCATACCTGTATTTACTTTTTCACCGCCACTCGCCTGAATCTTAATATCTTCAGGGGTTTGTTTAATGAGTTGAACCCATAAACCAAGACGCATGTCGTTTACGAACATGTAACGATGAGTCGGGTCAAAAGCAATACTTCCCCAGTTCATGCCACCTAAAGAACCAGGAAAACTTAATGAAACATCAGTACCCGGTGCAGTAAATAAACCTTCGTAACGCATTGACTTAAAGTTAATACGGCACATGAGCTGATCAAACGGTGTAGCACCCCACATATCTGACTCAGTTAAAGTCTGATTACCAATTTGAGGCATTTCAACAGAACGTGGTTGAGTTAAACTATATTGCTCACCCGGAATATTCGCAGCTTTCACTGGCTGTTCAATCACTTTAGTAAGTGGTTTACCAGTTACACGGTCAAGAACAAAGAATTGGCCTGATTTGGTTCCAATCACAACAGCTGGCTTAGTCGTACCATCTTTTAATGGAAAGTCGACTAGACTTGGTTGCATTGGTAAATCAAAGTCCCATAAGTCATTATGAACAGTTTGATATACCCACTTTTCTTTACCCGTTGTCGCATCGAGTGCCAACACAGAAGTATTGTATTTGTGATCTAACGGATTACGGTTACCACCCCAAATATCAACAGATGAACTCCCCATCGGTAAGAACACTGTATTCATTTGTGGGTCATACGACATAGCGGCCCAAGAGTTTGCCGAACTACGTTTATACGTTTCACCTGGTTTTAGAACATGGTTAGGATCAGGGTTACGTGGGTCAAATGCCCAGCGGAGTTTACCTGTAATCACATCATAACCTCGGATTACGCCACCCGGCATATCTGCTGCCACGTTATCTGCGATACGGCTGCCGACTACAATAGTAGTACCTGCTATCGTTGGTGCAGAAGTCACTTCAAAACGTGGAGCTTTTGTTCCATCGCCTAAACCTTCGAGCAGGTTAACTGTTCCATTCACACCAAAGTCAGCACAACGTTCACCAGTATCTGCATTGACTGCAATTAAACGAGCATCGGGAGTATTGGTATATACACGGCGTGGACATGCTGTGTTGGCCGCAACAGTAGTGACCGGAGTTGCACCAGCTAAAGTTGGTTGTACAAGCGTTTTTGTTGAATCAAAGTATGCAACACCACGGCAACGCTCCCAAGCATCGGCCTTAGAGTTCACCTCAGCTTTCCAAAGCTGTTTACCCGAATCAGCATCTATTGCAAAAATATTGTTATGCGGCGTACATAAAAAGACTTTATTTCCAACTTGTAGTGGGGTCATTTGGTCTTCAGCACCATTACCGCTACCCGTTGTAAAATCACCTGTTCTAAAGCGCCATGCTTCTTTTAACTTATGAACGTTATCTCGATTAATTTGATCGAGAGCAACAAAGCGACTACCGCCAGAATCATTACCATAATTTTCCCAATTCACCTGTTTTTTAGCAGGGTCAACTGGCACTAAAGGTAGCTTTTGACCTGAGCTTGCTACTGTCGGGTGCGGTTGAAACATTTGGTAAAGCGCAATCAACATACCGACAACGACTAGTCCACCAACAGCATATGCTGAAGATGCTGAACCATTTTGAAATTGGTAACGTCGAATTGAAGGTAAGGTAAATAACAATGCAGCAAAAAGACCAGCAGGAAACATTAAGCGCGAGAATAACGGCCAAAATTCCCATCCAGCGTCAATCAGTGACCAAATTACCGTACCGATAAAAACAACTGCAAAAATCCAGACACCAAGTGCTTTTTTACGGAAGATACTAATTGCCGAAATGGTTATAAACAGTCCTGAGATAAGGAAATACCAAGAACCGCCGAGTGATACTAGTTTTCCACCACCTACAATGTAAAAAACACCGGTAGCCAATAAAACTAGACCTAAAATAAAACACCATATTTTGAATAAAATATGAAACTTAGAATCTGACTCAGACATAGATCCTACTCCACATATACTGAACACAAATAGTTCAAGCATTTGGGCCAGTTAAACTATGTCTAACCAGCCATCAATATTGTTAAAAATTAACTTTTACACTCAAACCCGCCACCCAAGCATCATCAACTTCTTTTACACCAGCAGGTTGATGGATATATTGAATATTTGGTCGCAGCATGACGGCCGGAGACCATTGATAGGTATAGTTCAATTCAACGTTTAGTTCGTCGTCCTGAATTGGAATATAGTTAGATGCGATCGGATCATAGCTATAATATCCGCGGCTTTCATTTGTCGCGATCTGCTTATCTTTAGCACGGTCATTAACGACATAATTGGCAATACCAAAACCAATTGAATCATTTGGTCGGCTGTCAAATGGCCCCTTATACCAAAGTGCAAGTTGTTGTGTACTTTGTACAAAGGTCGTTGCTTTATCATTTACAACGCCATTAAAACTTACATATAAACCGCGTTTCGGATCTTGGCCGGCATGGCTAAGTTGTTGCTGTGCATTAATCCAGAAGCTTTGTTTTCCGTCATGAACTTTACCTGCAGTTTTAATATCATTTGCTTCTGCGGTTGAGTAAAGTGCACCTACTTTATATTCACCCGGTAAACCATTGAAAGCAGCAAGTTTTGGTTTCCATGCAAGTTCAACCGGTATAGTAGCGCCCTTGACGTTATTCATATCCAGATTAAAACCATCACTGTTTGATTCGGTTTTAATATTGTCTGGATTGACCTCATAAACACCAACACCCAAAGTCCATTCAGGTGCAAACTGATATTTAACGTTTGCAGCCCAAACACCAACTGGTGAGTTATACCAAATTGAACCAATTGATTTTCCTAACTGCCCACCACAAAGCAATAAGTTCTGAAACTCACATTGAGAACTATTAAAGTCCTCTGACATTCCCATACGACCAAATTTGACTTGTACGGTATTATCAGCAAAGCCTTTTTTTATCCATGCTTGAGATAAACGCCAGATTTTGCCACGACCATAAATCTCTTGTGCGTTACCAAGTTGGCTAGAGCGTGGGTCTTTAATACGCTCTAAAGTAAGCGCATTACCGTCACGTTTAGTCACAACTAAGCTCGCGGTTGTATCTTTCCATCCAGCAATTTTGTCTAAATCGAAAGTTGCACCCAAAGAAAGCTGCGCAGCATTCTCAAAAGTATTGCTGTCGTTATACCCACCATCTAAATTTGTGGCAGCTTGGCTCATGATAGAAGCTGTAAATTTATAACCCTGTTGCTCTAATTGTTGACGCTCACCATTCCAGTCACCCAGTAACCATTGGCGGTCTTGTGACCACGGCTCATTCGCAAGTGCAAATTGGCTACTTAATACAGCGATTGTTAATACACTCAGTTTGATTACGTTTGGCATTTCAAGTCCCTTTTATCTTTTCTAAAATGCGCCCCCTGTTTTGAGGCGCTTTATTTTTTTGTTATTTAACTTGCACAAACCCAAGCTCAGAAGTTGCACCAAAGTGATCCGTTACATTTGCTGTAATTGAGGCAACTTTGACTGTTGGCTTCCAATTGGCTTTTGCGTTGCCTTGTACGTCTGTGGCAACTGTTATAGTCCCTAAATACTGCTCAGCTTCTTTTGATGTCGTACTCTGGTTGCCAAAAAACTCAACTTGGTAACGTTGGTTTGGTAAACCATTTACTTCTATATTAACTGAACCTTTATTTGCTGTTAACTTAGGCGCTTTAATACCCTGATTCGGCTGCGCATTACAGCCTTGTTCATTTGGCTGAGTACATGTTTTTTGTAGTTTAGATGGCTCAATCACCACACCACCACCACGAGAACCAACAAATCCTTCATGCTCAAGCGCAGGAACTCCAAATACAATTGCACCTAAACGCTGATTTGGTACACATGAACCACCTGCTTCACAGCGTTTAATATCTTTACCGTTGTCCCAAATTAGATTTTTCGTCAGTGTAATTCTTGCATTTGCATCTTTCTCTGAGCGAATGGCAACACCAATACGATTGCCATGCACTTTATTGCTATCAAGAATATTGCCATCACCCGTCATGTTAAAACCAATCGAGTTATTGGTCATTTCGTTGTAGGCAATATAGTTACGCTTACCCCAGTTAATCTGTAAGCCATCCGAATAATTTTCAAACTTATTTCCAACTACAGCATTGTCATTGCCCCACAAGATTTCAATACCTTGTGATGGTTCTGGATTTACTTTGGTAGAAACAAAATGGTTATTTGCAATCAGGTTAAATGCTGCACCACGTGTTAGTTCTAAACCATCACCATTGTCTTGGAAAATGTTATCTAAAACTTTGTTGTTATTAGTCGTGGTTGCAGTTGGGGTGCCTTTACCATCATCGCCCGTGATCATGACCCCAGCTCCACCATAGTTATTACTAATACGGTTGTGTTGAATGAGGTTATTGCTTGAACGGTTAACCAATACGCCAATGCAGAACCGGTGGATATCTAGGCCTTTTAAAGTCACATTATTGACATCACGTAGTACAAAACTCGGTAAAGTCATAGTACGTACATTGGTACCATACTGCTCAGGATTTGCTCCCGGGCAAGCTTTTGCACCTTCACCTTTAATATAATTTGAACCATCAATTGCAATGTATTCACCAGTTTTATCCCACTGGGTTCCAATAATTTTGATAGGTGCTTTAATTTCAGGAAGCGGGCTGTTTAATTTAATTGCATAAGGTGCTTTGCCTACTGCTTGAATCAAGATATCGCTAGCTTCGCTTGGGTTCGCATTGGCTTGTTTAATTGCCCAGCGTAAAGAGCCTTTATTGCTATCGTCTTGATAACGGTCAACCACATAAGTTTGTGCTGCAGCTACTCCTGAAACCATCAAACCTAATGCAAGAGTAGTTAAACGTAATGTATTCATTTCATCATATCCTTATGATTTATGGATTTGTTGGTTGAACGGTTTGTAAAATCTGTTTGAGCTTAGTCACATCAATTTGACCCGGTGCAGAAGCCTGACCAATCATGCCAAAGCTATAACTTCCGCCCATATTGGCAGTTGCAACACGAGAAATCGTACCTAATTGGCCCATCGACATCGTCAATAAAGGTTTAGTGGTCTGCTGGCTTACCTTTAAAGTTGCGTTCATTAAAGTGAAAACGTCTTGTTTAGATTTAGGCATTACAGCAATTTTGAGAACATCTGCGCCCATTTGATCTTGTTTTAACAAGCGTTTTTCAATTTCATCTTGGCTTGGTGTTTTTTGGAAGTCATGATTAGACATGACAACGAGCACTTTCTTTTGATGTGCTTTTTGAACAATTTCTGAAACTACTTTTTGATCACGGAACATTTCAACATCTAACCAGTCCATGAACGGATTTTTTAAGTAAGCTTGATAGGTCTTACCATAATCCGCATCACTAATTTCAAGCTGACCTCCTTCGTTTTTCGTACGAATGGTGGCAATCAATGGCTTGTTGCCTAAAATCTTTTTCAACTCATGACCTAAGGCAATGACTTGTTTTGTATCGCTGGCAAAGCTTAATAAATCGATACGGAACTCTGCCAAATCAACATCTGCTGTGTTTGCAATCACTTGAGCCTGTGCCAGAGCTTGTTCTTTGGTTTTTGCGGTAATCGGAACAATCGTTTTAACAGCTGTAGATGCAGTTTGTGTTTGAGCAGCCAAAACGACAGGTTCAGCATTTGCCTGTGCTGTAAAAAATGGGACTACAAGCAAACTTAGGCTTAATAATGTTTTCATGTTCATAGAGTTCATCCTTAAAAAGGCTACACACATCCTTGAATAATCAGGTGTAGCCTTAGGTGTTTCTTAAATATCAAAAAATACAGTTTCATCATCGCCTTGAATGCGAATATCGAAGCGATAAACAACTTCACCATTTTCTTCAAAACGTTTCGCAATAAGTGTTTGGCGACGTGGTGCCCATTCAATACTATTTAGAATTGGGTCGTTAGCATTTGCCTCAGCTTCATCGTCAAAATAAACACGTGTATGAAGACCTAAGTTAATACCGCGAGCGAAAATGACTAATGCAATATGTGGTGCCTGAGTTGAGCCTTTACGGCCTGCTGTCGCGCCCGGTTTAATCGTATTGAAGCTCCAAATACCTGTTTCAAAGTCTGCACCTGTACGACCCCAGCCGTGAAATGCAGGATCAGCTTTTTGCTCCCGTGTATCGGCATGACTTGGGTAGATACCATTTGCATCGGCCTGCCAAATCTCGATAAGCACATCACGTAAAGGTAGACCTAACCCGTCAAACACTTGACCTTCAAGACGAATACGTTCACCTTGAGTCTGGTCTTGTACTAATTGGTTATTAAAGTTGTTTTCAAACACTTCGATATTTGCTTGTTGTGGCAATAACCCAATATGAACGTAAGGACCACCTGTTTGAGATGGAGTTTCTTTTAATTCCTGAAAATTCCAGTTATTCATGCTCGTGCTCCCGATTAAGTCAATTCATTTTCGAAGTAAGTCGCTCGACGACCACGCAAAGTGATGTCGAAACGGTAACAACGGCTATCGGCTTCGATAAAGTTGTTTTTATCTTCTAGTGCAATCAATGCACGACGTTGATCTTCAGAAGGAATTGTTTTTAAGATCGGGCAAGTGTCGATGAGCGTGTCGCCTTCAAAATAAAATTGCGAAATCAAACGCTGCGCCCAACCATCAGCAATTAATGAGAAATGAATATGGGCAGGACGCCATTCATTAATACGGTTACGCCATGGGTACGGACCCGGTTTAATGGTACGGAAAATATAAAAACCGTTTTCATCTGTTAAGGTACGACCACAACCACCAAAGTTAGGGTCCATTGCACCAATAAACTTGTCATTTGGATGACGATAACGACCAGAAGCATTGGCTTGCCATACTTCTAGAAGTGCATTTTTTACAGGACGACCAAACTGATCACGAACATAGCCATGAACAATGACACGCTCACCAATTGGCAAACCATCTTTGGCATAGTTCAAAATCAAATCGTTATCTTTTGGACCAAACAGATTTGAAGAAAAATGCGGTGCAGTAACTTCAGTTAAAGTCTCGTTAATAGAGATCAATGCATTTTTTGGCGAACGCAATACACTTGTTTTATAACCTGGCGTATACGCTGGTGGATGATCATCTGTATTACGTTGGGCGTAGGCACCCCAGCTATGTTGTGACATCTTTATCTCCTTAATCCTGTTCTTTCGCTGCAATTGGGTTTACTTCTATTCCCAACTCTTTAAAGACTTCTTCAGCCATGTGCATTGCAGCGTTTGCAGCAGGTAAACCTGCATAGAGTGAACTGTGTAAGATCAGCTCTTTTAAATCTTCTTTGGTTACACCATTGTTGAAACAAGCACGTAAATGCATGCGTAGTTCATCTTCACGGCCCAGTGCCAATAAAATTGCGATAGTCACTAAACTACGTGTATGACGTGGCAAGCCCGGACGCGACCACACCTCACCCCATGCGTAACGGCTAATAAAATTTTGAAAATCTTGGTTAAAGTCATTTAGGTTTTGCAAAGACCGACCAACATGCTTTTCACCTAAAACTTCAGTCCGCACTTCAATGCCTTGTTTATAGCGTTGTTCATCATTCATTGTGATAGACCTCTATTAAGTTGCATCGGTATGCGCAACAAGTGATTTAACAAATACAGCAACAGCCGCAGCAGTCGCTGGAATTAGTAATAAACTGAGAATAGCGGTGAATGACCAATCATTACCGAGTAGCACCGCACCAATCCATGCACCAAATACCGCACCAAAACGCCCAATACCAGTCATCCAAGACACACCCGTTGCACGGCACTGAGTTGGATAGAAGCGTGCACTTAATGCCGGCATCGAAGATTGCGCACCATTAATGGCGATACCCGCACAAAGCACCAATACGGCAAGTAAGGTTGAGTTACCTAAGCTTTGACCGACAGCAATTGCAAATAGACCTGCGGCAAAGTAGAAAATGGCGATAACTCGGTTCGGGTTGAATTTGTCCATTGCCCAGCCAATGAACAATGCGCTCACCACACCACCGAACTGGAACAAACCTCCAATAAATGCAGCACGCTCCATCGAAGCACCTGTTTCACGCATAAGTGTTGGTAACCAGCTTGTCAGCAAGTACACAACCACGAGTCCCATGAAGTAAGTTACCCAAAGTAAAATTGTTCCTTTGGCATATGGCTTAGAAAACATAATTCCAAAGACATTTTTCTTTTGAGCTGTTTCAGTTTTTTCTTCAGGAACGTGAAATGCAGTCGCATTCTGAATTTGTGTTGGCGCAATATGATTTAAGATTTTGCGTACTTTTTCAGGATTCTTACCTTTCACAATTAAAAAGCGGTAAGACTCAGGTAGCACTACAATCACTAAAATCATTAAAATTAAAGGTGACCAGCCGCCGAGCAAAAATAAGCTATGCCAACCGTAGGTCGGGATAAGCCAACTACTAATAAAACCGCCGGTAGCCATACCCAAGTTGTAGCCACAGAACATACATGTCACGAGTAATGAACGAATGCGGGTTGGACAGTACTCAGAAAATAAAGTGGTGGCATTTGGCATTGCTGCACCAAGGCCAATACCGGTTAAAAAACGTAAAACGACAAGGCTATCCAAGTTGGTTGCATAAGCAGATGCCAAAGTAAAACCACCGAACACAAGCATTGCCACAGCTAAAACAACTTTTCGACCGAAACGGTCCGCTGTCGGACCAGAAACTAAAGCGCCAATAATCATTCCACCAAGTGCTGCACTCATCACCGGTCCTAACTGAGAACGATCAATTCCCCAGTCTTGTGCCAATGCTGGTGCAATAAAGCCCATCGCAGCTGTATCGATACCATCAGTAAAAATAATTAAGAAACAGATGATTGCGATCATCCATTGATATTTACTAAGTGGAGCATCATTAATCAGTGCTTGAGCATCGATGCTTTTGTTTGGTGTAGCGTAATCCTGAGACGCCATATTTGCCTCCTTAAGGCCAATTCCTTTTAAATTACTAAGCGATTAGATTTGCTGAATAAACCTAGTCAATTCCTGAGTAAATTTCTGTGGTTGCTCAATATTAGAAAGATGAGATGCTTCCAGTTTTGCTAGCTGACTGTTCTTAATTGCCTTCTGCATAAATTCGGCATCTGCTACTGTAGTTACTGGATCTTCTGTTCCTGCAATCAGCAGTACTGGAATTTGAATTTGTGCAATTTCATCTCTTAAATCGGCATACGCTAAAGCACGACATGCATTGGCATAACCTTGTGCTGGTGTGTTTGCCAGACTTTGAATCGTTGTCTGTGCAACAATATTATGTTGATAGTCGAATTTTTCACTGAACCAGCGGGTATGCGTGGTTTTAACCAGCTCAGCTAAACCATCTTGTTCTACCGATTCAGCACGACTCAACCAAGCCTCAGTTTGACCAATTTTGGCTGCTGAGTTTGCAACCGTAATGCTATTAAAACGATTTTGATGATGAATACCCAACCACAGCCCTGTAATACCACCCATTGAAATGCCACAAAAATGAGCTTTTTCAATATTCAAGGCATCTAAAATATCAACAACATCTTCAGCTAAGTTTTGCAATGTGGTGTCACTAATTACATCACTTTCACCATGACCACGTGTGTCGTATGTAATGACATTAAAATGACTTTTTAACTCATTCAGCTGAGGTTGCCACATACCATGGTCTGTTCCTAATGAATTAGAAAACACAAGCACAGGAGCATCTTTTAGACCATCTGTATAAACTGCTAACTGTTTTCCTTGACGATTACGAATAGTCTGTTTCACTTTGACTCTCCTTGTGCTTCTTGCAAAACCGCATCAATCTGTTGCTGAATATTGCCTAAATAATTTTCTGGTTTGAAAATATCTCGTATTTCTTGCTGGCTAAACTGTCCTTTTACTTCATCTAGTTGGCTAACAACATCAAACAAATGCTGGTTTTGTGCTACCGCTGTTTTACATGCAGCTTCAACTAAATGATGAGCATTTAAACGGCCAATCTTGGGGGCAAGTGCCATCATCACAGCTTCTGCCATAATTAATCCGTTGGTACACTCAAGGTTCTGTTGCATATGCTCAGCATTAACTTCAAAACCTTGTAGAACTTCATTAGTACGGCTTAATGCTCCAGCACAAAGCTGAAAGATTTCTGGAACTACTAACCATTCTGCATGCCATGCACCTAAGCTACGTTCATGTTCCTGTACCATGCTTTGATAAATGCTAGACATCAGTGCAGGCACACGATTCGCCGCGGCTAATACGGATGCTGCCGCAACCGGATTACGCTTATGAGGCATGGTCGATGAACCACCACGACCCTTTGCGGTTGGCTCAAACAACTCTGCAATTTCAGTTTGCATCATGAGTGACCAATCGCGTGCCATCTTGCCCGTATTCCCGACAATCATGCCAAGCACACTTGCAATTTCTACAATACGGTCACGCTCACCATGCCATGTACTTGTTGGTACAGTCAGATTCAGTTGCTTCGCAAATGCGCTGACCACAAGCGAACCTTGGTCTTGCAAAGAAGCTAATGAACCCACAGCACCGCCTAACTGAGCAGTGAGCACACGTGATTTCATAGCTTGTATACGGTCTAAATCACGTTTAAATGCAGAAGCCCAACGAGCAAGTTTATGTCCCAACGTAATTGGTAAAGCTTGTTGTAACCATGTACGTCCAATCATGACTTGATGGCGATATTGCTTGGCTTGCTGTAATGCAGTCGCATAGCATTGTTGAATTTGAGCTTCCACAATATTTAACGCATCACGGCATTGCAAAATACAAGCTGTGTCTAAAATATCCTGACTGGTTGCACCCCAATGCACATAGCGGGAAGCATCTTCATCAGTATCTTTAACAATTGCCGTAAGCTGCTTTACAAACGGAATTGCGATATTCCCAGCTAAGCCAGTTGCTACCGCTAAAGCCGAAAAATCAAACTTTTCTAGCGCCTGCTCACCTACTTGAGCAATGGTATTTGCTGCATTTTGAGGAATCACGCCAACTTGTGCCTGCACTTGGGCTAACGCAACTTCAACCTGAACCATGTATGCGATTAAGGATGAGTCACTAAAGATGTCCGTGACGTCTTTTTGGTAAAACAAGCTGGCATATAACTGACTCATGATTAGACTCTCTCAATAATCAAAGCAATACCTTGTCCCACACCAATACACATTGAACATAAGGCATAACGGCCGCCTGTTTGTTCAAGCTGGTTTAAGGCAGTGGTTACGAGGCGTGCACCTGATGCACCAAGCGGATGACCCAAAGCAATGGCACCACCGTTTGGATTGACCTTGTCAGAGTTGTCTGGTAAATCTAAATCACGAGTCACTGCCAAAGCCTGTGCAGCAAAGGCTTCATTCAGCTCAATTACATCCATTTGCTCTAAAGTCAGGTTGGTTTGTTTAAGTAATTTTTTAATGGCGGGGGGCGGGGCAAAACCCATAATACGGGGGTCTACAACCACCCCTGTTGGAGCAATGATCTTGGCACGTGGTTTGAGGTTGTAAGCCTGAACTGCCTCATCAGAAGCAATCAGTAGAGCTGCTGCCCCATCATTAATACCTGAAGCATTGCCTGCAGTGACTGTACCATCTGCTTTTACAACTGGTTTAAGTTTGCTTAAGCCTTCAAGTGTGGTGGATGCACGTGGATGTTCATCGGTATCAATCACAACAGCATCTCCCTTACGCTGAGGGATTTCAACTGCCACGATTTCTTTAGAAAAAAAGCCTTTGGCTTGCGCGCTTGCGGTGCGTTGTTGGCTCACCAAGGCAAACTGGTCCTGATCTGCACGATTGACGTTGAACTGTTCAGCCACGTTTTCGGCAGTCTGGGGCATGGTGTCTACACCATACAATTCTTTAAGTTTCGGGTTAATGAAGCGCCAACCCATGGTGGTGTCTTCAATCTTCTGGCTACGGCCAAAGGCACTGTCAGATTTACCCATCACATAGGGTGCACGGCTCATACTTTCCACACCACCTGCAATCACCAAGTTCGCTTCACCTGCTTTAATGGCACGGGCAGCAATGGCAATTGCATCGAGTGATGAACCGCACAAACGGTTAATGGTGGTTGCCGGCACCTGATAAGGTAACCCAGCAAGCAGTGCTGACATACGGCCGACATTACGGTTGTCTTCACCGGCTTGGTTGGCACAGCCATAGATCACATCATCGACCTGCTCCCAATCAATATTTGGGTTACGCTGCATAAGAGCTTTAATCGGCACAGCGCCAAGGTCATCGGCACGGACAGGTGCAAGGCCACCGGCATAACGGCCGAATGGAGTACGGATGGCATCGATGATATAAGCGTTTTTTAATGTCATTTCCCTACGTCCTTACCCTTGAGTCGCATCAATCAAAGTTGCACCAGTCAAAGCCTGTAACTCATCAAAGTTAAGACCTTCAACTTTCTCAATCACTTTTAAACCGTCTTTGGTCACATCAATCACACACAGGTCAGTGTAAATACGATCCACACAGTGCTTACCCGTTACCGGATAAGTGAGCTCAGCCACAATCTTTGGCTCACCTTGTTTGGTCACATGGTCTGTAGTGATAAATACTTTCTTGGCACCAACTGCCAAATCCATCGCACCACCTACGGCAGGAATCGCATCTGGTGCACCTGTGTGCCAGTTCGCCAAGTCACCATTCGCTGCAACCTGAAAAGCTCCAAGCACGGCAATATCAAGGTGACCACCACGCATCATGGCAAATGAGTCGCCATGATGGAAAAAGCTGCCGCCTTCTAGCATGGTCACAAACTCTTTACCCGCATTAATCAGTTCAGGGTCTTCTTCACCTACAGCTGGTGGTGGGCCAAATGCCAATAGGCCATTTTCAGAATGAAGGAAAATATCTTTATCGTTAGGTAAGTAGCTGGCAATTTTAGTCGGTAAGCCAATGCCCAAGTTTACATAGGCGCCATCGGGAATATCTTGTGCCACACGTTGTGCAATCTGGTCACGGCTGAGTTTCTGGTAGCTCATGTTATTTCTCCTTATTGCTTACTGTGCGGGCTGTACTTGTACAACATGCTGTACAAAAATGCCTGGGGTGATGATGTGTTCAGGGTCTAATCCCCCCAGCTCAACCACTTCAGAAACCTGGGCAAT
>NZ_JEXX01000030.1:0-44915 GCF_000582055.1 Acinetobacter sp. 766875 | reverse complement strand
TTTCAGTTATTTAATATAAATAATAAACAATAAATTGAATTAAAAAGTAAGCATTTGATCTATATTTTTAAAGATATAAATTTTGATTGTTTGGTTTTTATTCTTTTTTTAAGGTTTAAAATTAAGAAATTTAATAGGAACTAAAACCTATTATTGAGTTCATTATTTAATATAAAAATGTCGGTAAATTTTTATTGTTTAATTTTAGAATAAAAAAAAGAGCAATTTTATTGGTCATATAAAATTGCTCTTTAGTTGGGAGAGTGGGAGAAAAGAGAAACTTAAGCGATCGTTTGTTCTTGTGTTGTTTTAATTAATACAGGTTCTGGCGACTCTTCAATATCAGCAACTTTGTCACCTTCAAGTTTTGCCACAACTGCGGTAGCAATACTATTACCAACCACATTTGTAGCGGTGCGGCCCATATCTAAGAATTGGTCAATTCCAAGCAATAACAAAATGCCAGCTTCAGGCAAATGGAACATCGTGAGTGTTGCTGAAATTACAACAATAGAAGCTCTCGAAACACCTGCAATACCTTTACTTGTTACCATAAGAGTTAACAAAATTAAGATTTGCTGGGTAAAGCTCAAATCAATGTGGTAAGCCTGAGCAATAAAGAGTACCGCAAAGGTGGTATACATCATTGAACCATCTAGGTTAAATGAATAACCTAAAGGTAAAACGAAGCTCGTCACTTTTTTAGGCACACCGAACTTATTTAGGGCGTCCATAACTTTAGGATAAGCTGATTCACTAGAAGCTGTAGCAAAAGCAAGGGTTACAGGCTCACGAATTAACTTGCCTAAACGGAAGATATCTTTTTTCAGTACGATTGCACCCACCGAGAATAAAACAACCCAGAGTAATAAAAGCCCAAAGTAGAATTCTGCAATTAAAATTCCGTAGTCAACAATTAATCCTAAACCTTGTACTGTAATTGCAGAAGCAATTGCTGCAAAAACTGCTATAGGTGCAAATTTCATGACGTAATCAGTAATACGGAACATAATTTTACTGAGTTCATCTGTTAGGCGAATAATAACGGAGTCTTTTTCTTTACCCTGATTGACATATGCGAGTGCTGAACCAAAGAAAATAGCAAAAACAAGCACTTGTAAAATATCATTGTTCGCCATGGCTTCTGCAATACTGCGTGGAAAAACATGGCTTAAAAATGACTGTAGTGTAAAGCCAGTAGTCGCTGGGAGAGAAGCGCTACTGAGTTCTTGAGCTGTTGGTAATACTAAATTTAATGCCGCGCCGGGTTGAAAAAAATTGACTAAACCCATACCGATTGCAAGCGATACAAATGACGCAGTAATAAACCAAGTCATTGACTTAAGCGTGATACTACCAATAGAAGTTGATTTACCCATAGATACAATGCCAGACACAATTGTGGCAAATACCAGTGGTGCAATAATCATTTTGATGAGACGTAAAAAGATATCTGTGACGATATTGAAATAAGAAGCGATTTGCTTCAGTTGCTCACCTTCATTAAAGAAGTGGTGACAGATCCAACCTGTCAATACTCCTAATAAAATAGCAACCACAATATACTTGAGCAATTTCTTTTGCTTCATATGAACCTCTATCCTTTGGGTTCAATCATCTTTTAGATGGGCTAGAGATGATTGAAAAGCTTTCCTTGTAAGTTCAGTTCGGTCCATTAACTGATTTCATCTTCCTAAATCTGCATCAGTGTTAACCGAATCGAATATGGTGATGTTGTTATGGAAAGGGATTGTTGCTCGATTTTGAAGCAGTGTGAAATGCAAAAAAATATCAACTCATGCATTTTTTGCATAATAGCGAGAAGAGAAATACAGGAAAAATATAAGAATTTAATCGAATGGTAAAAAATATTATTTTCTTTTTAAGAAGAGACTAAAATGAATTTGTTTTATAAAAAATATATTTGAATCAATATGCTAAGTTGTTTTTTAAGTATGCTTAAAATGAAGTGGGTAAGTTTTTAACTACCTGCATAAATGGTATAAAAATAAAAAAGGCATCTTAATTAGATGCCTTTTTTAATTATGCATTTTTTAACGGCGATTTGCTAAGAAACGACCTAAGCGACCAATTGCTTCGCGTAATTCATTTTCTGCAGGTAAGAAAACAACCCTGAAATGATCTGGTGTTGGCCAGTTAAATCCCGTTCCTTGTACCAAAAGTACTTTTTCGGCGCGAAGTAAATCTAACATTAACTTTTCATCATCTTCGATTGGGTAAATATTAGGATCAAGTCGTGGGAAACAATACATTGCACCTTCTGGTTTTACACAGCTTACCCCAGGAATTTCATTTAACATTTCCCATGCGATATTGCGCTGTTCATATAAACGACCACCCGGGCGGATTAAGTCATTAATGGATTGATAGCCGCCAAGCGCAGTTTGAATTGCATATTGAGCTTGTACGTTTGCGCATAAACGCATAGAAGCTAACATATCTAAGCCTTCAATATAGTCTGCCGCACGACTTCTATCGCCTGTGATTGCCATCCAACCTGAGCGGAAACCAGCAATACGATAAGCTTTTGATAAACCATTGAACGAAATACATAACTGATCGCCAGCTAAAGAGGCAACCGAAACGTGCTCAATTCCGTCATAAACAATTTTGTCGTAAATTTCGTCAGCAAATAAAATCAGGTCATGTTTCTTTGCAAGTGCCACAATTTGCTCAAGCACATGACGTGGATATACCGAACCAGTTGGGTTGTTCGGATTGATAATGACAATACCACGAGTGTTTGAAGTAATTTTACTTTCAATATCGGCAATATCAGGATACCAACTGTTTTCTTCATCACACTTATAATGAATGGCTGTACCGCCTGACAGGTTAACGGCAGCTGTCCAAAGCGGATAGTCCGGCATCGGAATGAGCATTTCATCACCATCATCGAGTAGGCCTTGCATAGCCATGACAATGAGTTCAGATACACCATTACCGATATACACGTCATTAACGTGCATATTTAAGATGCCTTTTTGCTGGTAGTACTGGCAGATTGCTTTACGTGCCGGAAAGATACCTTTTGAATCTACATAGCCAATTGCATTTGGTAGGTTTAAAGCAACATCATTAATAATTTCTTGTGGTGCTTCAAAGCCAAATGGGGCAGGGTTGCCGATATTCAGCTTAATGATTTTATGTCCTTGCTCTTCCATTTCATTGGCGGCTCGTAATACTGGTCCGCGAATGTCATAGCAAACATGCTCAAGCTTCGATGATTTCTTAATTTCCCGAGAAGTTGGCATGGATTGGAGAGTAGCAGTATTTTTAGACATAGCTGGGTTCACTTTTGCATATCGGTATAAATAACTTTTAAATGTTTTAACCGTTACCAAATTTAGATCATGTTGATCTTTTAGTAATTCAACAATTTTTTCATGGGTAAAACCCGATTGCTGATACTCTTTGATAACTGGTAATAGTTGCTGGAAAAGCACACTTTTTTTCTGAGACATGTTTTGTCCTATACAACCGTGCCAAACAAGAATAGCACCATCTTTGCTTCCTTGAAAGAAAATAAAGCATAAATATGCTTACTTTTGTTTTTGTAATTTGCTTACTTTTTGCTTCCTATTGCTTAGATGATTAAATTCCAACAAATTTTACGTTCAGAGACTAGTGTTTTTTTGATGAATGGCGTAAATATAAAATACGATTATCAATTTATGTTTACATCAGAATAAAAGGTGCATGTCATGGGAAAAGTTAATAAAACAGACCGGGAATGGCAAAGAGAGTTATCACCAGAAGAATATCGGATAACACGACAAAAGGGCACTGAACCAGCTTTTACGGGGCAATACTGGAATACTAAGCAGCACGGTACTTATGTTTGTCGTTGTTGTGGCGCGGAATTGTTCTCGTCAGATGCAAAATACGATAGCGGTTGCGGTTGGCCAAGCTTCTTTCGCCCAGTAAATGGAACTGTTATTGATGAACATGAAGATTTAACACATGGTATGGTCAGAACTGAAATTGTTTGTCATGATTGCGAAGCCCATCTTGGGCATGTTTTTGAAGATGGACCACAGCCGACAGGTTTACGCTACTGTGTGAACTCGGCATCATTACAACTTAAAACACAAGAAAAAAATGACGAGGAAACTTATCCATGAGTAACATTTATCAGTTTGAAGCTGAATTGTTAGAAGGTGATATTAAGCAATTTGCTGATTACAAAGGTAAAGTTTTATTAATTGTAAATACTGCCAGTAAATGTGGTTTTACTCCACAGTTTGCGGGCCTCGAAAAACTTTATGAAAAATATAAAGATCAAGGTTTGGAAGTTTTAGGTTTTCCCTGCAATCAGTTTGGTGGGCAAGATCCAGGAAATAATAAAGAAATCGGGGCTTTCTGCCAGCGAAATTATGGGGTGAAATTCCCTATGTTTGCCAAAGTCGATGTGAAAGGGCCTGAAGCTCATGTGATTTTTAGATATTTAACACGTGAAGCAAAAGGAATTTTGGGAAGTAGTAGTATTAAATGGAACTTTACCAAGTTTTTGGTTGGCAAAGATGGTTCAGTTTTAAATCGTTATGCACCTACAACTAAACCAGAGGCATTGGAAGCCGATATTGAAAAAGCATTAGCGGGCTAATCGATTCAATGAACGCTATTCCTCAACCTTTCGAGTTTTGGCAAGATCGGCGAATGCCATATGTTGAAACTCGAAGGTCGTGTTTTAGCCGAACATGTTATAAGTCTCATAGCCATCCAACATTTTCAATTGGTGCTGTAGACGAAGGGAATAGTATTTTTAAAAGTTCTTTTAGCACTGCGCAAGAGATCTCCGCGGGTACTTTAGTTATTGTGCCCGCCCATATTGAGCATTCTTGTAATCCTAAGCCAAATATGGCTTGGAGTTACCAAATGCTGCATTTAGATCTGACTTGGTTAAGCCAGTTATATTCAGAGTTTCAACAGCAAGGTTTTGATTTGCATCTGCCACAGCATAAGCCGATCATTATAAAAGATGAAACTTTATACAAAGCTTTTACTGAAATGAATAAGACACTTTTTGATACGCAAAAGCTAATTCTTGAAAAGGAACAGGCGCTTTTTGATTGTCTTATAGATTTATTATTGCCTCATTTTATTTTAGAAGAAATACAAAAACCGCAGTACTTATATAGAGATTTTCTAGATTTAGTTAATGTAATTACCTCTTCTGAGGATTTTATTTCTTTAGAGGTACTTGCCCAGCAGATTGGTCTGAGCCGTTATGCGATCATACGGTTATTTAAAGCAAATGTCGGTCTAACACCACATGCTTTTCAAATAAATTTAAAAATTAACCAAGCTCGAGAACTCCTTAAACAGGGAATTTCACTCGCAGAGCTAGCCGTCAACTTAGGTTTTAGCGATCAAAGCCATTTTCATAAAGCTTTCAAAGCACATACAGGGGTAACCCCTCGGCAGTTCCAGCTTGCAGCCGCGCAATAATTTACAAGAAATTGTTTAGCTCTATTTTTAAGATTTTCCAGACCGTTTTATAGATGACGCTGTTATGGAAGTTTTTTTAATTATTGCATTTACTCATTTTTTGGCACTGTTATCACCGGGTCCAGATTTCTTTTTAATTCTCACTAGTCTTTTGCAAAAAGGGCGCCGTTATACCTATGGTGTTGTTTTGGGCATTACTTTCGGAAATGCTTTAATTTTAGCTGCATGTTTGTTTGGTTTTATGCTGCTTGGAGATTTGAGCAGTAGCATTCTTACATTATTGAAATGGCTTGGTGCAGCTTATTTAGTTTATTTGAGTGTTCTTTGCTTTAAGGCAGCCAGATCTAGTGTTTTATCTTTTTCAACTGAAGACAATAATTTAAGTGGTCAAGCCAACCTTAAGAAAAACAAAATTAAAAGTTTAATGTTAGGTGTGCAGTCTAGTCTTCTAAATCCTAAAAACATTATGTTTTATAGTAGTTTGATGCTGCTTATACAATATAAGTTTAGCTTAATTCAAAAACTGCTCATGAGTGTATGGATGGTTGGAGTTGTTCTTGGTTGGAATATTCTGCTGATTGGATTACTTGCTCAGGGGCGGGTTTTAGACAAAATTAAACGCTCTGCGACAGGTTT
This sequence comes from Acinetobacter sp. 766875, assembly GCF_000582055.1. Lineage (NCBI taxonomy): Bacteria > Pseudomonadati > Pseudomonadota > Gammaproteobacteria > Moraxellales > Moraxellaceae > Acinetobacter > Acinetobacter sp. 766875. Next base: position 38,807 of record NZ_JEXX01000030.1, on the reverse strand, counting down.
ATACTATTGTTCTAGTATTGCTTTTATTATTTTTGCTGTGCTTTTGATTACCTATAAATAGTGTTATAGCCCAGTTGTACAACCTGAGTAAAAGGCTGTACAACTGCTAAGAAGAGACTTAAAGAACTGCTTTTAAACGCTTAACTACTTCTTCACATTGTGCTAAATCTGCTACTAAAGCCATACGTACATGGTTGGCTCCAGGGTTACCTTGTTCGGTATCACGAGATAGATAACGACCCGGTAGAACTTTAATGTGTGCTTTTTCCATGAGCATCTTGGCAAAAATTTCATCATTATCAACTTTTAGCCAATAGTAAAAACCAGCATCAGGTTTTTGTAATGGCAGTAAATGGCCTAATTCAGATTGGAATAAGTCAAATTTTGCACGATATTGTTTACGGTTTTCTTCAACATGATCTTCATCATTCCATGCTGCAATTGATGCAAGTTGATGTTGAACAGGCATTGCTGCACCGTGATAGGTACGGTATTGCAAATATGGTTTTAATAAATCAGCATCACCAGCTACAAAACCTGAGCGCATACCCGGTAAGTTTGAACGTTTTGAAAGTGAATGGAAGACGATACAGTTTTTGTAGTCATCACGTCCAAGTTCAGCACAAACTTCTAATAAACCTGTAGGGGCTTGGTCAAACCAAAGTTCTGAATAGCATTCATCAGAAGCAATAACAAAATTATATTGATCAGATAGGGCAATCAGCTTTTTAAATTGCTCTTTAGAAAGTACAGTACCTGTTGGGTTACCCGGTGTACATACAAAAAGAAGCGCTGTCTTTTCCCAAACTTCTGCTGGTACCGCGTCAAAGTCACCTAAATAGCCATTTTCTTCTGTGCAATTAATAAAGTATGGCTTTGCACCTGCGAGTAAAGCAGCACCTTCATAAATTTGATAAAACGGATTTGGCATCACCACATAGGGTGCATCTTCACGGTTAATCAAAGCTTGAACAAAAGAGAAAATCCCTTCACGTGTACCAGATACTGGCAAAATGTGGTTTTCAGCATTAATGCTGTTAAGTTTAAAGCGCTTAGTTAACCAATCTGCAATGCTTTGGCGAAGCTCAGGTAAGCCTTTGCTGTTTGGATAAGTGGATAGATGATTAAAGTTATCAATAATAGCCTGTTTAACAAACTCTGGTGCTGGATGCTTAGGTTCACCAATTGATAGTGGAATCAAGGGAAGGTTAGCAGGAGTAGTATCCTTAAAAAGTTGGTTTAACTTTTCAAATGGATACGGATGTAATAACGACAAGCTAGAGTTCATTAAACAGTTACCAAGTAGTTGAGTTTCAGTGCTGACAAATTTGATTAGATGCTTCATCTAATGCAGCTTTCAGTTTTTCCGAGAAGAGTTTGACCTCTTCGTTATTCAGCGGTTTTCCATCTTTTTTGGTGACAAAGAAAATATCTTCGGCACGTTCACCTAAAGTTGCGATTCGGGCTGAATGGATATCTAAACCTTGCATCATAAATAAACCACCTACACGTGCAAGTAGGCCAGGATGGTCAAGTGTTGAAATTTCGACCATGTTTTGCTGTAGAGCTTCATTCAATGTAACGTCGACTGTATTTTCGATATCGAAGTGACGTAATTGACGTGGAATACGGCGTTGCATTAGCCCCGGGTATTGATCTGGTTGGCTAAGTGCCTTCACTAATGCATTTTTAACGGTTTCTTCGCGTTCTGGGTCGGTAAGTAATGTACCGAAACGATCGAGTACAACATAAGTGTCTAAGCTAAATGCTGTACTTGCCGTGATAATTTTTGCATCTTGAACGTCTAGGTTCATTCGGTCTAAAACAGCAACGGTTGTGGCAAAGAGATTAGGTTGATCGCGTGTATAAATAAAGATTTGCACAGCATCCTGAGCTGCTTTACGGTGAGCACGCAAGAGGACTAATGGCTCCGGATTATCGCCATGTTTTAAAATTGCTTGTGTGTGCCATGCAATTTCGTCTGCCGACTCTTTAATGAAGTATTCATCACCAAGTTCTTGCCATACTTTTTCGACATCAGCCAATGCAAAGTTATTTACAAGTAATTCACTTGCTGCAAATTTGGTGTCTTCAATCAGCATTTGATAGTCAACAGGACGACCTAAACCAGTACGGATTACATCACGGGCATGGGTATAAAGCTGACGCATAAGTGATGCGCGCCATGTATTCCAAAGTTTTGGATTTGTCGCATTAATATCGGCAACCGTCAAAGTATAGAGATAATCGAGATGCTCCATATCGCCAAGTTTTTCTGCAAAATCTTTCACGACATCCGGATCAGAAATATCTTTTTTCTGAGCTGTGAGTGACATGAGTAAATGGTTTTGAATCAGCCATGCAATTAATTTGCATTCACGCTCTGTAAAGCCATGTGCACGTCCAAACTCGATTGCATCTTCTGCACCAAGTTCACTATGGTCACCACCACGGCCTTTTGCAATGTCATGGAATAATGCAGCAATAAAGACAATATCTTGACGGGCAAGACGTTGGAAAACTGAGCTTACCACAGGGAACTCTTTGGCAAATTCAGGTTCTCTAAAACGATTTAAATTACGTAGTAGTAATAAGGTGTGAGCATCGACCGTATAGATATGGAATAGGTCATATTGCATAAGACCCATAATTTCCCCAAAAGCAGGAATATAGTTTCCTAAAACACCATAACGTTTCATCGCAACTAAGGTATCGTATAGACGATACGGTGAGCGAATAATCGACATAAACAGTGCTTGGTTTTCTGGGTTATTACGGTAACTTTGGTTAATTCTTTTTGCTGCAAGAATAAGTAAGCGCAAAGTTCGAGCACGAATACCTTCGATATCTGGTCGATTCGCTAAAATATAGAACAACTCTAAAATCGCACTTGGATGTTCTGCAAATATTTTATGATGCTGTACGGCAAGTTTATTATCGACAATTTTAAAATGATCGTTAACAACTTCAATTTTGCGTTCATAGTTGGGGAGTCGAGGGGTAATTACCGATTCGCTAAAATATGCCAGCAACATTTCATTCAGTGTTGAAACCTGTTGTGCCGTACGATAGTAACGTTTCATGAACTGCTCAACGCCGTAATTGACAGGTTGGCCTTCTTGACGCACATATCCAAATTTAGCGGCAATTTCCCTCTGGTGATCGAAAAGCAAACGGTTTTCATCACGTTTGGCTAAACGGTGTAAGTGGTGACGGATTTCCCAAAGAAAACTTTCTGCTTCTTCTAAAACACCCAATTCAAATTCTGAAATAAAGCCTAAATGTACTAAGTCATAAATACGGTTTACACGGAAGTGGCGTTTAGCAATCCAACCAATCTGGTTAATATCACGAATACCACCTGGTGCATTTTTAATGTCAGGTTCTAAATTACTTTCAGTATTGTTGTGTTGGTGGTAACGCTTGGCTTGTTCTGCCATTTTTGCGTCATAAAAGGTTTTATCTGTCCATGTTTGTGAAACAATGCGGCGAGGCCATCTTGCAAGTTGAGTATTACCTGTTATTAAACGTGCTTCAATTAAAGTGGTTGCAACGGTTAAATCGGTAGCGGCTTGTTCAACACAGCTTTGAATGGTACGAACGCTAATGCCGGGTTTAAAGTTTCCCACATCCCATAAAGAAGAAATAAAAGTAGAGATGCGTTTTTCATTTTCTTCGTTAATTTCATGTTCTGATAGGATCATGATATCGACGTCGGAATAGGGCAGCATTTCGCGGCGCCCATAACCACCTACAGCAAAAAGACCCAATTCAGTCTGATCAAGTTCAGCATGTTTCCATAAAAAGATAAGTGCTTCATCAACTAAATCTGAACGAGCTTTAATAATTTCACGAATAGATTGCCCATTTTCATATGAATCTTGCAACTGTTTTTCTACATCCGTTCGCCACTGATTAATGGCTTTAATATCATGATGACTTGAGACATAGTTCAACAATGGCGATGTATTGATCATGAAAATGGGTCTACCAATAAGTAAAAATTAAGAATTTGTTTGAACGCTTACTTGATCAGCGGTTTCTTTCGCTAAAGTACGGGCAAGATCAGTATTTTCAGCACGAGCCGTTGCCACACCCATACGGCGACGTTTGAAACCTTCAGGTTTGCCAAATAAACGTAAGTCAGTATCTGGGTGAGCTAAGGCTACATTCAGATTGCTATAACTTAAATTATTAGCATCAACTCCAGCATAAATTACGGCACTTGCGGCAACACTGTGACGTGCTGTGTTTACAGGTAAACCTAAAATGGCACGGGCATGTAATTCAAATTCACTTTGATACTGAGACGCTAAAGTTACAAGTCCTGTGTCGTGTGGACGAGGGGAAACTTCACTGAACCAAACTTTATCACCCTTGATAAACAGTTCTACACCAAAAATACCACAGCCACCAAGTGCTGTTGTCACTTTATTTGCAATACGTTTTGCTTCTTCAAGTGCAGCAGGTGTCATTGGTTGTGGTTGCCAGCTTTCTACATAGTCGCCTGCATCTTGGCGGTGACCAATTGGGTCACAGTAGTGAGTTTCAATTTCACCGGTTTCAGGGTTTTTAGCACGAACAGTAAGTAAGGTAATTTCAAAATCAAAATCAATTTGAGATTCAATAATGACAGTGCCTTGGTTAACACGACCACCTTGCATTGCATATTCCCAAGCCGCGTCGACTTCATCGAAACTTTTTACGCGAGACTGACCTTTACCTGAAGATGACATGACTGGTTTTACAAAGTTCGGATAACCAATATCATCACAAGCTGCGCGGAAACTTTCTAAAGAGTCAGCAAAACGATAAGCAGAAGTAGGTAAACCAAGCTCTTCAGCAGCAAGTCGGCGAATACCTTCACGGTTCATGGTGAGGTTTACAGCTTTAGCAGAAGGAATGACAGTTGCTGTTTGGTTAGCTTCAATCTCAAGCAAAACTTCTGTCGCAATCGCTTCAATTTCTGGAACAATTAAATTCGGTTTAACTTTTTCAATGAGCTGTTTTAATTGAGTAGGGTCAGCCATGTTTAACACATAAGAAAAATGTGCAACTTGCATAGCTAGTGCGTGATCATAACGGTCGGCTGCATGTACTTCGACACCAAGGCGTTGTAGGGAAATTACAACTTCTTTGCCAAGCTCTCCTGAACCTAACAATAAAACTTTAAATGCAGAAGATTGAAGTGGGGTACCGAGTGTCACGCTCATGCGAATCATCCTGACAAAATTATTTTTTTAAGCATAGCAGAACTTATGGTGGAGTTAAGCCTTATAACGCATAAAAAGATGAATTTTGTCAGACAATGAGGTAAGTCGTTTTTAAACGTTAACTTGATAATTTAAATGTAATTCATCTGCGTTTTGACCACGGATACCCCTATTTTCTTTAGGGGTTTCGAAAATTGTGATTTCAATGTCTTGAGGAGTAATTCGGCAATACTGTTCAATATTACGAAATAAGGTTTGGATTAATCTTTTCTTGGTTTCGGTGCTTCGGCCAGTAAACATTGAAAGTTCAATAATAACGTAGTGCTGGCTTCGATCTGAAGGATAAATAAAGTTTTCTGGTTTAAGGCTAAAAAACCTTTGGAATCTTTTCTCGACGGGATACTTCAATTCTTCAATAAGTGCTTGATGGATCGCATGAGAGAGCAGTTCGCGATACTGAATAATGGTTCGTTCATTTGCATAAATTTTAACTTGTGACATTTTTATCTCTAATCGCTAGATGGATTTATCTTTTAATAAATTTCAAAAATGAGTTTTTATGCTAGAAGTTATTATTCTTAATCACTTCTAGCATTTATATATTATATAAGGTTGATCAGTTTATCTATTTATAAAGGTAAATAAGTATAGATAAGGCCATAAACGATTGCGGCTGTTAAGGTGGCAGGAACAATTTTCTTAAATTTAAAATAAAGACCAGCTAGAACCATAAAACCGATAAGCATTGCTAAGCTCTTATTTGGGGTTTCAAGTAAAGGTGGAAGGGTTGCAACCACAAGCATGGCGCTAATTGCAGATATACCAATACTTCCTAAAGCGATTTTTAACCAGATTGAGCCGCGTCTTTGTTGGTTGCCCTGTAGTTTTTGTATTACGAAAAATGGTCCGAAGCGTGAAGCAAAATTAGCGATACCCACAATAATGCCGACCAAAATAATTTCTAGGTTCATATTAAGTTTCAACCTCATCAAATTGTTTCAGCACATAATGTTTAAATAGACCCGCTAAAATGCCTGAAAAAATACCAATAAAGATAGCTGCTGATAAGTTAATCCAATAACATGCTAAAGCTGAAACCACTAACGATACAGCAACTACAAGGCTATGCTTTCGTTCAAATGCCGCTAATAAAAAACTTAAAAATAAAGCAGGTAATAAGAAATCTAAAGCTGCTTGTAAAAACTTTGGAAGGTGTGCGACTTGATCTGCAAATAACCCGCCTAATAATGAACCACTTGCCCAAGACATCCAGCTAAATAGACTTAAGCCCAACATCCAAGACTCGGACCATTGTTGTCTGCGCTGTGAAAGTTGGATCATACCACTGGCAAAAACTTCGTCCGTTAAACCCCAAGCCCAAACGGCTGTCTTCTTTAAATTTAATTTAGTGGGAATTAAATTATAAAGAGCAGGCCCATAAAGTACATGGCGAATATCAAGAGCAATAACCGTCAGGGCAGTTAGCCAAATAGAGGAGCCACTTGCCAAAAGTGCCACCACTAAAAATTGGCTAGCACCTGCATACATTGAACATGAAAGAAAAAATGCTTCCCATGGGCTAAAACCAAATTGAGATGCAGAAACGCCAAAGGCAAAAGAAACCGGTAAATAAGTAAGTACGATGGCTTGACTATCTTTGGCACCCTGCCAAAAAGTTGCTGTTTGAGCAGCCATCTGTTGTTGATTTGACACAAGACACCTTGGCAGTAAACCAATTATAAAAACTTGAAAGATTGAGTATTGTAGCCGAATTTAATAGCATAGTGCCGAAATGTTTAATTCGGCAGTTTGATATGTTCAAGTCAAAAACTCGTTTAGTTTATATCGCCATCCTGAGTGCGAGCGTATTTATATTGCAAGGCTGTGATAATGGAAATCAGAGCACGGATAAAAAAGTTGAAATTAAACCAGCGCCGAAATTAACCAATGATGCAACGGCCTATGCAAACAAAGCATGGACACTCATTAATACCGTTGATCCTTTAGTCTATGGAAAACAGCTTAGTCAGATAAATGATAAAGTTCGTAAACCACTGCGTCAGCTCAGTACGGATTGGCGTATTAATGTGAAAATGACGGATTCGGTCACTGAAGGAAAATATGCGCTTTGCCGCAAAGCCTTAACCAGTTTAGATGTGTGGGCGAGAGAAACTGTGGAAAATGCAAATTCTGTTGCTCAAAAACAGGCTGATTATGAGCGTGATAAGCAGCAATGTAAGGACGCGATTGATAATCCTAATTTAGGAAATACATCTCCGAAATAAAGAGACTACATATAAAAAAGCGAGATTTTAAATCTCGCCTTTTTATATCCATAAATTAATCAATATTAATTATGGTTTTGTTGCGGTTTTAGCAGTGTTCGCAGTTTTTACAGCATCTTGTTTCATTTGATGAGTAGCTTGATTTGCTTCTTGTTTAGCGTGAGTTGCGCTAGTCATTGCAGCATGTTTCTGCTCATTCATATCTTTTTTAACATCTGTTTTTGTTTTTTCAGCTTCTTTTTTTGCTTTTTGAGCAGTAGTCTTGCCGCTTACAGCAACACATTTACCGCCTTTATGATGTGGTCCAGTTCCTCCTTGGAGTTGAGTTCCTTTTGGACATGCAAATGCCGAAACACTTAACATTGCCAATACGCCAGCTGTAAGAATTGTTGATAATTTTTTCATGTTAATCAGCGCCTTGTTGAGTATTATTGCTCAGTTTGAGTGTAAGATGAAAATTTCTGTTTTGGAATACTTATTTTGTGAAATAGAGTTTGAACAATGTTTTATTTTGCAGTGTTATCTGATTTTTTAATTTAATTTTAAGTTTTTATTATATAGCGCCTTTAAGTATGCGATTTTGCAATTAAATTTAATTTTTCCATATCTAAAATCTCAATTTTTCTAAACGAAATTTTAATAATATTTTGTTTATCTAAAAGGTTTAATTCATGATTAATGGTTTGTCTTGAGACGGTTAGCATATTAGCTAATTGGTCTTGAGAAATATGAATTTGTCTTTCTTGGACAATAAGATGATTGCCGTAACCCTCTAAAATAAATAAAAGACGTTGAGCAAGTCTTTGAGAAAGACTGCGTGTTTGTATGGCAATCTGTTCTAAAAAAACGTACCTGAGTTTTTGACTGGTTAAGCGCGCAAAATAATACCAATAATACGGATTGTCCTTGAGTAGCTCATTTAATGGTTTTGCAGGAATATGTAGAACTGTACTTTTTTTCAAAGCAATCGCATCGTGCGAACGTGGTTCATGGTCAATTAAAGATATTTCACCGAACCACATAATCGGCTCAGCAATTGCAGAAAGTGCTTCATTACCATTTACATCGACATAACCTAAACTAATTGAGCCTTCAAGGACGGTATAGATCCCATTAAACTTATCTTTAGCGTGGAAAACATAGCTGTTTTTCTCAAAAGTAATTTGTTTGCCATGTTCTAGAATAAACTTTTGGAATGCTTCCGGAAGCACACTAAACCATGTGTTTTCTTTTAATCGGTTAATATAAATAAGATCCAATATCAGCCCATCCATGAAAAAATTCATTACTTTGTCAAATAGCTGACAACTTTAAATTTTCCTTATTTGTACAGTATGGCTATAGTTAGGTGAATAGGGAATAACTTATGTCAAATCTGGAACAGAAACTGAGCCAATATGCGGCTTATCATTTAAATCATCAAAATATTTTGACGCACTTTGTTGGTATTCCGCTTATTGTATTTTCAATTTTATGTTTAACAGCAAGAGCTGGACTAGACATTTACAGTTTTAAACTCACTTTAGCCATAGTGTTGATTGCAATAAGCTCAATTTATTATTTATTTCTAGATAAAGTTTTTGGCGTAATTATGCTGATTCTTTTAGCCGCTGTGTATCCACTGGCGAGCCAAATTGCTCAATTATCCTTAGGACAATGGTTAGTGGCAAGTATCGGTTTCTTTGTGGTGGGTTGGGTCTTTCAGTTTGTTGGGCATTATTTCGAAAAGAAAAAACCAGCTTTTGTTGATGATGTGATTGGACTTGCCATAGGGCCATTATTTGTATTGGCAGAATTTATATTTATGCTAGGTTTTAGAAAGCCTTTGCATGCGCGTATTCTACAAGAGGCTCGTAGTAAACGAGAGGCGATGGATTTAAGTCATTAAATAAAAAAAAAGCCCCAAGATAGTGGGGCTTTTTTAGCTTTAACTTAAACGTTAAAACGGAAGTGCATAACATCGCCGTCTTGAACAACGTAAGTTTTACCTTCTAAACGCCATTTACCAGCTTCTTTAGCGCCGTTCTCACCGTTGTATTGTACGAAGTCATCGTATGCAACAACTTCAGCACGGATAAAGCCTTTTTCAAAGTCGGTATGAATCACACCAGCTGCTTGAGGAGCGGTTGCACCAACTTTTACTGTCCATGCACGAACTTCTTGTACACCAGCAGTGAAATAAGTTTGTAAACCTAAAAGCGCATAACCTGCACGAATAACCACGTTTAAGCCAGGTTCTTCCATACCCATTGCTTCTAAGAACTCAGCACGATCTTCATCTTCTAATAATGAAATTTCAGCTTCAATCTGGTTGCAAAGAGGAACAACGATAGCGTTTTCTTCAGCCGCAAGTTTTTTAACTGCTTCTAAGTGTGGGTTGTTTTCAAAACCATCTTCTGCAACGTTTGCAATATACATAGTTGGTTTTAAAGTCATTAAACCAAAACCACGAACTAATTTACGCTCGTCATCAGATAAATCAGCTGCACGAGCTGGTTTACCTTCGTCAAGCAACGGTTGAATTTTTTCTAAAACTGCTTTAGTTGCTACAGCTTCTTTGTCACCGCCTTTAGCTACTTTAGTTAAGCGTAATATTGCTTTAGCAACAGTTTCAAGGTCTGCAAGTGCAAGTTCAGTATTAATAGTTGCAATGTCGTCTAACGGATCAATTTTACCATTTACGTGAATGACGTTTTCATCTTCGAAGCAACGTACAACATGAGCAATCGCATCAGTTTCACGAATGTTAGCAAGGAACTGGTTACCTAAGCCTTCACCTTTTGAGGCACCAGCAACAAGACCTGCAATGTCCACAAATTCCATTGTAGTTGGCAAAATACGCTGTGGTTTAACAATCGCAGCAAGTTTGTCTAAACGTGGATCTGGTACAGGAACAATACCTGTGTTTGGTTCAATGGTACAGAAAGGGAAGTTTTCCGCTGCAATCGCTGCTTTCGTTAATGCATTGAAAAGGGTAGATTTCCCTACGTTTGGCAGACCAACAATACCGCAATTAAAACCCATGAAAACCACTCACAAATGTGTAAATTAAAAATTGTCGCTGATTTTACATGAAAGCCATGACAAAGTCATGGCTAGAGCAGGGGTGTATTGCTTTTAAACTTTACGTTTATCAAGTTGCTGGGCTAATCCATCGCCAGTCGCTTGTACTAACATGACTAAAACAATGAGCACTAAAATTACAGCCAACATAATTTGCATATCAAAACGTTGATAGCCATAACGATAAGCAATGTCTCCTAAGCCACCCGCACCAATAGCACCAGCAATCGCAGATGAGTTAATCATGGTCACAATAGTCACTGTAAAGCCTGCCACAATACCCGGCAAAGCCTCTGGTAAAAGTACATGCCAAATAATTTGTTTACGGTTACAACCCATGGCTTGTGCTGCTTCAATTAAGCCTTGATCGACTTCACGTAAGCTGACTTCTGCAATACGCGCAAAAAAGGGAATTGCAGCAATAGTCAGCGGAACAACGGCTGCCCAAACCCCATAACTTGTACCCACAATCCAGCGAGTAAGCGGAATAAGTGCAACCATTAAAATAAGAAAAGGTACTGAGCGAGTGATATTGATGACCCAACCCAAAGACTGATTAATCTTTTGCGACGGGTGAATGCCATGTTCAGAAGTGCTGACTAAAATAACAGCGATAGGTAAGCCAATTAAAAAGGCAATGAATGCAGATGCGCCTACCATGAGTAAGGTATCTACAGTTCCAGTAATTAATAAATCAATGAGCTGGTCTTGCATAGCCAAGTACCTCAAATTGTGCATTTGCTGTTAATGCATCTTGTTGTATAGATGAAAGATCAATTTCTACGTTAGGAATACCGACTAAAAGTGAACCAATAATGTGCCCTTGAATGGTATCGACCTGACTTTGATATAAATTGACTGGTGCTTTAAATTTAGCAAGGAGTTCTTGAATATCCGGAACCTGATGTGCTTCCGCCTCATATTTCAGTTTTAGGATTATATGAGTCGAATTTTCATCCGGTAGAGGACTGATTTTAAAAGGCAGGGTAATCTGCTCAAGGTTTAACAGTTCTTGAGTAATTTGTTGTTCTGGTCGTGAAAATACCGACCAAACCTGTCCAGCCTCTACAATCTCACCTTGATCAATCACAACGACTTGATCACAAATTTCTCGAATCACTTGCATTTCGTGAGTAATTAATACAATGGTGAGGCCTAGTTCCTGATTAATCTTTTTAAGTAAAGCCAAAATAGTGGCAGTACTTTCAGGGTCGAGTGCTGAGGTCGCCTCGTCACATAGTAAAATTTCAGGGTGGTGAACAAGTGCACGTGCAATACCGACACGCTGCTTTTGTCCGCCCGAAAGTTGTGCTGGGTAGTAGCCAGACTTATCTGCAAGACCTACGAGTGCTAGAACTTCATTTACACGTTGGTCGATATCTGCTTTGTTGTAATTGGAAACTTTTAAGGGCAATGCCACATTTTCCCAGACCGTTTTTGCAGACATCAAATTGAAATGTTGAAAAATCATTCCAATGCGCTGGCGGGTTTGAATGAGTTCAGCATGACTCAATTCAGCAATATTTTGTTGATGAATATGAATGCTGCCAGTATTTACTTGTTCTAAACCATTTAATGTGCGAAGTAAGGAAGATTTTCCCGCACCACTTTTACCAATAATGCCTAAAATCTTACCTTGTGGGATATCAAGGTTAATCTCTTTTAACGCATGCAGTTTTTGACCTTGAGATTGGTAAAACTTATTTAAACCACGAATTTTGATATGAGGTAGAGAAAAATCAACTTGTGATCCAAAACTCACCATTGCCATTCTCCTTATTTCCAGCCTTGAAACCACAAACCTTTACCAAAGTCTTTATCCAGAATGTCTTGTGCTTGTTTTGAGTTCTGGAATGCTTTAACAAAGGTTGCAAGTTTTTGGTTTTTGTCTTGGTAATCGCGACGGGTCACAAACAAAATTGCATATTTTTTATCGATTGGATCTAAAAATAATGCGCTATGTGGATCGGTTACCTTTGCCATTTTTAAGTAGTGGGGGAAGCCGAAAATTAAATCGACATCATTATATGCATGTGCGGTTTGAGGGCCTTCAACTTCAACAAAGCTCAGCTGTTTAGGATTAGCAATAATGTCTTGGGTTGTTGAAAGTTCATTATTTATATCTTTAAGCTGAATTAAACCTGCACGGTGCAATAAAATTAAAGCGCGGGCTAAATTGACCGGATCATTTGGAATAGCTACACGTGCTTTTGAAGGTAATTCTGCAAGTGATTTATATTTTTTTGAATATAAACCGACATGACTTCCTGAACCCACACCAAATGCATGTAAGTCATAGCCCGTTTCTTTAACAGCATTACGTAGAAATACGCTTTGCTGGAAAAAGTTTGCATCAATATCACCGTTTTGTACGGCAACGTTTGGTGCCCGCCAATCAGAAAACTCAACAAGCTTGACATGAACGCCTTGCTTTTCTACTTCATTGGCAACGCTTTGTAATAGCTCAGCATAAGGCGGGCTAATACCAATCGTTAAAACATCATCGGTTTGTTTATTTTTAATATAACGATAACCGACGAGGCCCAGAACTACGATTAAAATCGTAATTCCGAGTAACCAAGGCTTATGCTGTTTGAACTGAATCGCCATAATCTTTCCGTTATTACTTCCAGCCAGGGAACCAAAGTTTTGGCCCAATTTCAGCGTCTAACACAGCTTTAACTTTTGGCGAGTTTTGATAGATCTCAACAAATTTCTTTAATTTGTCTCCCTTATCTTGATAGTCATCACGCACTACAAACAAAATGGCATAACGCTTATTGGTATTGTCATCAAGTAAAAGTGCACTATTAGGATCAGCTGTTTTTGCTAAGCGTAAGTAATGTGGATAGCCAAAAGCCAAGTCAACATCATCAATCGCACGGGCAGTCTGTGGCCCTTCAACCTCAATGAATTGCAAGTTTTTAGGGTTCGAAACAACATCTTTAAGTGCAGATAAATGATTGTTTGAATCTTTAAGCGTAATTAATTTAGCTTGCTGTAAAAGTAGTAGCGCACGACCTTGATTGACCGGATCATTTGGAATGACTACACGTGCGTTTTGTGGCAATTCCTCTAAGCTTTTATACTTCTTTGAATACAGTCCCACATGTGACGCTGCACCCACTGCAAATGCCTTTAATTTAAAGCCAGTTTCTTTAATTGCATTGTCTAAGAAAGGTTGATGCTGGAAAAAGTTCGCATCAATATCCCCATGATTTAAGGTAATGTTTGGGGTATTCCAGTCAGAAAACTCAACCAGTTTTACATTTAAACCTTGTTTTTTTGCTTCATCGGCAGCAGCTTGTAAAGGTTTTGCAAATGGTGGACTAATGCCAATCACAAGTTCATTTGAGCCACTTTGACGATGTTTATTCCATAAGAATAAAGCAACAAAAAGGACTACAACGACTAGGCCTACGCCTAGCCATTTTTTAGAGGCTGTTTGAGCCATATCTATCTCCAAATTTAAGCAGTTATTTCTTCAATTGTTGTTAAGTTTTTGCTGTTGTTATAGGGACTACATCGGAACGCTTGAACAGGGTGGTGTTCTGGTAATTGATCACCCCGATTAAAAATTTTGTTCCGTAATGAACCCGTTTTATATGCAGTTTTATAGCGACCACGCTGTTGTAGCTCAGGAATGACCAAGCGAATAAAGTCGTGGTGAGACTCAGGCGCAACTGTACGTGTCAAATTAAAGCCATCAATATCGGTCTCATCTAAAAGATGAATTAAGTATTCAGCAACTTCTTCACCACTACCCACGATGAGGGGATAACGGCCGCCTAAAACATGTTGAGCTTTTAAGTCATTTTTTGTGATTTGCTGTTCTTTAAATTTTTCGGTAATCGAAACAATGCTGTTACTTTTTTGGTAAGGAATCGCTTCATCGTCAGCAAATTTACTTAAGTCAATGCCTGTTGAACTCGCATAATGCGCTAAGCCTGCCTCAGGGCTGGCATACTGACGATATTCATTAAGTTTTTGTACAGCCAGATCATGTGTGTCGGCAACAACAACGGTTATACCGACAAAGACTTTAATGTCATCTGCTGCACGTCCTTGCTGTTCGGCAAGAGCACGAATCTTTTTTACTTGTTCGCGTATTTTTTCCGGTTTGTCGCCGCCAATAAATACACACTCAGCATGACGAGTCGCAAACTGCATACCTTTAGGTGAAGCACCTGCTTGAAATAGGGTTGGAGTGCGTTGTACAGAAGGAGACACCTGAAACACACCTTCACTCTGGTAATACTTTCCATGGTGGTGAATGGTATGCACCTTAGATGGGTCTGTAAAAACACGCCGTGCTTTATCTTTCTTAACTGCGTCGTTTTCCCATGACCCTTCCCAATATTTATAACAGAGCTCTAAAAATTCTTCGGCTTGTTCATAGCGAGCATCATGGTCTTTTAAACCTTTTTGACCAATTAAGCGTTCAGCACTATCTAAATAACCTGTCACGATATTCCAGCCAATACGACCTTGAGTTAAATGGTCGAGACTCGCAAAGCGGCGGGCAAATTGATATGGATGTTCATAGCTTAAGTTCACAGTGACCCCAAAACTTAAGTTTTGAGTGACTGCCGCCATAGCTGAAATAAGTGTAGATGGGTCATGGCTCGGAAGCTGAATGGACTCTCTTAAAGTCAAATCAATACCATTTTGATAGACGTCATACACACCTGTAATATCGGCGATAAACAAACCGTCAAATAAACCACTTTCTAGGGTTTTGGCTTGTTCTGTCCAGTAGTTCAATTCGTTAAAACGATGTGATTCATCACGTGGATGTGTCCATAAGCCATGATTGATATGACCAACACAGTTCATGTCAAAGGCATTTAGTAGAATTTCTTTTGCTTTAAAGTCTGCCATTACAATGTCCCCCGACGAGGTGGTAGAACACCGTTAAGAACATAGTTCCCAATAAAGTAATATTTCCATCGTGCAGCATCATGCAACGTATGTACGCGCGCATTGCGCCAGAAACGGTCTAGACCATCCTGTGACTGACTGCCACGACTTCCTGCAAGTTCAATCAGTTTAGACGATGCTTTGAGTGCGATATCAGTACTATGAGCACGTACTTTGGCAACATCGATGGATGCTTTAGCAATGCTTTCAGGTGTGGTTTCAATTTTTGCGGCATCAATTGATTGAGCTGCCTGTTTTAATAACACTTCACTAGCTCGTACATCTACCGCAATGCGTCCTAATTCATAAATCGTTAAAGGATCTTGGTTTGCAGTTTCTACATTTGAATCAATCCAGGGGCGGGCCTGATGCACTCTTTGCAAACTTTCTTCAAAGGCCGCACGTGCAATACCTACCTCAATCGATGCATGCATGATTTGGGCAAAAGGACCGACTAAGGTTGGTTGTAAAAATGCAGTATCAAAAGGAATGACATCATCTGCATCGACAAAAACCTGATCAAATTTAACCGTTCCGCTGCCTGTGGTTTTTTGTCCAAAGCCAGACCAGTCATCAACAAGTTTTAATCCTTGTGAACCACTTTTTACAAATGCCAGATACTCTCGACCTGCATCATCTAAAACTAAGGTTGGAATACGGTGAGCAAATAAACTTCCTGTGCAGTAAAACTTTTCTCCTTGAATCAGGTAGCCATTTTCATGCGGACGAATATTGGTTTGTTTATGAGTTGAAGTTTTGGTTTTAAACTCAGCAAGTGCATTACCAAAGCGAGTGCCATTTAGCACTTCGCCATATAAACGTTGTTTCTGAGCTTCTGTGCCCGTATTACGTAACACTTCTAATGCATAGAAATGGTTTTGTGGAATTTGTCCGATTGAACCATCGGCACTACTTAAAAGCGCAATTACTTTGGCAACGGTATGGCTTGAAACTTCCGCACCTCCATATTGCTTGGGTACTGTAATTGCCCAAAGTCCAGACTGGCTCAATGCATCAATTTCGGTATACGGTAAAATTCGTTTAGCGTCTCGCTCAACTGCGGTTTTTTTAAATTGTTCGGCAAACTGTTTTGCAATTTCTAATGCTTCCGCATCAGTTTGAATAATATGTGCTTGACCAGATGCCGATGTTTGTTTGGTTTGAACCGATTGATATGAAGTCATGACAATTGCTCCTTAAATCCAGGCATGGCGGGCAGGGAAATGACCATTAAGGTAATAATTGCCAATGGAATGTAATTTCCAGCGAACAGGGTCGTGTAAGGTATGTACACGGGCATTTCGCCAATGTTGATCTAAATTGTGTTGGCTTAAGCTCGAACGGCTACCACCTAGCTCTAGTAGTTTTTCAGAGATTTGTAGAGCTGCATCATTGGCGTAGACTTTTGCTTCAGCAACCAAAATTGAAGCTTTAGCTACTTGTTCATCAGTCACATTTTCAAGTTGGTCAAGTTTATCTAAATATTCAGCAGCTTCATCAAGCAGTAAAATTGCTGCGTCGAGTAAAATATTTAACTTACCCACTTCTTGTAGTGTGTAATGTTCAAAGCTGGCTTTTTCAACATTTGCATCAATAATTGGGCGTGCTTTGTGTATAGTCGATAAAGTATCTTCAAAAGCAGCTTCCGCAATACCGACATCAATTGCCACTTGTAATAGCTGTGAATACGCACCGCGATAGGTTGGAGTTTGTGTTAATAAGCGTTCATCAAAAATAAGTTCAGGATTAACTTCAACTTGATTTAATTTAACCGTACCACTCGCTGTAGTACGCTGACCAAACCCATTCCAGTCATTAATCACTTCAATGCCTTGAGCATCTCGGTTAACAATCACTAAAACAACATGACCTTCGGGATGAACCGCTTTAATTGCGAGCCAATGCGCAAAACTTGTTCCAGTCGAATAAAATTTTTCGCCGTTTAAAATGTATTTATCGTTTTCAATGGTAAGGGTAGTTTTTAGTGTTTTTGAGTCATGTGTATTACGCTCTGGACCACCGTTGGCAAGACGTTTACCAGCTAATATTTCTGAAAAGATAAATTGTTTTTGTTGTTCTGTACCCATGATTTCAATCAGGTTCAACAGGCTAATCTGATTTTGTGGAATTTGACCAACATTTGCATCGCCTTTACTTAAAATACGGAAAACTTGTGCCAGTGTTTTATTGGAAACAAATGCACCGCCATATTTTTTTGCAATGCGAATTCCACCTAAACCTTTTTGGCTAAAACTTTCAATTTGCTCATAAGGAAGTTGGCGTTGTTGATCACGTGTATTACGACCCTCTAAAGCAAAATCAGCCACTTGATAAGCAGCATTAATCGCTTGTTGATCATTTTGAATGACTTGGACGTATGCCGTCGTTTTAGATAGAGAATTAGACATAATGACACCTTGTATTGCTGTCATTACCTTACAAAAGAAATATTTTTCCACTAAACGAGGACTTATGCTCAGCTTATGAATAAAAATGCAAAGCACTTTTTTTGATTTTTAATAGATAAATAGAGATATAGAAAAATATTAAAAATCAAAGAATTATAATTCTTATTTGCAAAATGAATTACTAAAGCCTTTTTAATATGAAAAAGAGCTATAAGTACGGTAAAAAAAGATATAAAAAATATAGACCTAACTGTCAGTGAAAAATGAGCACAATATCCATTGTTTTCATTAAAAATAGCTTCTAAAGTATCTATTTACCGAAGACGATTTTTGTACGAATAGTCAAATAAAAATAAACGTGGAGATTTTATGCGGGTTTTGTATCAGTTTCCTTTATCTCATTATTGTGAAAAAGCTCGCTGGTTGTTAGACCATAAAGAACTTGATTACGTTGCACATAATTTGATTCCTGGCTTTCATCGTGCTTTTGCACAACTCAAAACAGGGCAAAACTTATTGCCGATTTTGAAAGATGACCATCGCTGGATTGCTGAATCAACTAAAATTGCGCTTTATCTGGATGATACTTATCCAGAACATGCACTTTTACGCCGTGATGAGCAACTTAGGCAGCAAACACTTAAGATTGATAGTTTGGCAGATGAACTGGGTGTACATGTACGTCGTTGGGCACTTGCCCATACTTTAGCCCACGGCGACCATGCTCTAGAGATTATGATGGGTGAACAAGGTTACTTGCGCCAGTTTGAAAAAATATCAAAACCTTTCCTCAAGACTTTAGTAAAGAAGAACTATAAGCTTGAAGGGGAAGTGGTGAGCCAGTCAAAAGAGCGTATGGATGAACTCATCAGTGAGTTGAATCAGTACCTCATTGAAAACCAAGCACGTTATATGGTTGGAGACCGCTTGAGTCTCGCTGATATTTCGGTGTGTTCTATGCTTGCACCTTTATTAGAAATAAAAGGTACGCCATGGGAACCCGAAGAGGATGAAGAGGTGTCGCCAGAGTGGAGTAATTATCAAAAAAGTTTACTTGATTTGCCGCTTGGACAATATGTTTTAAGAATTTATCAAACTGAAAGAAATGCACGCGTTGATTGGCGAGGCATTTAATCTATAGGTTTTATAAAAAGGCTCGAAATAAATCGGGCCTTTTTTGACATATTTCTAAAAACATTTTAATTGTAAAAATATTACTATCAATTTTATAAATGGATTTTATTAAAACATTTATAAATATTATTTTGATGCTTTATCTTCTTTTTTAGAAAAATAATTTGCTTCAACCTAACTGTTTAATAAGTTTAATTTTTCTTTTTATCAAGATAGTAATCTTTTTCTAAAAACAGTTTTTAGAAAAATTTAAGCCACTTTATTGTGCATGTGTTTACATTGTAATCAATAATTGCCACATTTAAGTGTAAATAGATGAGCTTAATAATAGACAGAAGATTAAAACTTAGATTAAAGTAGAAACATGTGAGCAGTTTTAAAGGTATTAATTCTGCGAAACAGATGAATAATAAGTGAAGCAAATGGATGGAGTCCTGCTTGGAAAAGTTGGCTCGATAATTGCAATTTAATAATAAATCGCTCTATTTCTCTATAAGAATGATTCTGTAGACAAATAGAGAGAATGATCATCAAGGAGTTCTTATGAAACGTTCTGCAACCTCTCTCATTGTTTCAACAGTTATGCTTTGTACGGTTGGTGCTACTTCTCAAATTCAGGCAGCAGATACATTAGCTAAAATTAAAAGTACTGGAAAAATCGTTATTGGTCACCGAGAATCATCCGACCCAATTTCATACGTTGTTGGAGGTAAACCGGTAGGTTATGCAGTCGACATTTGTAACCAGTTCGCAAATGATATTAAAAAAGAATTGAAAATGCCTGGTTTAAAAGTTGAATACAAGGCAGTCACTTCATCAACACGTATTCCTGAGCTTTTAGCCGGCAATATTGATATGGAATGTGGTACCACTACAAACTCTAAACAGCGTCAGCAGCAAGTTGGTTTTTCAACGAACTACTATGCAACAGAAGTGCGTATGGCTGTTAAAGCCAACTCTGGTATTAAGAGTCTAGCTGATTTAAATGGTAAAGCGGTTGTTACGACTCAAGGTACAACATCAGACAAGTACATTAAAATGAATGAAAAAGGTCAGTCACTTAATGTACAAAACATTTATGGTAAAGACCATTCTGACTCATTTGCCATGATGGCATCTGGTCGTGCCGCAGCATTTGTAATGGATGACAATATCTTAGCTGGTCTAATTGCCAAGTCATCTACACCAAAAGCATTCGCAATTGTAGGGCCAGTACTTTCATCAGAACCTTATGGCATCATGATTGCAAAAGATGATCCAAAATTTAAAGCAATTGCTGACCGTACCGTAAATAATTTATGGAAAACTGGTCAAATGGACGCTTTATATAAGAAATGGTTCTTATCACCAATCCCACCAAAAAATACTAATTTGAACATGCAACCAAGTTCATCTTACAAAAACTTAAAGCTCACCCAACAGATGCAGGAATCTAACCAGATCCTTTTGTCCTAAATTTACTTGTGCAAGTGTAAAACTTCATTTGCACAAGTGGTCTATTTTCTAAGATATTCATTTAAGGGGCAAACATGTCAGTCGGCTCGCTAAACTGGACTATATTCTGTGCGGAGTCTAATGAATATGGTGTCGATAAAGCCGCATGGGCAGAATCAGTTTGTAAAGTCATTGGTAGCTCTAGCTACAATGCCTATTCTGAGGCGCCCACATGGTTACAAATGTTAGGTTCTGGTGTCTTTACTATGGTATGGACTGCCGTTGTAGCCTTTCTTATCGCATTTTTATTAGGTTCTCTCCTCGGGGTAATTCGTACTTTACCCAATAAACCGCTTGCTTTTATCGGCAACTGTTATGTCGAAATATTCCGTAATATTCCTTTAATTGTACAGTTATTCTTCTGGGCTTTTGTATTCCCAGAGTTCTTACCAGATAGTTTAAGTGCCGGAAGTGGGGATGTCGTAGCAGGTGGTTGGTGGAAAAATATTTTAAATCATCATCCTGCTGTTATTGGTGTTTTTGCTTTGGGTCTATATACCGCAGCACGTGTTTCTGAGCATGTAAGAGCGGGGATTAACACGGTTTCTAGCGGACAAAAATTTGCAGCGTCTGCAATGGGTTTCACAATAGCGCAAAGTTACCGTTATGTGATTCTACCAGTTGCATACCGTACGGTATGGCCAACTATTACTTCAGAAGCAATGAACGTCTTCAAGAACTCGGCAGTTCTATATGCTCTAAGCGTTTTGAACTTCTTCGCTTATACCAAAACCATGCGAGAAGAAACTTCTCAGGACATTATTATTCTTATTCTGTCTACGCCGGTTTATTTAATCATTACCTACACCATTAAATTTGTGATGGCATGGATTGAAAAGCGCATGGCTGTACCTGGTTTAGGTTCGGGAGGAAAATAAATATGGATTTTTCTCTACTACATAACCCTGATGTTATTGCTGCATTAAAAGAAGGTTTTATCTTCACGCTTACGGTAACGGTGCTTGCGATGATGGGGGGGATCCTGATAGGAACTCCATTAGCAATGATGCGTTTATCTAACAGCACCATTGCAAGTAACTTTGCGAAATTTTATGTCGATCTGTTTCGTGGTATCCCATTAATTCAGGTCATCTTTATTTTCTATTTTTTGTTGCCGAAAATATTTGAGTTTCAATCAGATACTTATTGGGGGCCATTATTTTCGAGTGTAGTGACCTTTGCTATTTTTGAAGCTGCATTTTTCTCGGAAATTGTACGTTCGGGTATTCAGTCTATTTCAAAAGGTCAGGTCAATGCAGGCTACGCTTTAGGGTTTACCTATGGGCAATCTATGCGTTATGTGGTGTTACCGCAGGCCTTCCGTAATATGCTCCCAGTATTACTCACTCAAACTATTATTCTCTTTCAGGATGTGTCATTAGTTTATGTGATTAGTGCACCAGACTTCTTAGGCCGTGCAGATACATTGGCTAATACCTATGGTCCTGAAACGAAAGCAACATTCTACTTAATCGTCGCTGTGGTGTATTTCTGTAGCTCGTTTGTGCTATCGCAACTAGTCAAACGTTTGCAGAAAAAAATTGCCATCATTCGCTAATTGGAGATTTTAAATGCCAATGATAGACATCCAACATATCTCTAAATGGTATGGTGATTTTCAGGTTTTAACAGATTGCACGACGAGTATTGAAAAAGGTGATGTCGTTGTTGTTTGTGGACCATCTGGTTCAGGAAAATCAACGCTCATTAAAACTGTAAATGCTTTAGAACCATTTCAGCAAGGTGACATTATTGTTGACGGGGTTTCATTAAAAGATCCAAAAACTGATCTGGCGAAATTTCGTTCTCGTGTAGGAATGGTGTTCCAGCATTTTGAGCTTTTTCCGCACATGACTGTTTTAGAAAATTTAACCATTGCTCAAGTGAAGGTGTTAAAACGTTCAGTTGCTGAAGCGCGTGAAAAGGGACTTAAGTATTTAGAACGCGTTGGGTTACTTGCTCATAAAGATAAATTTCCAGGTCAACTCTCTGGTGGGCAGCAGCAACGTGTTGCAATTGCTCGCGGATTATCGATGGACCCAGTCTGTATGTTGTTTGATGAACCTACTTCGGCACTCGACCCTGAAATGGTAGGTGAAGTTCTTGAAGTTATGGTGCAACTTGCTCATGAAGGTATGACCATGATGTGTGTTACCCATGAAATGGGCTTTGCTAAACGCGTATCTAACCGTTTAATTTTCATGGATGAAGGTAAAATTCTTGAAGATTGTCCAACCAATGAATTTTTTGATAATTTAGAAGCTCGTCATGAGCGTGCTAAACTTTTCTTGCAGAAAATTCAGGCAATGCATTAAATACAACAATAAAAAAGAGCCTATAAAGGCTCTTT
This sequence comes from Acinetobacter sp. 766875, assembly GCF_000582055.1. NCBI lineage: Bacteria > Pseudomonadati > Pseudomonadota > Gammaproteobacteria > Moraxellales > Moraxellaceae > Acinetobacter > Acinetobacter sp. 766875. The sequence goes on along the minus strand of NZ_JEXX01000030.1, from coordinate 15,940 downwards.
TTTATTTCTAAGTTTTTAGAAATTATATTTTGCTAATAAATTTATGCGTGAGTAATCGCCTTTATCATCTGCAAATGTTTTGCGCTGGCCATAGGTATATTCAGCACCTAAGTCAATATTCTTAACAGGGTTCCAGATTAGGTTTACTAGTGCATTATAAATTTCCTTGTTATAACTGGTATTAGTCAAATTACTATTTGCGTATGTGTTGTCATCTTTATATTGGACTCCGCCAATTGCGAAAGTAGAGCGTAGTATTGGATTCCATTTACGTTGATAGCCGATCACTGCGCTATCAAATTCACCTAATTGGATGTCTTGAGCCGCCGTGTCATATACATAGGCAGCGTTGCTATAAGACAAATAGCGTCCATCACCTTTAACATGATAATAGTTGGCAACTACACTATCTTGAGGGGTAATATCATATTTTCCACCTATGCCGACACCCCAACCAAATTTTTCTTCAGATGCACTATCCTTAGGTGCTACTCGGTTTTCATGAGCAAGTCCATGAAGTTGTAATAAGCCTTTATTATCAGCAGTTTTAAAATCATATCGAGTGGTTAGAGCAGGGAAGCGGCTTCCACCCGCCATATTTCCTACTTTTTCAATATCACCACCTTCTAAAGCAAATAATATTTTTTGTTGTGCATCAATAGGCTGTGTATAACGAACTTGTACTGTACGCGTTGTTCCTGTACCAACTGCGCCAGTAAAGTCTAATGTTTCTGGGGATGTGTCCGTATTTACAAAGGGTGAAGTGGTTTGACCTGCTAACCATTTACCTAAAGACATATAGGCATGGCGTACCCGGAAAGTTCCACTACCATTGTCGCCATTACCGCCCATAAAGTCGGCTTCTATTTTTCCGGTTAAATCGCCATATTGCGTAGGTCGGGTGATATCTAAACCAATACGTGTGGTTGCTGCAGATACATTTAGCGAGTCCTGTCTTGGATCATCTTTGTTTAAAGGATAGTTGGCTGCATTTGAAATACTTCCATTTGAACCTTTAAAGTCATAAGTGGCATCTACTCGTACATTTCCATAAAGCTTAACTTGAGTTTGTCCATCAGGCATTTGCATCCAACCTGGTTTGCTCTGAGGAGCTGGTGAGCTAGCTACGGTTGTCGTTTTTGAAACTGTTGGAGTATTTACTGCTGATGCTGTTTTTTGCTGATTTGATAATTGCTGCACAAGTTGTTTTAACTCACCAACCTCTTTGCGTAAAGCATCTACTTCTGCGTCAGTAGCTGCATGGGCTGGCATAACTACACCTGTTAGGCTAATAGTAGTCATTGCTAGAACTAAAGTTTTGATATTTTTCACAAGCATTCCCCACATCGGATAAAGTTTTCCCGTATGTGCATAACAAAAACAGTGCCAACTTTTTAAAAATTTTAAAACTATTGATTTTATTAAATAAAGCTTGAGATTTTTGAAATAAGATATACTTTTGCTGATGTGCTAAGTGAAACATTGAAAAAATATAACGCTATAGCGATTTCAAATGCGCTATAAATGCCATGCTACTGCACAGTTAACAGGCACAGACTTGATTCAAGATATTAAAGTAAAGCTTATTCCTACTTTTAATCGGGTTTGATTTTTAAAGTGGGCTTGGCTTTAGGATATACTGTTAAGTTATATAAAATGCTATTTGGAGAAAAGGATGGAGCTTGACCGTTTTGATAAACAAATTCTGGAAATTTTGTCTCATGAAGACCTGAATTTGAATGAGCTCTCAGAACGGATTAATCTTTCAGTTAGCTCTGTCCATCGCCGTATTAAGCATTTGATTGAAGCTAATATCATGGGGCAGCTTAAAAGAGAAATTAACTTTAGCAAACTAGGGTTTACTTTGCATATTTTGCTACAAGTCTCTTTGAGTAAACATGATAGTGAAACCTTCGATAAATTTCTTTCTGAAATTGAAGCCATTCCTGAAGTTACAAATGCATTTTTAGTTACGGGTCAAAGTGCTGACTTCATTCTTGAATTAGTGGCGCGCAATATGGATGACTATAGCGAAATTTTATTAAGACGTATTGGTAAAATTGACAATGTAGTCGCTCTACATTCGAGCTTTGTCATCAAAGAGTACAATGTATTTAACTGTTATAACTTATTAAATAAATTATAAAAAAACGCACCAATTGGTGCGTTTTTAATTTCAATGTTTGGTTTAAGCATCTAATTGAGCTAAAACTTCTTCCGAGAATTCAACGTTTGTATAAACGTTTTGTACATCATCAAGATCTTCAAACATATCAATCATTTTAAGAATTTGTTTTGCTTGGTCAATATCTGTAATCTCAGCTTTTGTTGATGGACTCATCACAACTTCTGCATTATCAGATTTTAAACCTGCGGCAGCCAGAGCATCTTGAACTTCACCAAAAGTCTCTGGTGAAGTAATTACTAAAATTTCATCTTCTGAAACTTCAATATCTTCTGCACCTGCTTCTAAAGCTACTTCCATGATTTTGTCTTCTAAAGAAACATCTTCAAAAGTAATTTCACCACGTTTAGTAAATAGATAAGATACAGAACCTGCAGTTCCTAAGTTACCATTTGTTTTACTGAAACAGTGACGTACATCTGGAACTGTACGGTTGAGGTTATCTGTCATTGTTTCAATAAGGACAGCAACACCACCAACGCCATAACCTTCGTAAGTTACTTCTTTTAAATCGTCATTGTCTTCACCACCCACACCGCGTTGGATTGCACGGTTAATGGTGTCACGTGTCATGTTGACTGAAAGTGCTTTTTCGACAACAGCACGAAGGCGAGGGTTGCTAGCAGCATCTCCACCACCAAGTCTGGCAGCAGTCACAATTTCACGAATATATTTAGTAAAAACTTTACCGCGACTTGCATCTTGTTTAGCTTTACGATGCTTAATATTGGCCCATTTAGAATGACCCGCCATGGAAGTGAACTCCAAAAATTAAAAAATGCAAAAGTGACAGAATATTATCATAGGCATGGTTTTCTTGAAAACTGTTGTCCTATGTTTTGTTAACCAATTAGCAACGATTAGAAGGCCTAAATTTAAGTAAAAAATTAGTCTTAAAAGCGCTTACAGAACAAATTAGCTAATCTTCACATCAATATCATATTGCGCATAAAGTTCTTTAATTGTTTCAAGATCTTTTTGCAAATCTGAAGGGTAAATTTTACCTAAAATGCCACCTTTCTTTGTTCTTGCATTTGCATACATCAGTACAATTGGAACATTCGCAGCTTTTGCAATATGCCAGAAACCTGTACGAATAGGTTTGCGCTCAGATCCATCTTTTGCACGAGTTGCTTCAGGGGCAACGACTAGATTGAAGGTATCATTACTTTGAAATTTCTCGACCATTTGAGAAACAATATCTTTACTTGCTTTACGGTCTACCGGAATGCCGCCTAGATTTTCAAGTATGGGCTTCATTGGGCCTTTAAAAAGCTCTTTTTTAATTAGCGTATGAATTTTTAAATCTAATATTTGAAACAGAGCGATTGATAAGATCGCATCAAGGTTAGAAGTGTGCTCGAACCCAATAATTACTTGTTTTTTTTCAAGAATTGTAGGATCTACATCATAGGTCCAACCAACTGCTTTGAAGATAGAATTGCCTAAAAACTTTTTCATAGAGACGTGGGAGACAATAAGGTTGCGGAATTCTAATATGAGTTGGTCTAAAAGGGTAGAAAATTATCAACATGTTAAACTTTATTTATTTTAATTTTTAAATTGAAATATTTAATAAAATTTATATTTATTAATATTATATTTTAAATCCGTAATAGAAAAATATATAATAAATCAATTTAAAGTAATTTTTTATATATTAAAAATACTATGAATTCTCGGTTTTAATTAAATACTCGATATATCTCCATTTTTTTACAGGATCAATCAATTCTTTATCAATGGTTCCATCAATAATAATTCCATCTATAATCGAGATGATGATATGAGTAAGCGGTGTAGGTTCTTTAATATCTAACTCTACTAATAAAGTATTAAGTAAATTTACAAGCCAATTTGTATATTCTTGAAATGGTTCACGAATTGAAGTGTATTGTTTAGATACTTCAATAAATGCCTTCTTAAATAAGCAACCGTTAAAGTTTTCACTATTGATCCAGTCAATGTACCAATTAAAAATGAGATGTATTTTCTCAAGAGGTCCGGCGTCTGGATGTAAACTTAATTTTTCATAAATTGAATTTTGTATATTAATATTTCGATGATGCAGACACTCCATAATTAAACTTTCTTTAGAGGGAAAGTATTTATAAAAAGTCATCTTCGCGACGTTTGATTCAGCAATAATTTTATCTACGCCTGTAGCGTTATAACCAATTTGGTTAAAAAGATCCAAAGCAGTATTTATAATATCTTCTTTTTTTGACATTACTATTCCATTTAGTTAAAACTAATTATTACTTTACATAGATTTTAAATTTTTAATCAATTTGATCATAATCAAAAACATAATTTGATTCAAGTTAATATTATAAAAATAATAGACATTATTTTTAACTTTTTTTAAATATTCTATTTGATTTCGTATGATTTTAATTCTAATATGGATTTTTGATAAAAGGAGTTTTATTTTTGGTATAACTCTTTGTTTTTAAAATAAAATATGGAAAACCAAAGAACTTTAATAAGTTTAACGAGAGTGGATTATGCCTAAAAAATTTGAGAACTTTAATAATCCTAGGAAAAAGGCACTCGCAGGGATGAAACAAAGCATTTCAGCTGAACTTTGGGATAAAAATCTTAACTTTTTAACTCAATTAAGAGCGAAGATTGCGCAGCATCCTGTATCTCATCATCCTGCAATTGAAACTTTAAATAACGGAGAAATTAATAAAGAAAATTTAAAGCGTATTCATTTAGAGTATCGTCATGCAATCGTACAAACATTTACAGATGCTTTATTAATGGCTCAGTATCAAACTAAGCAGTTAGAGCCGAGATTGCATGCCGGTGCAAAGATGTTCCCGCGTTTTCTTTTAAGCCTGAATATATTTGATGAGTTTGGATTCCGTCCTGGAGCCGATCGAGATGGTTACTATCAGGGAAACCCTGAATATGCCCATTATCCATTATTCGAAGATGTGCTTAATGATTTTGGCGTAACAGAGGAAGAGCGCCGAAGTTATAAACCGACCAGCATTGCACATCAAGTGAGAGAATTTTTAGAAAACTCTTATAACGACTATAAAGCTGTTTCAGCTTTATTGGCAGTAGCTGAAGAAGAAGTCATTTTATATAGTCCACCTTTACGTAGAGCAACAAGTGCTGTTGGTATAGAGGTTGAGGGTGGTGGATATTACCATGTTCATGGCGTCTCTGAAGACAAAACTGCTGAGGCAGCAGATGATGACCATGAAGAAGACCTTTGGTTTATTTTGATGCAAGCTTGTACAGAAGAAGACTATATTCGTTTAGAAAACTTATGTCTCGAATACTGTGATTTATGGAAAAAGTTTTGGGATGTTCAAATGGAAAACTCGAAATCAATGCCTCAACAAAATTTAGCCTAAAAATAGATCAAATAATTAAGTTAATAATTAATAATAATCAAAATATTAAAAGGAACGTTTAAAAATATGGAAATAGGAAAAGATTTTTTTAAGTTTAATCGAACAATTTTTGAATAATGTAGTGATATTGGACTGTATGTCTAAAATTAAAGAACCCCAAAAACTTATAGTTTTTGGGGTTTGTATTTGGTGGGCCCACACAGACTTGAACTGTGGACCAACGGATTATGAGTCCGCTGCTCTAACCAACTGAGCTATAGGCCCTATAAATAAGAAAAGCTTTTAATCTCAAGGCTTTTCAGTGCCTGCAATACTAATCAATTTTTTTATTAAACACAAGTATTTTTCAAAAGTAGGTGTGCAGTAGACCTGAAAAATATTTTGCTATATTGTTAATTATCACAAGCGCTAGGGATTCTAGCTTATGAGCACTTCACGAGTAAAGCTAACTAAGTCATTTATCGATCAACTTAAACTCATTCCAGCAATTTATAGAGATAGTGAGATTATTGGTTTTGCTATTCGTGTAAATAATTCATATAAAACTTATATTGTAGAAAAGAAAGTAAAAGGTAGAGCAATACGTTGTAAATTAGGAGATTACGAAAAAATTACTCTTGAAGAAGCTCGTATACTTGCTCAGCGGAAGTTAAAAGATTTAACTGAAAACAATTATTTAATTAGCAAAAATAATAAAATATTAAAAAATAATTTAGATAAGAAAATTAACCAGCCTAGTCTCGATGAAGCTTTTCAAGCATATATCAATCAACACAAACTAAAAGACAGAACACTAGTTGATTATAGAGATGTCATAGAAAAATACTTAATGGATTGGAGGGAGCTTAAACTTACTGATATTACTGAACAGATGGTTGAAGATAAGTATATTCAATTATCTAAAATTAGTTATGCCAAAGCGAACTTATCTATGCGAGTACTTCGAGCTATTTATCGTTTTTCGGTTAAGTATTATCAAGACAGAAGTAAAGAACTCATCATATCTGCGATGAACCCAGTTAATTTTTTAAATTCAAAACAACGTTGGCGAGCAGTTTCAAGTCGAAGTAACTATATTCATAGAGAAAATTTAGAAAAATGGGTACACGCAATTATTGAATATGAAGGTCGGGGCCAAGAAAATGAAACAAATAAGGACTTTTTATTAACACTTGTTTTAACAGGACTTTTTAGAAATGAGTGTGAAAGCTTACGTTGGGAAGATCTAGACTTAGATGAAGGAAGTCTTTCCTTTATAAATACTTATAATAATGAGCGCTATAAACTTTATATGGGTGATTTCCTTTGGCATCTAATGAAAAATCGTAAAATGAAAATTAATGAAGAATGGGTGTTCCCATCTGTGAAGTCTAAAACTGGCCATATTGTTAATATTTCAAAATTCCGAAAAAAAATAGAAGGGCAGTGTAATATCTCTTTTACTTTTCAAGATTTACGGAGAACATTTAAATTTTTTGAAGATAACTTAAGTGATAAACCACTATTTATTAGAAAGGCAGATGACAAAGAGAAAATATTAGAATCTAACAATGTGGTTCACTTTCAAGATATGCGTAATAGAATGAATAGAATAGAACAAGTTATTCTGGGTTCATATAGAGATAAATTTATTAAATCTATTACTATCAATCTATAAAAATTTTGAAGTTCGCAAATTAAAAAATAAGACTACGACCGGTTCTAAAATCAGTATAACTTTACAGTAAGTTTTATCAGTAAAACACAGAATGAATATTCTTTCACACTTCCTACAACTATTTGTAATTGATGAATTTTATACTTGACTAAAACACTTGGAATTTATACAGTAGTGGAGTATTTTTGATAATTATTATTATTGCTTAGTCCTGAAATACAGTAAGAAGCCTATTCACCATGAATAGGCTTTTTGCTTTGTTTTAATTGATAACTCAAGTCTAAATCTCTTAAAAAATTAATCTAATAGAATCAAATAAATAGTTTTTTTGGTTTTTTTTAATAAATTGAAAAAGATTGACACGTAAATTTTCATTATGAACAAAACTGATTTAAATAGTAGTCAAAGTGAAACACACCTAAATGCTAAGTTTAATTTTCACTAAACGAGGCATAGGAGTGTCATCATGTTAAAAGCAATGTTTTTCTTCAGCGCAGGTGCAATGTTTGGCTATTGTTATAAGCATAAGAATGATAAAGCTGAAGCTGATAAATCTAAATAAGCACTAAAAACCGCCTATAGGGCGGTTTTTAATAAGCAGCATGAGATAAATTTGCTTGAATCATTTGAACAAGTTCTCTTGCTGCTTTTGATAATGGTTTATCTTGGAGCCAGATGAGATAGATAGATAAAGGTAAATGATTTTTTGTATTTTTAAAATCTAGTTGAACTAAATGTCCTTGTTCAATTTTTTCTTTTACCAAAGATAAAGGAAAATTTCCCCATCCTAAACCAGCCTCAACCATATTAATCGCGGTCTGTAAACTATTGGTTTTCCAGTACATTTCTCCAACAATTGAACGTGAATCCTGTATGTTTAATTCACTACTTGCAACTACAATTTGTCGAACATTAATTAATTCTTCAATAGAGATTAACTTATTATTTTGTTTTAAAAGTGGGTGGTGAACAGAAATTGTAGCAACTAGAGTTTCATTCATCACTAATTGTAAGCTTTCACGCATTTTTATATTGAGATCAGAACCTGCCAGACAAAGGTTAATATTTTCTGTATAGAGCAAATTTAGAATATCGTCTTGGGGGGCTGTAATAATCTCTACATTAAGTAAGGGAAATTTATCAGCCAGTTTTTTTATCGCTTTAAAAAGTAAATTGGTATTTGCATCTGAAACAACACCAATTTTTAATTTACTTTCAAGTCCTAGCGAAAGCTCATAGGCATGGGTACTTAATAACCTAAGCTGCTCAGCAATAATACGTGCTTGGGGCTCTAATGCTAAAGCCGCTGAAGTAGGAATGACTTTACGGTGAGTACGTTCAAACAAAAGGTAACCAAGTTCTGCCTCAATATTGGCAACAGCCATGCTCACGGCGGAGGGTACTCGATTTAACTTACGTGCCGCTGCCGAGAAAGATCCAGTATCAAGTACACTTAAGAAAAGCTCTATATTTTCGCTATTAAAATTCATTTTGATATCAGTGAAACTGAAAGCTGTTAACTTTATATGTGATTTTAACTGAAACTAAAATAAAAAGAAGTAAGAAAAGATGATTGGTTATGCAAGGTTTAAAGCGTCGTATTGTTTATGTGTCCTCATATGAAATTATTGGAATGGTGATTTCATCAGTAGGTTTAGCTCTTTTGGCCGGAGATAGTGTAGAGCACACGGGACCGCTCTCAGTCATGATTACGACAATTGCGGTAACATGGAATTTTATTTACAACATTCTTTACGAAAAATGGGAAGCACGACAAGAGAATAAGTCACGCACTGTTAAACGTAGAATCGCGCATGCGATCGGTTTCCAAATCACTTTAGTGATGTTCTTAATTCCGCTGATTGCATGGTGGATGGATATTTCTCTTGTTGCGGCATTTTGGTTAGATGTTGCCTTTATTATTATCATTCCAATTTATACATTTATATTTAACTGGACATTCGATAAATTATTCGGATTACCTGCTTCTGCACAGGTAAATACTGTTCAAGAATAGAAGAAAATTTTAAAGAGATATCAAAGTATTGTTGAGTTAACTTTGATATCTCTTGCAAAACTATTTGATTTGTTCAAGCTCAAGATTTTTTGAAACCTTTGTTTGAGCTCTTTTTGCTAGCACATAATATAAAAGTGCAGTCGATAACAATCCAACTAACCAGGATAAATCAATTCCACCTAACATTTCGGCAATTTGGCCTTTGTAAAATTTGCTATCGATAAAGGGCAGTTGAAGTAATATGCCAATAAAATAACAAGCTATACCAATGGTGTTCCAGCGCCCATATCTACCATTTGGGTCATATAGTGCGTCTACATCACATTCTTCTTTAGAAATAAAATAATAATCAACTAAATTAATTGCACTCCAAGGAATGAAAAATGTCAGAAGAAATAAAATAAAAGCTTTGAATGCACTTAAGAAGGTGTGTTCACCTACAACTGCAATAAATGTCGAGATCAGAACCATTGCAAGAACAATAACAAGTCGGGTCAGTTTTGAAATCTGTCCAGTTGGTTTAAAGCTGTTCCAAATGGTCGCTATACACATAAAACTGCCATAAGCATTGAGTGTGGATAAAGTGACCTTTCCAAATGCAATACTAAAATATAAGAAAGTAATCACAAGAGCGATTGGATTCATACCTACAACATACTGAACTTCATTACCGACAAAACCACCATTTGATACTTGAGCAATCAATACACCAAGTGTCATAGAAATTTGTGAGCCGACTAAAGACCCAAGGCCAACTGCCCAAAACACCTGATTTGAAGAGGTCTTTGTAGGTAAATAACGAGAATAATCTGCTACATAAGGTCCGAATGAAATTTGCCAAGAAGCAGAAAGAGAAACTGCCAATAAAAAAGATGGCCAGCTAAAATGGCGTACAGCAAGCAATTCTGAAATATTCGAGAGAGCTAAAATTTGAGTAAGGATAATAATAAAAGCTATTAAACCTATGACACTTGCGACTTTTCCTACCCAGTGAATTAAGCGATAGCCAATAGTTGCAAATAAAATAATAAAACAAGCATAGATTAAAATACCTGTTGTATTACTCACCTGTGCAAGGTGTGCAATTGCTTTACCAGCGAGTACTTCACCAGTTGCGGTAAAGCCAATATACATGAGGCAAACCAGAATAATGGGAATACATGCACCATACACTCCAAATTGAACCCGACTGGAAATCATTTGGGGAAGGCCAAGTTTGGGTCCCTGAGCTGCATGCAAAGCCATGACAGCAGCACCAAAGCATTGTCCAATAAATAGGCCAATGATTGACCAAAATACATCACCACCTAATACGACAGCTAATGCACCCGTGACAATAGCTGTAATCTGTAAATTGGCACCAAACCAAAGTGTAAATTGGGCGAATATACTGCCATGCCTTTCATTTTCAGGAATAAAGTCAATACTTCGGTTTTCAACAAACCCACTTTTCGATGTTCCAGTTGATGAGTCCATAACACTCTCCTTATCCTTTAAGAGCTTTTCTTTTATTAGAATCCATTTTGTACAAACAAATATAAACATGTATATACAAGCTATTTCAAAAAGAAGCAATGGTTTCGGTAAATCATTGCTTTAATTTTTTTACTCATAAATTTAGATGTGGTGAGAACAGTAGACTGGTGAGGTGAGTGTTTTTATAAAGATGAGAAAGTGAGCGGTAAATAAAATCTATAAAAAAAGCCCTCTAATGAGGGCAGATAATTAGACTTCAGCATCAAGAATGGCTTGAAAAAATACGGGTAACTCCGAAAATTGGACTAATTGGGTTTTATCATCGTGCTTATAGTAGTACTGATAATGCGGTGTTTGAAATGCACTATCTAGATATTGCGTCGCATCGGAAAATTGAGCTTTGGCAACTGGTTTATCTTTCTTAAATTTAACGATAATTGGGTTCACAGAGTTTAATTTAACGGGCACACCATTTTCAAATTTGGCTGTTTCAATCAATAAAGAAATTTTAAAATCACCAAATATGACACAAAATTGACCTCCTTTTTCTGTTTTAATTTCTCGATCGTGAAACAGTTCTTTAAATAAGTCTTTTAATGCTTCTCGGTGCTTGTCTAAAGCTAACTGAAAATCATGATCTTTCTGTTCTAATTTCTCTTGCTCTTCTTTGAGCAATTGGGCCTGTTTTTCGATTGTTGTAAAATCCAAATTCATCTTAATTTCTCCTTGTTGTGTTTTTAAAACTATATATGGCAGCCATTTGTTAAGTTTTAAAGAAACATACATTGTTTGTTACAACGCAATAATTAAGATGAATTTGTGTGATCACTATTTAGTACAAGGCTTGGTTATAAGTGCAGGACGGCGTTTAATTTGAATAAAGCCGCTACTACTTAGCACGCCTAGCATAACTAAAGCAGTCCCTATAATTTGCCAGATATTAAGTGTTTGACCAGCTAACATTGCAACTAACATACTAAAAACTGGAACAAAGTTAAAAAAGATTGATGCTCTACCTGCGCCTAGTTTTTGAATGCCATTAAACCAAAATAAATAAGCAATCATAGTAGAGCAAATAATGACGTATCCCATAGCTAAGTGTGCAGTAATAGGCGCCATAACAACTGCTTTAAATGGGTGCTCGAAAATTAGACTTAATATGATTAGAGTCAAAGCACCGAACAGCATAGAGAACGTTGTAGTTTCTAGAGGCGTAGCATTTTTTACATACCGGCGTGATAACACATTGGCTAAACAAAAACTGATCCCACCAAGTAAGATATAAAAGTCACCAATTGCTATTTTTAAATGAAGTAACGTGGAAATATGCCCATGGCTAATAACGAAAAGCACACCACTTAAACCAAATACAACTCCGATAAATTTAGGAAGTGTTAATTTTTCTCCATCAAGTAAAATTGCTAGCAGTAGAGTGATCAATGGTGTGGTTGCCATGATTAAGGCACCATTGACTGCTGATGTTGTTTGCAAGCCATAGAAACAACCTATATTAAAACCAGCAATCCCTATAATTCCAATAATAAGATAGATAAATAAATTCTGCTGAAAAGTAGCCCAACGTAATTTTCCCATGGCCGCAAAAATAATAAATAGAGCAAGGCTTGCAAGCGTAAAACGCTCAGCTGCTGCCGAAAGAGGAGGCATCGATTGGATAATATAAGACATCGCATTAAATGCTGAGCCCCAAAAAAGCATCGTTATTACAACACCTGTGTAGGCATAAACCACCGTTTTATTCATGATAGGGCTCCGAAAAAGAATGTCTCTATTCTGAGTAATCACTTAAAGGTGTACAATTCCATATTAATTCATCTCTGATGTGAAAATTTGCACAATGATAGATTGGGAAAATTTACATTATTTTTCAGTTTTTTCTGAAGAAAAATCACTTTCAGCTGCGGCAAGAAAGTTAAGGGTTGACCATGCCACTGTTGCAAGAAGAATTGCTCAGTTAGAACAGAGCTTAAAATTAAAATTAGTTGATCGTAGACCCCGCACTTACGTTTTAACATCTGAAGGCGAGCAGCTTGCCCAAGTAGTGGCACGTATGATGGAAGAGACGTTTTCTATTGAGAGGCTTGCTCTGGCTGGACAGCAGGAGGTTACGGGGACTGTTTCTATTAGTATGCCTCCGTTAACCGCCGCTCATCTAATCATGCCTCATCTCGGAAAGTTTTATCGTCATTATCCACAATTAAAACTACGTGTACTTGGAGATGTTCATTATGTATCTTTGCAGCATAGAGAGGCTGACATTGCCGTAAGATTTGGGCGACCTAAAGATGAATATTTAGTTGCTCGTAAAGTCGGAGAAATCCCTTTTGGAATATATGCTACTCCAAGTTATTTGGCTTCAACGAATCAAGAAAATTATGAGTGGATTAGTGTGGAGGTCGGTGGTGTACATGGACAGAAACAACAAAAATTAAAAGAAAAATTGAATAATAAAGACCCGCTCATGGTTACTAATCATCCTGAGTTGCAATGGAGAGCTGCATGCGGCGGAGTAGGTTTAGCCGTTCTACCTGACTTTTTAGGCCAACAAGGCAATTTGATAAAATTACCAGATAATGACCCGATGAGCGCTGAAATTTGGTTGGTCATCCATGAAGATCTAAGGAGTAGTCCTGTGGTAAGAGTGGTGATGGATTTTCTTTTGAATTGTTTTGAACCATTTAGAGTTTAATTTTAAATTTTGTTTAACTCTGTTTTTCCTTATGTACCTATTAAATTAAAGAAATTTTTATTCATCCGGGAAAATCCCTGCATCTTCACGCGCTTGCTTTAGGGCTAGAAAAAAACACAATAGAAAAAGTATCCCAATAAAAAATAAGAAAAAATCTAAATGACTAATACCTAAACCAACTCCGAAAGCCCCTAAACTTAATAATAAAATACAAAAGATTTTCCAAAAAATAAGCATGTTGTTTTGTAATAAAAACTGGGATTTAGGCTGTAATTGAAGAATATTTCCAGATTTGTTTATGTTTTTTTTCTTATAGGTTATGTAAAGCTTTATAGTTTAGAGAATTACATAATTTGAAGTTAGGGCTTTAACTCAAACATTCTACATAAACGATTTTTTAATTTTACTGCACATTAATCTCTATAAAATTCATATTTTCTTAATTAATCGAATGATAATTCTTTAGAAAGTCTGTAGAATAGGGATTCTAAATTTTATTTTTAATTAATTTTTGTTTAAAATTAACTGGTTAAATAGTTTTATCAAACTTTTGTTAAAAAAAAGACTTGATATTTAAGGTAAATTTTGAAATTATAGTCATGCAAATTGTGATCTATTTCCCACAATTTGTATTTCAGGTTAAGTGGTTATCACTAATGCTCATTGGCTTTATTCGCTTATGAGCATTTTTTTAATTTATTTGTTAGTAAAATTTAAAAAATAATTTATATCAAAAAATGATTCTTTTAGTATTAGTTAAAAATTAGTCAAATAACTTTATTCTTCAACTTATCTAACTACCTCTTCTTAAGATTCAGTAGTCAGAAAGAATGAAATTGCCTCTAATCATATTGAATCGTGACGGTGGCATTAGCTTTGACTTCTCCCGCCGTTACATTGGCAGCAGTTTGGTAGTAACGTGCAGTTAATGGCACATCATATTGAACTGTTTGGTTGGAGCCTATAGTACCAATACCTAGTTTATTTCCTTTTTGAATCGTACTATTTGCACCATTCATATTCCATAGAAGTTCTACACCAACACCGTTCGCTTTAGTTGATTCAGCAGCACTATTACTAATAACCTGACTGTTTGCAGCATCGGAATTGTAGTCAAAGCTTAAACTCAATGTGTTACTTGTAGGTATACCGGAGTTATTCTCGCCACCATTACAAAGAATGGATAGGTTAAAGTTTTTCTCACCTTGAGTTGTTCCGATAGCTCGAAAGCCTGATTTTGTCACAGTCAGAGGTGGTCCCACATGTTTGAACAACTAAAAGCTTATTTATAAGTGATACTCTGCTCTAGTTAAGCTACCTTATTTTGTTGTGGTAGCTGGTCATAGTAAAACTCATCTGGAGTCATTTTGTCCAGACTCGAATGAGGTCGTTTCAAATTATAAAATTCAAAATATGCGTTTAATTGCTTCTTCGCATCCAAAACATTGCTGTAGGCTTTGAGATACACCTCTTCATATTTAACGCTCCGCCATAATCGTTCAACCATCACATTATCAACCCATCGACCTTTACCATCCATGCTGATTTGGATGTCATTTGATTTCAATACATCAATAAATGCATCACTGGTAAACTGACTGCCTTGGTCTGTATTAAATATTTCAGGTCGACCATATTTTTCAATAGCTTCATTTAATGTTTCTATGCAAAATGTAACCTCCATACTAATCGATACTCTATGCGCAAGTACCTTGCGGCTATGCCAATCAATCACAGCACATAAATAAACAAAGCCTTTTGCCATAGGGATATACGTTATATCCGTAGACCACACTTGATTACTGCGCTGAATAGCCAATCCTTTGAGCAGATATGGATATTTGCGGTGAGCTTGATTAGCCTGGCTTAAATTTGGTTTGCAATATAACGCATTAATGCCCATTTTCTTCATTAAAGTACGTGTATGACGTCGTCCTATATGATGTCCTTGACGATTCAACAAATCACGCATCATACGGCTACCTGCAAAAGGGTATTGCATATGTAACTCATCCATACACCGCATCAGCTTCAGATCTGATGCACTCACAGGTTTTGGGCGATAGTAATAACAACCACGGGAGACTTTCAGCAGCTGAGCTTGCTTAGATACTGAAATCTGAAGTGAGTCATCGATTAACTTTTGTGGTTGAAGCGGCCCAGTTTCTTCAACACACCTTCTAAAAAATCAATTTCTAATGCCTGCTCACCGATTTTTGCATGTAGTTTTTTTAGATCGATGGGTGGTTCTGTTGGAGCTTTTGATTGATCGAAAGCTTGCGAGGAAGCTGAAATCAGTTGATTTTTCCAGTCGATAATTTGGTTTTGATGAACATCAAATTCAGCACTCAATTCAGCAAGTGTTTTTTCTGCTTTAATCGCAGCAAGTGCTACCTTAGCTTTAAAATCATTTGAATGATTTCTTCTTGGTCTACGTGCCATAAAATACTCCATATATTGATGTTTATAACATCATTTGGGGAGCAAAATATCACTTATAAGTGTTGTTCAAATTTCCTGATCCACC